>CACWZZ010000010.1 GCA_902765485.1 uncultured Bacteroidales bacterium
CCGTATTACCTGCGGCGCTATCCGGCTCGCAACGGCGGCGTGATGCATATCGTGCAGGCTCGTCCCGATCGTTCCGGACACACGCCGAGCGAAGCGGAAAAAGCCAACCGCATAGCTTTCGGTATCACGTACGGCAAAGAGCGGCACCGCGAATATATTGAGCGGACAATGAAAGGGCAACTGGAAATCGAATTTATTGACTAATGGCACAGAAATTTTTTAAAACCGACCTCGTTCGTTCTTTGGAACGGCATGTAGGTGCGCCGGTAGGGTTGGAGGGCTTGGAGACCTTGCTCTACGGCTGGCGCCACAAACACCGCATCACCTCGCATGCGATCTATGTCCGCCGCTGGCTGACTTACGAGGAAACGATGTCTCTGAGCCGCTATGCCGGCTATGATCTGACGAAAATTTAAGAAATCTTAAAAACGCGAAAGCCGATCTTTGGTACTCTCGCTGAGAAAACAAGATAATGGATGATCGGGGCGTTTGTTGCTTCCTTCTCAGTCCTGATCACCCAAAAAGGAAGGTTTCAAATCCGGTGCACCTTGACAAATTAACAATTTAACAGTTTAACGTATTAACCTGAACCTACTATGGCAAAAATCACATTGCATGGTATGTTTGCCCGCGTATTGGGCAAATTCAACCGCTCGGAGACGCTGTATTTCAAGCGTTGCAACTGGGCAAATTCAACCGCTCGGAGACGCTGTATTTCAAGCGTTGCAACTGCGGCAAGGAGCAGCTGGGCGTGGATCTGCTGAATCCGGTACGGCATAGCACGAACAGCAAAGTACTTGCCTGCCAGGCCGCTCTCAAGACGGCAGCACAGGCAGCCAAAGAAGCGCTTGCTGATCCGACACAGCGCGCCGCGCTGGAAACCGCCTTTAAGGCGAGCAAATCCTTAAAGTAATCGTTTCGGTTCTGATCGCGGCACTGACGGCACTTGCGGCTTCGCTGGGACTGAGTTCCTGCAACGTGACGAGGACGATCACTACCCGAAGCGAGGCATGGCAGAAAGGCGACACGTCTGTAGTTATCCAAAGCAAAACGGTCGAGACTTACGATGCGAGTAAGAAGTAGCCAAATTAACCAATCCGCCAAACTTGGCGGATACAAAAAAACAACATTAACTATGGGAAAAGTAGTATTTGAAGACCCGATTCATCACATCTCGGGCAAGATCGCGAAGAAATTTCGCACGATTTACAATTACATGAAAGCCACCTACACGTCCGTTCATGGCGAGCGTACCACTCAACCGGGCACCAAGGAGTTGAAGGCGCGTGAGCGGTTCGCCGGAGTGGCAGCGATGGTCACCGCACGTCGCGCCGATCTGACGAAGATCGTTGCCGACCAGCAAGCCTTCCTTGCGCAGAAAGACACGGCAGGCGGTGCCAAGACCATGCGCGCGTACTTGTGGAGGGTATGCGGACAAGAGTACGATGCGGAGCATCAAGGTTAGCCCCCCAACCCCCTAAAGGGGGAGAGAATTGGAAAAATCGTCCTTCGGGGCGATTTTTTTTGCATATATCGAAAAAAAGCAGTACCTTTGCAGCCGCAAAAATGTTGTACCATGCGAAACATAATTGTTATTCTCTTTGCTGCATTGGCTGTATTGATGGGTTGTAGCCCTCGCCAGCCGCAGTATCGGATCGGAGTCAGCCAGTGTCTGGATGACGCTTGGAGGCAGAAAATGAACTATGAGATGGAGCGCGAGTTGCTGCTGCATCCCGACATGGTGCTCTCGCGCCGGATTGCATACGGCAGCAACGAACTCCAATGCGCCCAGATCGACAGTTTCATTGCTGAAAGGGTGGATCTGCTGATCGTCAGTCCCAATGAAGCCGAAGCGGTCAAGCCTGCTGTCACACGGGCTTATCGTGCCGGTATTCCTGTCATTGTAGCCGACCGCCGCGTCACCGGAGACGAATGGACTGCTTTCATCGGCGGCGATAACTACAAAGTCGGCTCCCTCATGGCGCAATGGGTGAGGGAGGAATTAAAAATTAAAAATGAAAAATTAAAAATTAAGAATTCCCGGTTCTCCATTCTCGAAGTTGCCGGGTTGCCGGGTTCGACTCCTGCGACCCTCCGCCATCAAGGACTGATGGACGGACTGCCGGAGGGCGTAGAGGTGTATTCCGTCATGGGCAGCTGGTACCGTGAAGAAGCGTACAAAGTTGTCTCCGAATACCTTGCTACCCAGCCCTTGCCAGACCTCATTGTTGCTCATAATGACCTGATGGCAATCGGTGCGGCAGACGCGCTTCAGAATTACCAATTCTCAATTCCCATCATGGGCGTGGACGGCATCAACCCCGGGCTGCAAGCCATCGTGGACGGTAAAATCAATTGTTCTGCCACTTATTCCTCCCGCGGAGACATGGTCATAGATGCCGCCGCGCGTATATTGCATAACGAACCTTTCGTGCGCGACACCGTCCTTGAAACGATCCTTGTTGATGCCAAAGCGGCTTATCCGATGCTCAAACAGGACGAAGATATAACTCGCGATCTGGAGACGCTGCACCTCGTCCAGACACAGACCGAAAGCAAATGGCGGCAGATGCAGTTTGACCGAATTGTTCTCTCTGTATGTGTGGCGGTGTTCTTTATCCTCTTTGTAGCAACCCTCAGCTATATCATCGCCCGTCAATTCAAACTCCAGACGGAGATCAAACAGGATATTCTTCCGCAGCTGGAGAACATGCAGGAAGCGATCCAGCTCAGCCGTCGCGACGAAGCCTTTGCCGACCGACTCAAACAGATCGTGAACGAGCACCTCTCCGACCCCAATCTCAATGTGGAGTACCTCGGTTCGATGCTCCAACTCAGCCGCACCCAGCTCTTCCGCAGGGTCAAGACGGTAACGGGCAAAGGACCGCTTGATTATATCCGTGAGCAGCGCCTCATCCGTGCCGATCAACTCCTCCATACCACGGACATGACCATCCAGCAGGTCGCCCTCGAACTATGCTTCTCCTCTGCCGGCTACTTCACCAAATGCTACAAGGAGTACTTCGGTCATCTTCCTTCTGAGCGCTAAAATGAAACATTCGTGAGATACTAAAAATGTTGCGAAATATGCCGTAATTGTTGCAATGCAACATACGCAACATTTTTTGCAACATAATTATTTGCGCATGTGCGGAAAAGCATGTACTTTTGCAGCGGAATTTGGAAACTCCAAGTTCTGCTGTATTGTTTAACACAAATAAATCTCATGAAAAACAAAAGACTTCTTTTGACATCCTTCTTTGCGATGTTGCTGTCTATTGCTTTTGCACACGCGCAGGTAACAGCGACGGGTGTGATTGTGGATGAGGCAACGGGTGAACCGGTGATCGGTGCATCTGTGCTGGAGGAAGGAACGACGAATGGTACCATCACGGATTTCGATGGTAATTTCCAACTGAATGTGGCTTCGGGAGCGAAACTGGTGATCTCCTATGTCGGCTACAAATCTCAAAACGTGGCAGCTGCTGCTAATCTTCGCATTACGTTGGCGGAAGACAGCGAGGTGCTGGACGAAGTGGTAGTGACCGGTTATACCACCCAGCGTAAGGCGGACTTGACCGGTGCCGTCAGTGCTGTGAGCGCCAAGGATCTGGAGAAACAGCAGGAGAACAACCCGATGAAAGCGCTGCAGGGTAAGATCCCGGGAATGAACATTTCCGCCGACGGTAACCCTTCGGGTGCGGCAACGGTTCGTATCCGCGGTATCGGTACGCTCAACGACAACGACCCGCTGTACATCATTGACGGTGTGCCTACCAAATCCGGCATGCACGAGTTGAACCCCAATGACATCGAGTCGATCCAAGTGCTGAAAGATGCCGCTTCCGCTTCTATCTACGGTAGCCGTGCCGCCAACGGTGTCATTATTATCACGACCAAGAAAGGCGCAGAGGGTAAGATCCGTGTCGATCTGGACGCCTCGGTAGCCGTTCAGTCGTATGTGAACAGGATGCGCGTGCTCAACTCCGAGCAATACGGTCGCGCGTTATGGCAAGCGTACATCAACGACGGCGTAGCAGACCCGAACACCAACGTATTGGGTTATCGCTACGACTGGGGCTACAATGCCCAAGGTCAGCCCGTCCTCAATAACATCATGCTCAACAAATACATGGACGACGCGGGAACGGTGCCGGTGAGCAACACCGACTGGTTCAGCGAGACTACGCGCCCGGGCGTGATTCAAAATTATAATATATCCGTCTCCAACGGCAGCCAGAAGGGTAGTTCGTTCTTCTCGCTGGGTTACTACAGGAACGAGGGTGTGATCAAGAACTCGGACTTTGACCGTTTCTCGGCGCGTATCAACACCGATTATAAGATCCTGAAAGACTACGTGACGATCGGCGAGAACTTCACCCTGAACCGCACCTCCGAGGTGAGTGCCCCGGGCGGGTTTATCAATAGTGTGCTGCAATACAACCCCTTGCTGCCGGTTTATAAGTCCGACGGCGAGACCTTGGCGCAGGCTCCTTCCTCCAGCGGTTTCCCGCAACGCGAGAACCCGATGTCGATCCTGGAGCGCAACAAGGACAACCGCTATACGTACTGGCGTGTGTTCGGTAACGTGTTCATCAATATCAACCCCGTCAAGGGACTCAATATCCGCACGACCGCGGGTATCGACTATGCCCAGAAGAAACAGCGTTTCTTCACTTATCCCATTGCGGAAGGCGTGGTAGCGAACGACAAGAACGCCGTGGAGTCCAAACAGGAGCACTGGCTCAAATGGATGTGGAACGCCATCATCACCTATAACCTCGACATCAACAAACACCGTGCAGACTTCATGCTTGGTACGGAGTTGAACCGCGAGATCGACGACTGGAGTTCCGCGTACAAGGAGGATTTTATCGTCCTCAGCCCGACCTATATGTGGCCGTCCGCCGGAACAGGCAAGGCGCAGGCATACGGCGGCGCAGGCAGCTACTCGCTGATCTCCTTCTTCGGAAAAGCGAACTATAGCTACGACAACCGTTACCTCGTTTCCTTCACGCTCCGTCACGACGGTTCGAGCCGTTTCGGTAAGCATAACCGCTTCGCTACCTTCCCCTCCGTATCCGCCGGTTGGCGTATCAGCGAGGAGAAATTCATGCGCGGCGCTTACGGTTGGCTCAATGACCTCAAGCTCCGTGCTTCGTGGGGTCAGACCGGTAACCAGGATATATCCTCTACCGCCCGCTACACGATCTATGAGTCCAACTACGGCGTGACCGAGAACGGCGGACAGAGTTACGGTACTTCGTACGACATCGCCGGCACCAACGGCGGACAGATCCTGCCGTCCGGTTTCCGTCGCATTCAAGTAGGCAACGACGATATCAAATGGGAGACGACCACCCAGACCAACGTCGGTCTTGATTTCTCGTTCTTCCAGCAGACCTTCTACGGTTCGTTCGACTGGTTCTACAAGCAGACCAAGGACATTCTCGTCGAGATGACCGGTATCGGTGCGATGGGCGAGGGTGGTACGCAATGGGTGAACGCCGGCGCGATGGATAACATGGGTGTGGAGCTCGCTCTGGGTTACCGCAACCAGACCAAGTCCGGCTTCAAATACGACATCACGGCGAACCTCTCGCACTACGACAACAAGGTGGTCAAACTGCCGGAGACGGTAGCCGCCAGCGGTCGGTTCGGCGGTAACGGCGTGCAGTCCGTTGTAGGTCACGCGATGGGATCGCAGGTAGGTTACATCGCCGATGGAATCTTCAAGAGCCAGGACGATATTGACAACCACGCTATTCAGGAAGGCGCAGGTCTCGGACGTATCCGTTACCGCGACCTCGACGGAGACGGTGTGATCACGGAGAAAGACCAGACATGGATCTATTCGCCGGTACCGGCAATCTCCTTCGGCGCGAACTTCTATTTCGAATACAAAGGATTTGACCTCACCCTCTTCTTCCAAGGAGTAGGCGGCGTGCAAGTGATCACCAAGGATTACAAGGAGCAGACCGACCTCTGGGCAGGTATCAACGTACCTAATTTAAATAAAGGTACGCGCGTGTTGGACGCTTGGTCGCTCTCCAATCCCAACAGCGACATCCCGGCGCTCTCGACCAATAATAACAACAACGAGACCCGCGTCAGCACCTATTTCGTAGAGGACGGCTCGTTCCTCAAACTGCGTAATATCCAGTTGGGTTACAACCTGCCTAAGAAAGCGTGCGACAAGATGTTGATGCAAAACTGGCGCTGGTTCGTTTCCGCACAGAATGTATTCACCATCCATTCGGCTAAGTTCACCGGTGTAGATCCCGAGAACCCCACCTTCGGATATCCTATCCCGCTGACCGTAACATTAGGAACGAAAGTAACGTTCTAAGTTGAAAGGTGAAAAATGAAAGATGAAAGATGAAAGGAAAAATATTATGAAAGCAAATAAGATAATACCCTTTATACTCGGTGCATTGCTCCTTTGTACTTCCTGCGATAATTTCCTTAACCAGGATGTGCCGCAAGGTATATTGAGCGAGGATCAAGTGAACGACCCGCAGTATATCGATAATGTGGTGATCTCCGCCTACGCGGTGTTTATCTCCGCCGAGGATGTGAACTCCTCCTTCAGTATGTGGAATTTCGATGTCCGTTCGGACGACGCTTATAAGGGCGGCAGTACCGAGAACGACGGCGATGTGTTCCATCAACTGGAGATCAGTCAAGGTATCATGACCACCAACTGGAACATCAACGATATGTGGGTGCGTCTGTACAACTGTCTGAGCCGTGTGAACGCAGCGATCGACGCGCTCAACGCCATGCCGGACACGTATGAACTCAAGGCGCAGCGTCTGGGCGAGATGAAGTTCCTGCGCGCTTACGGCCATTTTCTGCTGAAGCGGCTCTACAAGAACATTCCGTTCGTCGTAGATCCGAACATGAAGCAAGCGGACTATAACGAATTGAGCAACACCAAGTACACCAACGATGAAGGTTGGCAACTCATCGCCGACGATCTGGAGTACGCATACTCGGTGCTGCCTCAAACACAAGCCGACAAAGGTCGCCCGACCCAGGCTTCGGCTGCCGGTCTGCTCGCTAAAGTATATCTCTATAAGGCTTATCGCCAGGACGACCCGAACACCCACGCGGTGACCGAGATCAACCAGGCGGATCTGGAGAAAGTGCTCACCTACACCGAGGAGAATATTTATACTTCTGCGGGATACGGACTGGAGGACGATTTCCATAATAACTTCCGTCCCGAGCCGCAATACGAGAACGGCAAAGAGAGTCTCTGGGCAATGCAGTATTCGACCAACGACGGTACCAACCTCGGTAACTGCAACTGGTCGTACGGTCTGATGGTTCCTTCCCGTATCGAGGGTGGTTGCGATTTCTACAAACCGAGCCAGAACCTCGTGAACGCCTTCCGTACGGACAACAACGGTCTGCCGTATATCGAGACCTTCAACCAGCAGGATTTCGATGCGAAGACCGAGACCGCAGACCCGCGTCTGTGGCTGACGGTAGGTATTCCGGAGTTCCCATACGAGTTCAACCCGAACTATATGATGAAGCGCACCCAGAACTGGAGCCGCTCCAACGGACTATACGGCTACTACGTGACGCTCAAACATAACGTAGATCCCGACGGTGGCTACCTGATCCGTTCCGCCCTGTGGTTCGGAAGCCCGATGAACCGCATCGTGGTTCGTTATGCCGATGTGCTCCTGATGCGTGCAGAGGCGTTGGCTCAGCTGAACCGCCCCGATGAGGCAATCGCGCTCGTGAACCAACTCCGTAACCGCGCTGCGCGCAGTACCGCTATGCTCGCCGGTTATGACACCAACTACGGCGCACGTATCTTCGTTAAACCGTACACCGACGCTTCCAATGCACTCGCAAAAGTCAAGATGGAGCGTCGTCTGGAACTCGCTATGGAGTCCGAGCGTTTCTTCGACCTCGTGCGCTGGGGCGAAGCAGAACAGGTGATCAACCGGTATTACCTCGAGGAGGCAAACGACTGCCGTATTTATACTACGGCTAAGTTCACCGCCAACAAGAACGAGTATCTGCCGATCCCTCATGAGCAGGTAGCTGCTTCCAACGGACATTATAAACAAAACATAGGAGGATGGTAATGCGCGGGGCGCAATTGATAATTGAGAAATAATCGTGCCCCTGAGGGGCTAAGAATTGATAATTGAGAATTATTATGAAAACAAAACACAATAATATATTCTCCCTCCCTTTAGGGAGGGGCGGGGTAGGCCTCTTACTCCTTTGTACATTGTTCGTGGCTTGCAACAAATGGGATAACTCGTTTGCCGTCAACGGCGATTGCAAGATAGAGAGCCTGATGTTGGATACCTACACGGGTGTGGTGGATCACGCTGCGCGTACCGTAGTAGTAGGAGTGCCCGAGAACCATGATGACCAACTGATGACTATCACGCAGTTGGAACTCTCCGCCGGAGCTACGGCGAACCACAAAGTGGGCGATCAGGTCAATATGACCACCCCGATTGCAGTCCGTGTGGAGAACGGCAATGTGTTCCAGGACTACAAAGTGTCGGTCAAACATGATGAGGCACGCATCCTCTCTTTCGCGCTGAACGATACCTACGTCGGTATCATTGACCAAGTGGCGAAAACGATCAGCGTCTCCGTTCCGATCGGTACGGACATCAAAAACCTCGTTCCGACGGTTAAGACCACAGAGGGAGCGACCCTCACTCCGCGGAGTGGTATGCCGTGCGACTTTACCAATCCGGTTGAGTTCACCGTTACCTATAACACCGCTTCAACGACCTATACCGTCACGGTGAAAGAGAAAGGCAACCCGGTTGTTCTCTATCTCGGACTGGCAGAGACCGTAGCGCAACTCAATCCCGAGGAGCAAGAGGCGGTTAACTGGATGCTGGCTAATGTGGAGAACTCCGACTATGCTTCGTTCACCGATCTGGCAGCCAACCGCGTGGTACTGACCGATTGCAAGGTGATCTGGTGGCATTTCCATGTGGACGGAGGTCTGGAGGGCAAAGAGCGTTTCGTTCAGGCTACTCCTGAAGTGATGGATCCGCTGGCGCTGGACAAACTGAAGTCTTATTACCAAGCAGGCGGTTCGTTCCTCCTCACCCGCTATGCCGTTAACCTGCCGTTCTTCTTAGGCGAAGCAGAGTGCTTCCCGAATAACGCTTGGGGCGGCAAAGAGGCAGAAGCAGAGCGTGTAGGCAGTCCGTGGGAGTTCGCTATCACCGGACATACCGACCATGCCCTCTGGCAGAACCTGACCATGAACCCATCGGCTCTCGACCACGTCTATACCTGCGACGAGGGATACAAGATTACCAACTCCACCGCGCAATACCACATTGGTACTGACTGGGGCGGGTATGACGACCGAGAAATGTTCCACCAGAAGACGGGCGCGTACGACATCGCCGGAGGTAATGACGCCGTAGTGGCTTGGGAGTTCAAGCGCACGGCTGACCACGGTGCAATCGTCTGCATCGGATCCGGATGCTACGACTGGTACACTACTTCGGATGAAGGAAAAGACTACTACCACCACAACGTGGAGAAGATAACAGAAAATGCGTTTAACTATCTGAAACAATAACGCCTTATGAAAGCAATAAATAAAATAGCCTTTGTACTTGGTACTTTGTCTCTTGGTACCTTGTTTACAGCCTGCCAGCAGAACATTCCGCAGGAGCAAAAAGACTGGGAGAGCACAACCGCCTATTTCAATGCCTCGGATGAGACAGTGACGACGACGTATTACAAACCCTCCGTCGGTTCGGTGGGTGACCCTCTGCCGTTCTACGACCCGGTGGCGAAGGACTATAAGATCCTCTATCTCCATAATTTCGAGCAAAACATGGAGCAGACTTTCCACCCGCTTTGGGGGCTGCAGACCACGGATGCCGCAACCTATACCCAGATGGGTGAAGTGCTGCCGACCGGATTAGCAGGTGAGCAGGACGCCGCGCTCGGTACCGGATGCATCGTCTATGACGAGAGCGAGAAACTGTATTATATCTATTACACCGGCGAGCGGTATAAACCCGCTGCCGATGAGGATAGACAGGTCGTTATGCGCGCTACCAGCCCGGATTTCAAGACGTGGACCAAGGATCCGCTCTTCCGTCTCCGCGGCGCCGAATATGGCTATAGTTCCCTCAATTTCCGCGACCCCTATATCTGGCGTATGGACGACGGCTGGCACATGATCGTGGCTACCAAACCGATGCCGGCAGGAGCACGTGTAGAGGAGAAAGACGGTTGCTTCGCCGAGTTCACCTCTGCCGACCTCAAGACGTGGGAACATAAAGGCAAGTTCTCCAAAATGATCTGGGATCGCTTCATGGAGTGTCCGAACGTGTTCCAAATGGGCGACTGGTGGTATCTCACCTATAGCGACATGGCTGCTTTCGAGCGCCGCGTGCACTACCTCAAGGGACGTACGATTGACGAACTCAAGGCGGCTACCAATCCTATTTGGCCCGACTCCAAAGAGGGTGCACTCGATTGCCGCGCTTTCTATGCAGGAAACACCGCTTCCGACGGTACCGACCGCTATATGTGGGGATGGTGTCCCGAGCGCCGCGGAAAGGATAACACGGATATCTCTGCTGAGGCTGAACCCAAATGGGGTGGTACCCTCGTTGTGCATAAACTGATGCAACGTGAGGACGGAACGCTCTACCTCGGCGAAGTGCCCGCTATGCGCGAGAAATACAATGTCGCTAAGGAAGTGAAAGTGGTGAAGAAGTGGGGCGAAGAGGAAGGCAATCTGACGATCGCAGACGGTGTTTATACGATGAAAGCATACAGTTCCGTTATGTTCAGCACCCTCGGATACCACAACCACCTCTCTATGACCGTTACGACGGACGACAAAGCAGACCGTTTCGGTATCTCTTTCGTGCGCGGTGACCGCAAAGACGGCGACAAGACCTACGAGAAATACTATTCCATCATGGTCTGCCCCGATGGCAACAAACATTTCATCCGATTTGAGGAAGAACAGGGTGTCTGGGAACTGAAAGGCGGCGGCAGCTACGCTTTCGCTACGCCGGAGGACAACACCTATAAGATCGATATCTATACCGACAACTCCGTCCTCGTGATGTACATCAACGACCTCGTGGCATACACCCAACGTATCTACGGCATCCAGCGCAACTGCTGGTCTGTCAACTGCTACGAAGGTGGTATGAGCGTCAAAGACATCCAAATCAAACAATATTAATTATTAACCGGAGAAGGGACAGGAATGTGCCTGCCCCTTATCCACAAATTCTTAAAACTTATGAAAAAAATTACTCTTTTGGCTGCGCTTTTCGCAGCAATGACCATCAATGCAACGGACCTCTGGACCGAGTCCAAACATGTATCATGGAGTGAAGGCGGCGTTCAGATTCAAAAAGAAGCTTTTGCTGAGGCTCAACCCGGACAGAAGATCGTCGTTAGCTTCACCGGTGCGTCTGACGGTATCGAGTTCAAAGTGATGAATGCTAATTTCGACCATCTGGCAGGTAGCCGTGAAGCGGCGTGGATCAGCGGAGACGCTACGTTCGAGCAGTTCCTTACGGCTGCCGCTGTCGATAGTCTGAAGGCACACGGTCTGGAGATCATTGGCGCAAACTTTACTTGCAACAAAGTAGAATTGCTCGATGGTAAAGCAGAACTCAAAGAAGGTTTCACCGTTTGGACCGGATTCTTCTGGGCTGACGAATGGAGCACCCTCGAACTCTATTACAACGGCTATGCCGGTGCCGATTGGAGCAAAGCAACCGCGCTCCGCATCTATTCGGAGGCTAACCGCTCGGACTTTGTGATCAACGTACTGGAAGCGTGGGGTGATGAAGGTAAGATCGCTGACCAGACTGCTATGACTGCAGGCGAAGGTTACATGGAACTCGCTCTGACCGACGATCTCCGTGCCCGTCTGGCTAATGCAAACCACTGGATGGTTCAGTTCAACAAAGAGGGTGGCGAACCCTTCAATGTAACCGACATCGTGCTCGTTGGCAACTTCTCAACCGCTATTGACAACACCGTTATTGAGAGCAAGGCTGTCAAGACCATTGAGAACGGACAACTCGTTATTATCAAAAACGGCGTTCGCTTCAACGCCCTCGGCGCACAGCTCTAAGATCTGAATGCGGACACAGGTCTGACCCTGCTGCCGGTTCATCCAATCGTGTTGCAAAATGTGTTATTTTTGTTGCAGTGAAACAATTTTAACATATTTTGCAACATTATTATTTGCGTATATGCGCGAAAAGTAGTACTTTTGCACACCGTTTAACAAATCATTTCGTATCATGAGAAAATCATTCTTTCCTATTGCCGCTATCTGCATAGCGATTTTGACGGGATGCGCCAAAGCTCCGGCTAACCATCCTACCGATGAACCCTTCCGTTCTGTGTATCACCATTCTCCGCTTGCGAGTTGGATGAACGACCCCAATGGTATGTTCTACGACGAAGCGAATGGTGTTTGGCACCTTTACTACCAGCACAACCCGTTCGGCACGACTTGGGGTCCTATGCATTGGGCTCATTCGACCTCCAAAGACCTCATTCATTGGGAGCATCAGCCTATTGCAATCGCGCCGGATTCGCTGGGAACGATCTTCTCCGGCTCGGCAGTAATAGACAAGAACAACACGGCCGGCTTCGGCGAGAATGCCCTCATCGCTATCTATACCCAGTCCGAGGTGTGCGGTCAGAACCAATCTATCTCGTATAGCACGGACGGAGGACAGACCTTCACCGCGTACGAGGGCAACCCGGTGCTGAAGGGCGACATTGCTGATTTCCGTGACCCGAAAGTGTTCTGGGACGAGATATCCAACCGCTGGATCATGTCGCTTGCTTGCCAGCAAGAGATCCGCTTCTACGGTTCGGCTAACCTCAAAGACTGGACTTTCCTCAGCCGTTTCGGCGAAGGATACGGCTGCCACGACGGCGTATGGGAGTGCCCGGACTTGGTTAAGTTACAAAGTGACAAAGGACAAGGGACTAAGGAAAGCAAATGGGTGTTGCTCGTCAATATCAACCCGGGTGGACCGTTCGGCGGATCGGCTACCCAATATTTCGTTGGAGACTGGGACGGAAAGGAGTTTAATGAAGGACCAAGTAACCAAGTACCAAGTACCAAGTGGCTGGACTACGGCAAGGACCATTATGCTACGGTGACGTGGGCATACGCGCCGGAGGACCGCATTGTGGCGATCGGATGGATGAGCAACTGGCAATACGCCAACCAGCTGCCGACCGTTGCTTTCCGTTCGCAGAACACCGTTGCCCGCGATCTGAGTCTTTATATTGACGACGAGGGCGAGTACCGCGTTGCGGTCAAACCGTCCCCCGAATCGCTTGCCATTCGCGGAGAGGAGATCAAACGTCCGTCAGACGCTTGTGTCATTGATCTGGAGCTGGACGGCTCACGCGACGCACTCATCACCCTCTCTAATGATAAAGGAGAGAAAGTGGTGATGACCCTCGATGTGCACCGCCAGACCTTCTCCATGGACCGCACCGCGTCCGGCGACTGCTCTTTCTCTCATGATTTCGCAGCCAACACCACTACGCCGCTCTTCGTTAAACGGGACACTTACCATCTGATCCTTTTCATCGACCATTGCTCGATCGAGGCGTTCGACAGCGAAGGCGCATGGGCAATGACCAACCTCGTCTTCCCCTCCGTACCCTACAACCATCTGGACGTACAGGGCGGCGAGGCGAAGATATATAATTTGAAGATTTGAAAATTTGAAGATTTGAAAATTTAAAATACCATTATGAAAACATCTAAATTTGCTTTGCTCTCCGTGATGCTTTGTTTCTTCACGATGGGCTTTGTGGACCTCGTAGGAATTGCGTCCAACTATGTACAGCAGGATCTCGGTCTGACGCATGCGCAAGCGAACATCATGCCTTCGCTCGTCTTCTTCTGGTTCCTGATCTTCTCCGTGCCTACCGGCATGCTGATGAATAAAATCGGACGGAAGAAAACGGTTCTCCTCTCGATCATTGTTACCGTTCTGTCGCTCCTCCTGCCGCTCTGCGGAGAGAGCTATGCGCTGATGCTATGCGCTTTCTCGCTCCTGGGTATAGGCAATGCACTGATGCAGACGTCCCTTAACCCGCTGGTGTCCAATATCGTCACGGGCAACCTCTCTTCGACTCTGACCTTTGGTCAGTTCGTCAAGGCGATCGCTTCGTTCCTTGCGCCGTATATCGCGATGTGGGGAGCAACGGCAGCCATCCCGTCGATGGGCTTGGGATGGAAAGTGCTGTTCCCGATCTATGCTGTTATCGGTATCATAGCTATCCTCGCGCTGGTGTTCACCTCGATTCATGAGGAGCCGGTGGCAAAAGGCTCGTCCTTTGCGGAGTGCTTCAAACTGCTGGGTAAACCGTTTATCCTTCTTTGCTTCCTTGGTATCATGTGCCATGTGGGTATTGATGTGGGTACCAACACGACCGCGCCGAAGATCCTGATGGAGCGTCTGGGAATGGACCTCGCAGCCGCGGGATTTGCGACCTCGCTCTATTTCATCTTCCGTACGATCGGCTGTCTCTCCGGCTCGGCGATCCTGCGTCTCATCCCGGAGAAAGTGTTCTTTGCGATCTCCGTCTGCATGATCATTGCGGCTATGATCCTGTTGGCGGTCGGCGACGCGCAATGGGTGCTCTATACCGGTATCGCGCTGGTAGGGTTCGGCAACAGCAATATCTTCTCGATCTGCTTTGCGCAGGCGCTGAATCACGACCCCGACCACAAGAACGAGATTTCGGGTCTTATGATCATGGGTCTGTTCGGCGGAACGATCTTCCCGCTCTGCATGGGTGTGATGTCGGATCTTATGGGCTCGCTCGGTGCCGTCCTCGTTATGGCGCTCGGTGCGGCATACCTGACGTTCTTTACTGTAAAAATCAAACAATAATACTACTATGAAACACGTAATTGGAATAGGTGAGGCGCTGTTTGACTGCCTCCCGGAGGGACGCAAACTCGGAGGCGCTCCTGCTAACTTCGCATACCATGTGTCGCAATTCGGACTCAACGGATGCGTTATATCTGCTATCGGAAACGATGAACTGGGCGACGAGATCGTCGAGAAATTCAATGCCGTTCATTTGAAACATATTCTGCCGCGGGTGGAGCAGCCGACCGGAACGGTCAAGGTAACGCTGGACGAGAAGGGCGTGCCGCAGTATGAGATCTGTCTCGGTGTGGCTTGGGATAACATCCCTCTGACCGACGAAATGCTCTCTGTAGCCCGTCAGGCGCAAGCCGTCTGCTTCGGTTCGCTGGCTCAACGCTCGGAGACGAGCCGCAAGACTATTCACGCTTTCCTCGACGCAACGCCTGCAGACGCGCTGCGCGTGTTCGACATCAACCTGCGTCAGTCGTGGTACACCGCTGAAGTGATTGCTGAGTCGCTCCAGCGCGCAAACATACTGAAGATCAACGATGAGGAACTGGATGTAGTAGCTACCATGTTGCTCGGCGAACCTACTATTCCCGAACACCTGATCGCCGAGGATGCCGAGAAAACGCGCCGTATCTGCCGTGAACTCATCAGCCGGTATGACCTCGACATGTTGATCCTCACTTGTGGTGCGATCGGTTCGTACGTCTTCACGATGGAGGAAGAGAGTTATATTACTACTCCGAAAGTGAAAGTGGCGGACACCGTAGGAGCCGGAGACAGCTTCACTGCTACCTTCGTAGCACAGCTCCTGCTGGGCAAACCGATCCCCGAGGCGCATAAGAAAGCCGTTGACGTCTCTGCCTTCGTCTGCACCCAGAACGGCGCTATGCCTGTCCTCCCTGAGGAATTAAAAGTGTAATGGTCTAAAGGCTGTTCAAAAGGTTTATAGCGGCAGAGCCGCACAACACAAAAAATCGCCCGAAACGGCGATTTTTTTTGTGTATGTCAGAAAAAAGCAGTACTTTTGTAGCCGCTTATGGATTTTTTGGATCAATTAAATCCGTCTCAACGTGAGGCGGTGACATATACCGAAGGTGCGTCGCTCATCGTAGCCGGAGCGGGATCGGGCAAGACGCGGGTACTGACCTACCGCATTGCGTACCTCTTGCAGCAGGGTGTTCCTGCGAGCCGTATTATGGCGTTGACGTTCACCAACAAAGCGGCGCGGGAGATGAAGGAGAGGATTATGAAGCTGTCAGCCTTCAGCTCTCAGCCTTCAGATTTCCGATATCTGGTAATGGGGACGTTTCACAGCGTGTGTACGCGCCTGCTACGCCCGCACGCGGAGGTATTAGGGTACACGCGCGATTTCACCATCTACGACACCGCCGACAGCAAATCGCTCATCAAAGCGATCTGCAAGGAACGCGGTCTGGACGATAAGATATACAAACCCGGCGCGGTGCAAAGCCGTATCTCGATGGCGAAGAACAGCGGTATCTCGCCCCGCGAATACGGTTCAAACCAACAGCTGCTGCGTGAGGACCGCGAGCAGAGGATGTATGAGTTCGCTATTATCTATGAGCTCTACCAGGCGCGCCTGATAGCAGCCAACGCCATGGATTTCGACGACCTACTGATCAATATGATCCGCCTGATGGACGCCAGCGAAGAGGTGTGCAGACGCTATCAGGAACAGTTTAAATATATTCTGGTCGATGAGTACCAGGACACCAACTATATCCAATTTCTGCTGGTGAAGAAACTGGCGGAGCCGCAGAATAACATCTGCGTCGTGGGCGACGATGCGCAGAGCATCTATTCTTTCCGCGGCGCAGACATCCGTAACATCCTCAATTTCCAGCGAGTCTATCCCAATGCCCGCTTGTTCAAACTGGAGCGTAACTACCGCTCAACCCAGACGATCGTCAATGCGGCTAACTCATTGATTCATAAGAATTCACACCAGATCGAAAAGACCGTTTATTCGGAGAAAGAGACAGGTGATCCGCTGCACCTGCAAGCCTATATGGACGACCGCACGGAGGCTTTAGGTATCGCGACACGCATCCAGCGAATGCGGCACAAAGGGTATAACGCTTTCGCCGTTCTCTATCGCACGAACGCCCAAAGCCGCGTGATAGAAGGTGAGTTGCGCAAACTCAATATCCCTTACCGCATCTACGGCGGCACTTCTTTCTACCAGCGCAAGGAGATCAAAGACGCCCTGGGGTACTTGCGTCTCTCGGTTAACAAAAGGGACAATGAGGCTCTGCTGCGTATCGTCGGATTTCCGGGCAGAGGGATCGGCGAGACCACGATGAAGAAAGTGTCCACCAACGCTATCGAGCACCACCGGTGCTATCTGGATGTGATGCGTGAGCCGGATGACACAGGGCTGGACGTGAGTGCAGCTACCAAAAAGAAGTTGCAGGCTTTTGCGCTGATGATAGATCAGTTCAGCGATCAGAGCGAAGAGATGGATGCCTTCCGTTTTGCGGAGATGGTACTTCGCACATCGGGCGTGATGACCGCGCTGGCATTGGACCGCTCCACCGAAGGGATCGACCGCGCGCAGAACGTGCAGGAGTTGCTGAACGCCATTCATGAGTTTGTGGAGCAACGTCAGAACGAAGGGATCGACTATACGCCGATCACCGATTTCCTGAGCGAAGTAAGTCTGCTGACCGACCAAGATGAGAACTTAGCCGACACGACGGAACGGGTGACGCTAATGACCGTCCATGCGGCGAAAGGACTGGAGTTTCCTGTGGTGTTCATTGCCGGGATGGAAGAGAACCTCTTTCCTTCACAGTTCGCCGTCAAGCCCTCTGAGATCGAAGAAGAGCGGCGGCTGCTGTATGTGGCGATCACGCGTGCCATGGAGCAATGCTTCCTGTCCTATGCCCGCCAGCGATTTAGAAACGGCTCGTTCACGTTTGCATCGCCAAGCAGGTTTTTGAACGATATAGAGCGAAAGTATTTCGATGTAGAAAGACCGGCCTCCGGCCTGACAGAATATAGACCGGCTATGCCTGACAGAGTACAGACCTATAATCCGCCAGTGAATCAGTCTGTCAGCGAAAGCGGTCCGTCAGTGAAACGGTCTGTCAGCGTGAGCGGTCTAACAGCCGACGGCGGTCTATGGAAAGCGGGTGACCGCGTGGCGCACCGTGTGTTCGGCGAAGGAACGGTCGTGCGCGTCTATCGCGATGAAGTGACGGAGAACGACAAGATAGAGATCAACTTCGATACCCAAGGCACGAAAACACTTCTGCTGACCCACGCTAAGTTAGAGCGGGCTTAACGGTAGATGAAATAGCCTGCTATGCCGGCGAGAACGATTAGCAAAATAGGGTGGGAAAGGAAAGAAAAGCCTACCCCAAGCCCCTCCCTAAAAGGAGGGGTTGTTTTATTAACAAGTGGTTTGGCTACCTCCGGCAGGACGGTGAAGAAAGCGACGAGTGCGAAAATGATCCACGAAACGGAGTCAATGAAATTAGTGGGTTTGATGAGCAACAAGGCTGCTGACGCAATGAGTCCGAGGACTGTAAAACGCAACATTCGCAGCGTTTGGGTGAAATACGGATTGTCGTGAAATTTCTTATTCAGCCAGAAATAGGCTTTGCATATCGACAGCATAATAATGAGACTCGGCAGAATGATCGCCGAGGTAGCAAGCACACTTCCCCAGAAGCCCGCAGTGGTATAACCCACGTACGTGGCGCAGTTGATACCGATCGGACCGGGTGTGACCTGACTCACTGCTACGATGTCCACAAACTCCTGCTGGCTCATCCATCCGTAGCGCTCCACCTCCATCTGGATCAGCGACAAGATAGCCAAGCCTCCTCCGAAACCGAAGAGACCAATCTTGAAGAACGAGAGAAAGAGCTGCAAATAGATCATTTGCGCCTCCTTTCTGCTATATCAACCGCAACAAGCGTGCAGAAGACGGTTGCAAGAATAACCCAGACGGGATTGACATGTCCAAGCCAAATGAGAAGGGCTACGGCAACGGGTATAAGCGCGGTAAGCCAGTTAATCTTGGCTGCCTTTGCCATTTTGAAGAGCGGTGCGGCGATGAGAGCTACCACAGCAGGGCGGATGCCTTTGAAAGCTGCTTCCACCGCCGGCAGTTCTTTCCATTCCTGAAAGACCATCGCGATTGCAAGAATGATAAGGAACGAAGGCAGCACGGCGCCTAAAACAGCTCCGCAGACCCCTTTCCATCCACCAATTCTCCAGCCGATGAAGATAGCGGAATTGACAGCAATAAGTCCCGGTGCAGCTTGCGCAAGCGCAATCATATTTAGGAACTCCTCTTCGTCAATCCATCCTTTGCGGTCCACTACCTCCCTTTGGATGAGGGGCAACATGGCATACCCTCCACCCAAGGTGAAGGTGCCGATCTTGAGGTATGTCCAAAAGAGTTGAAAAAACAAAATCTTAAAAATAGTAAACTTTTAGCGGCGAAAATAAGGGTTTTGTATAGCAATCAACCACGAAACAACCACGACAAAACCCCGATACGATCGCGAAAAGCCTTCAATCTTAAAAATAGTAAACTTTTATTTGTCCGCTAATTGCTGCTTGACGAACTTGGCAAGCATGTTGATGGCAGCGTTGTTGTGTCCTCCTTGCGGGACGATGACATCTGCGAAACGCTTGCAAGGCTCGATGAACTGCTCGTGCATGGGTTTGAGGACGCGCTGGTATCGCTCGATGACCGCTTCTGCCGTCCGTCCGCGCTCCACTACGTCGCGTTTCATGACGCGAATCAGTCGGTCATCCGCATCGGCGTCCACGAAGATCTTAAGATCCATCTGTTCACGCATCTTGAACTCCCGCAACGCCATAATACCCTCGACAATGATCACTTCTTTGGGTTCGATGTGAATGGTCTCCTTCTGGCGCGTGCACGTAATATAGGAATAAATAGGCTGCTCGATCGCCTGACCCTCTTTGAGCATCTTGATATGTTTGGCGAGCAACGGCCAGTCGAACGCATCGGGATGGTCAAAATTGATGTTCTGACGCTCCTCAACAGGCACATTGCTACTGTCCTTGTAGTAGGAGTCCTGAGGAATAACAACTACTTCGTTTTTAGGAAGACGCTCAATGAGCTTTTTGACTACCGTTGTTTTACCCGAGCCGGTGCCGCCCGCAATGCCGATGATAAACATAATGTCATTTATGATTCATTTCGGGGTGCAAAGATACAATAAATTCGCGATATATGCAAATTTTTTGCGATATAATTATTTTTTTTTACTAAAAATCTTGCGTATTCGAAATATTTATAGTAAATTTGCAGCGGAATTTGAAAATCACCATAAATTAACAAATTTATACGCATATGAAAAAAAGTTTATTTCTTAGCCTCATTGCTGCTGCAGTAGTGTTGGCATCTTGCAACAAGACGTTGCCGAAACCCGAAGAGATCACTGTAAACCCGAGCCCGCTGGAGAAAGTGGGAGGTAAGGTAAATGCAGACATCACCGGTACTTTCCCTGAGAAGAAATTTGCCCGCAAAGGTGTATTGAAAGTGACTCCGGTCCTGAAATTTGACGGACAAGAGGTACTTGGCGAGACCGTTACTTATGTTGGCGAGAAGGCAAAAGAGAACGGTAAGACCGTTAATTACAAGAACGGCGGTACTTACAAACAGAGCTGCTCTTTCGATTATGTTCCCGCTATGCGCAAATCGGAGCTCTATCTGCGCTTCGAGGCAAAAGTTGGAAAGAAAGTGATTGAGATTCCTGACGTGAAGATCGCAGACGGTGTGATCGCAACTTCCGAGCTTGCAGAGGCAAAGGACAACAAGACCGCCAGCACGCCGGATAAGTTCCAACGCGTGATCCAAGAGCTGACCGAGGCAGACATCAAGTTCCTCATCCAATCTTCGGAACTCCGTTCGGCAGAGACCAAGAGCGAGGGAGTGAAGAACCTGCAGGCTGCAATCAAGGACGCAAAGGACGCAGAGCGCAAAGAGATCAGCAAGATCGAGGTTTCCGGATATGCTTCTCCTGATGGCGCACAGGCACTGAACGAGAACCTGGCAAAGAACCGTCAGAAAGCTGCGGCTAACTTCCTGAAGAAAGACCTGAAGAAAAACAAAGTGAACACGGCTGTTGAGTCGAATATTACTGCAGAGGATTGGGAAGGCTTCCAGAAAGCAATGGAGAACAGCAATATGCAAGACAAAGACCTCGTTCTGCGCGTGCTGTCGATGTATAGCGATCCTGAGGAGCGCGAGGCACAGATCAAGAACCTCAGTTCAGTCTATGGAACGATCGCCGAGGAGATTCTGCCGGCTCTCCGTCGCAGCCGTCTGATCCTGACGACCGACCTGATCGGTAAGAGCGATGACGAGATCCGCGAGATCGCAAAGAATGATCCTTCGCAGCTGAGCGTTGAGGAGCTCCTCTATGCCGCTACGCTGACCAATGACAAAGCAGAGAAACTGAGACTGTACAAACAAGCTGCTGACCAATACAATGACTACCGCGCATGGAACAGCATGGGTCAGATCTACTTCAACGATGGTGAGGTAGCTGAGGCTCGTCGCTGCTACGCAAAAGCATTGGAGATCCAACCGAATGATCCGGACGTGAACTACAACGCAGGTATCGCAGCTATGGCCGACGGCGATCTGAACAAAGCAGAAGAGTATCTGGGCAAAGCAGCCGGCACCAAAGCTAACTTGAGCGCAGCTATGGGAACCCTCTATACGCAGAAGGGTGACTACAACGCAGCAAAGAAAGCTTACGGCGAGAACGCAACCAACAACGCTGCTGTTCAGCAGATCCTGAGCGAGGACTACGCAGGTGCTGCCAAGACTCTGGCTAACGTGAAAGAGCCGAACGCTACTACCGCTTATCTGAAAGCCGTTGTGGGCGCTCGTACCAACGATAAGGACGCTGTTTATACCAACCTGAAATCGGCAGTCGCACAGGATGCGAAACTGAAAACCCGCGCAGCTCAGGATATCGAGTTCGCTAAGTTTGCAGAGGAAGCTGATTTCCAGGCAATCGTTAAATAATGTCGGTATTATTTCCGAAAACAAATAAACCCCGTGAGTGGGACTATCGCCCCATTTACTATGACAAGGATAAGGAGGCGCGCAAGGACAGAAGACTTGCGCGTCTTCATCACGGGGCGTTCCGTGAGGAGCATGAGAAGAACATGACCGAACTGCGCAAGAAAAAAGAATCCAAACTGTTGTTCTGGCTGGTGCTGTTGGGTCTGCTCATCTTCGGCTTTTACGTGATACTCTGATTATGGATATCATTCATCTGTTACCGGACAGCGTAGCGAACCAGATTGCGGCAGGGGAGGTGATCCAACGCCCTGCGTCGTGTCTGAAAGAGCTGGTGGAGAACAGTCTGGACGCGGGGGCAACCCGTGTCCAGGTGATCGTTCGTGACGCCGGACGGACGCTGCTGCAGGTGATTGATAATGGTATCGGCATGAGTGAGATGGACGCCCGTTTGGCGTTCGAGCGTCATGCGACGAGTAAGATACGCGAAGCGCAGGACCTGTTCTCGCTCCGCACGATGGGTTTCCGCGGCGAAGCCTTGGCTTCTATCTGCGCGGTGGCACAAGTGGAGATGACCACCCGCCGCGCCGAAGACGAAACCGGAACGCTGATCGAGATACACGGTTCGGACGTGGTGCGCCAGGAAGTGTGTGCCTGCCCCGTAGGAACGAACATCAAGGTCAGTAACCTGTTCTTTAATGTGCCCGTGCGGCGTAAGTTCCTCAAGACCGACCAGACGGAGTTGCGAAACCTCCTGACGGAGTTCTACCATATCGTGCTGGTCTATCCCAAGGTGGCTTTCACCTTTGTGCATAACGACGAGATCCTGCTTGAACTACCTGCAGGCACAGAGAAACAGCGTATCGAGGCGGTGTTCGGCAACCCCAAGCGCAATGTCTATACCTCGGCTTTCGTAGATGTCAGTACGGAGACGGAGATGGTCTCTATCCATGGTTTCGTTGTGAAGCCGGAGAGCGCTACGCGCAAGGCGGAGCAGTATTTCTTCGTCAACGGCAGGTATATGCGCCATCCGTATTTTCTGAAAGCGGTGCAGACAGCCTATTCGGGCATGCTGGCGAGTGACTACCAGCCCTCTTTCTTCCTCTATTTTGAGATCGCGCCGGAGGCGATAGATGTCAATATCCATCCGACCAAGACGGAGATCAAGTTTGCCGACGAGCAAGCGATCTTCCAGATCCTGATGGCGTCTGTACGCGAAGCGTTGGGCAAGTTTACTTTGGCTCCGCAGATCGATTTTGACACCAACGGCAGCATCGATATACCGCAACCGCCGACGGGTGAGGTAACTGCACCGCGAGTGACGGTCGATCCGACCTATAACCCTTTCCACACGCGTGGAGCGATCTATCCCGAGCGCGCGCCGCGGAACTGGGAGAGTCTCTATGAGGGACTTCCTACTTCCCGCAATACCGGAACACCTGAATACCGCGATGCCGTCATGCCGGATTTGTCGGAGAAAGAACTGCTCCGCCCGGAGGACGTGGAGAGTTGTCCGCTATGGCAGTACGGCAATAAGTATATCTTGGTGCCGAGTGCAAACGGACTGATGTTGATCAACCAGCATCGGGCGCACGCAGCGGTGCTATATGCCCGTTATGTGGACCAGCTGGTTCATTCGCAGGGCGCGATGCAGCAGCTCCTCTTCCCGGAGGTGCTCTCTCTCTCGCCGGATGATATGGTGTTGCTGACCCAGATCGCTCCGGACCTGCGGGCAATAGGGTTTGACTTGGAGCAACTGAGCCCGGATAGCTATTCGGTGCAAGGTGTGCCTTCCCAACTGGTCAACCAATCTCCTTTGCCGGTACTACAACATATATTAGAGCAGGTGCGCGAGCGCGGCGCGGACACGCAACGCGAGTGGCGCGAGCAGATCGCCCTGAGTCTGGCGGAGCAGAGCGCGATCCCTTACGGCAAACCCCTAACGGAAGAGGAGATGCGCGATATAGTGTCTAAACTGGTAGGTCTGCCCCAATACCGCCGGACAGCGGACGGCAAAGTCATCGTGTCATTGCTTACCGATGAAGAAATCAACAAACGATTTTAGGATATGAAAAATATTCATTATTTTTTACTCATTATTCTTTGCCTCACGGCGTGTACTCCGCAGAAGGCGCATCTGACGATCCTGCATACGAATGACACCCATTCGCAGGTGGAGCCTAAGGACAATAACCAAGGCGGCTATGCCCGTCGTATGGGTTTGATCCGGCAAGAGCGGGAGAAAGATCCGAACTCGCTGCTGGTCGATGCCGGCGATTTCAGCCAAGGAACGCCGTATTTCAATCTCTATCGCGGTCGCGTAGAGATAGACGCCATGAACTATATCGGCTATGACGCGGCTACTCTCGGAAATCATGAGTTTGACAATGGGCTGGATTCCCTTGCTATGATGCTCAAACTGGCGCAGTTCCCGATCGTGTGCGCCAACTATGATTTTACCGGTACGCCGGTGGAAGGGCTGGTGAAACCTTTTACGATTGTAGAAAAAGGAAATGTCAAAGTGGGTATTTTCGGTCTGGGTTGCCAGCCGAAAGGCATGATCTCGGACCGGAATTTCCTGCCGGCTCAATATCTGGAGCCTTATCCCGTAGCCCAAGCGATGGCGGACACCTTGCGTGCACAAGGATGCGACGTCGTGGTATGTCTCAGCCACATGGGCACAATGGGCAAATCGAAATCCGATGTTTGCGATTCGGTGATGGTCACCCGGACGAAAGGAATAGATGTGGTTATTGGCGGTCACACGCATAAATTCTATGATAATCTTCGCGTAGCGAATTTGGACGGAGATAGCATTCCGCTGTGCCAAATGGGCAAGAGTGGGGTCTATTTAGGCAAGATTGTGATAGATTTAGGTGACAAAAAAGAAAAATAACGCAAAAAAATTTGTGTATTCCAAAAAAAAGCAGTAATTTTGCGCCGACTTTGCGAAAAATGCAAAAATAAAAGTGTACGAAAATTAAGAAAAACATATATTAACTAAAAGAATTAGTATTATGGCAGAAGTTGAAGCAAAAGTAAAAGCAATCATTGCTGATAAACTTGGTGTAGAAGAGTCTCAGGTTACCAAAGAGGCTAATTTTCAAACTGATTTGGGTGCAGATTCCCTGGACACCGTGGAAATGATCATGGAGTTCGAGAAAGAGTTCGGAATTGAGATTCCGGATGAGGATACCCAGAAGATCAGCACCGTAGGCGACGCAATCGCTTATGTGGAGGGCAAATTAGCAAAGTAATTCTCTTTACACATCAGTCTGCGAGTTTACGGGAGTACTGTAAACTCGTATACTTTTTATTAGCAGGTTTATATTTTTATGCAGTTGAGACGAGTCGTAGTGACGGGCCTTGGGGCGCTCACACCGGTGGGAAATTCGGCGCCGGAGACATGGGCGGCATTGGTAAACGGAGTGAATGGAATAGCTCCGATCACTGCCTTTGATGCCACGAAGTTCAAAACCCATTTTGCCGGTGAGGTGAAGGGCTTTGATCCCTCTCCGTTGATGGACCGCAAGGAAGCCCGCAAGATGGATCGCTATTCCCAGTTCTCCGTATGGGTGGCTAATGAGGCGCTCATCGACAGCGGACTGGATCTGGAGAAAGAGGACCGTAGCCGTGTCGGAGTGATATGGGGCAGTGGTATGGGCGGTTTGCAATCTACCGAGGAAGAAATCATTGATTTCGCCAAAGGGGATGGCGTACCGCGTTTTAATCCGTTCATGATCCCGAAGGCAATCCCGTCCATCGCCGCGGGTCAGATATCGATCCGTTTTGGTCTGGGCGGACCTTCCTTCTCCGTCTCCACCGCTTGTTCTTCTTCCTCCCACGCAGTGGGTTCGGCATTCGACCAGATTCGTCTGGGGCATGCCGACGTGCTGCTCTCCGGCGGAGCGGATGCGGATGTGACCTACACCGGCATCGGAGGATTCAACTCGCTGCATGCGCTCTCGACGCGCAATGACTCACCCGAGACAGCCAGCCGGCCTTTCTCCAAATCGCGAGACGGCTTCGTGCTGGGCGAGGGAGCAGCTTGCCTGATCTTGGAGGACTACGAGCACGCCAAGGCGCGCGGAGCGAAGATCTACGCCGAGATCATAGGTGAGGGAATGACGTCCGACGCGTACCACATGACTGCGCCGGATCCCGAGGGAAAAGGAGCGGAACGGGTGATGAGGCTGGCACTCAAGGATGCAGGCATTCAGCCGGAGCAGGTGGATTTCATCAACACGCACGGTACCTCTACGCCGCTGGGAGACGTGGCGGAGATTCAGGCTATCCAGCGTGTCTTCGGAGAGCATGTCTATGAGATGAACCTCGACTCCACCAAGTCCATGACCGGACACCTGATCGGTGCGACGGGAGCCGTAGAAGCGCTGGCATGTATCATGGCGCTCAAAGACGGCATCATCCCGCCGACCATCAACCATGACCCCGAGGACGAGGACGAGAATATAGACTACCGTATTAATTTTACGTTCGATAAAGCCCAGAAACGTGATATCCGCTATGCGTTGAGTAACACCTTCGGCTTCGGAGGTCACAACGCTTGTCTGGTATTCCGGAAATGGGAAGAATGACAGGGAAGGATGCCCCTTTAAGCATCGATTAGTCTAATTTAAATTTAAGGTATTATGATTACTAAAATTGGAGAAAATGCAGGTCTGATTTGGAATGCATTGCAGAATGGTGCACAAGGTCTGAAAGCGCTCAAAAAAGCTACCAAGCTGAAGAACGAGGACCTCTATCTGGCGCTGGGCTGGCTCGCTCGCGAGGGTAAAATCTCTTTCACCGAGGCTGAGGCAGACACGATCATTGCATTGGCATAAGTATGGTAATTGCAATCGTAGGCGCTTCGGGCGCCGTCGGACAGGAATTGCTGGCTGTGCTCGCACAGCGGCAATTCCCTATCTCCGAACTCCGTTTATTCGGGTCAGAGAGAAGTGCCGGTACAAAGTATGAATTTTGCGGCAAGGAGTACGAGGTACAACTGCTGCAACATGGCGACGCCTTCCGGGGCGTCGATATCGCATTTACTTCCGCGGGCGCGAGCGTGTCGCGTATGTACGCGGAGGACATCACCCGCTTCGGCGCGGTGATGATTGATAATTCTTCCGCTTTCCGTATGGATGAAGATGTGCCTCTGGTAGTGCCGGAGGTCAATGCAGCCGACGCGCTGGTCCGTCCGCGGAATATAATCGCTAATCCGAATTGTACAACGATCCAGATGGTAGTGGCTCTGCAGGCTATCGAGCGGTTGAGCCATATCCGCCGTGTGCATGTGTCCACTTATCAGGCGGCTTCGGGCGCTGGGGCGCAGGCGATGAAGGAGCTGGAGAACCAATACCGCCAGATTCTGAACGGCGAAGAACCCACCGTGGAGAAATTTGCCTACCAGCTGGCGTTTAATGTCATTCCGCATATCGACCTATTCACCGAAAACGGCTACACCAAGGAGGAGATGAAGATGTACAACGAGACGCGCAAGATCATGCACTCGGACGTCAAAGTCAGTGCGACCTGCGTGCGTGTGCCTTCGCTGCGTGCACATAGCGAGAGTGTCTGGATCGAGACCGAGCGTCCGATCTCCGTAGAGGAAGCGCGCAATGCCTTCGCGCAGGCGCCCGGATGTGTGCTCATGGACGAGCCGGAGCAGAAAATCTACCCGATGCCGCTTTTCCTGAGCGGCAAAGATGAGGTCTTCGTCGGACGTATCCGCAAGGACCTGACCGACGAGAACGGGCTCAGCTTCTGGTGCGTGAGCGACCAGATTCGCAAAGGTGCTGCTCTCAATGCCGTCCAGATCGCTGAATATATCATCAATCACCAATGACCAATTACCAATCACCCATAGAGATCATGGCTCCCGTGGGCTGCTGGGAGAGTCTGGCTGCGGCGATACAAGCCGGAGCTACCTCGGTCTATTTCGGCATCGAGCACCTTAACATGCGTGCCCGCAGTTCGGTCAATTTCACGACGGACGACATGGCGAAGATCGTCTCCATCTGCCGCGAAGCGGGCGTGAAGACTTACCTGACGGTCAACACCGTCATGTACCCTGAGGATCTGGCTCTGATGCGCGAGATCGTTTCCAAAGCCCACGCCGTGGGGGTGGATGCGATCATTGCGTCCGACATCGCGGTGATGCAATATGCCAACTCGATCGGTCAGGAGGTGCATCTCTCTACCCAGCTCAACATAGCGAACACCGAGGCGCTGCGGTTCTATGCCCAGTTTGCCGACGTCGTGGTGCTGGCGCGGGAACTGAACATGGACCAGGTGGCGTCTATCTATCGCGACATCGAGGAGCAGCATATATGCGGCAGAAGCGGGCAACCCATCCGCATTGAGATGTTCTGCCACGGCGCGTTGTGCATGGCGGTGAGCGGTAAGTGTTACCTCTCGCTCAATAACTACGGGCTCTCGGCGAACCGCGGAGCGTGCGTGCAGGTCTGCCGCCGCGGCTATACGGTCAAGGACAAGTCCTCCGACCTCGAACTGGACATAGAAAACCAGTATATCATGTCGCCCAAGGACCTCAAGACCATCCATTTCCTCAATAAGATGCTGGACGCCGGAGTCCGGGTGCTCAAGATCGAAGGACGTGCCCGCGGAGCGGAGTATGTCGCTACGGTCGTGGCTTGTTACCGCGAAGCGGTGGAGGCTTGGCAGCGAGGCGAGTATGCCGATGATGAGGTCATCGAACCCAAGATCGCAGACTGGAACGAACGGCTCAGCCGTGTCTTCAACCGCGGGTTCTGGGATGGCTATTATCTGGGGCAACGCCTGGGCGAATGGACCCACTCGTACGGCAACAAAGCGACGCGGAAGAAAGTCTATGCCGCCAAATGCACCAATTTTTTCAAGAACCTGAGTGTGGCGGAGTTTGTGGTGGAAGCGGTCGAAGCGATCGAAGAAGGCTCGGACCTGCTCATCACAGGTGAGACCACCGGTGTCTATGAGTGCAAGGCAGAGGGAATGCGCGACGCGGACGGAAATCCCACCTCGCGAGTGGAGAAAGGTGCTTTCTTCTCCCTCAAGACCGACCGACTCCTCCGCCGCGGCGACAAACTCTTCCTCTGGACCACTGCCACTGAAAACTGAATACTGAATGCTGAATGCTGAACACTGAATGCTGACGGCTTATGACCATATTATCTCTCCTCTGACAGCCCCTTGGTGCGGCTGGACGATGTTGGTGCTGCTGATCTTGGCGGTGCTGAGCGAGTGGTTGCAACCGGGTGTCATCAGCCAGGCTACGACCTCCATCTCCGTCCATCCCGAGCGGGCATACAAAGAGGCGCCGACCCGGACGGTGGCGCAACTCTTCATCTCCGTCTTCCGCCTCGGCACGCTGGCGATGGCGCTCTGCCTCTGTTTTCCGGCGGAGTCGGGCTTCTCTTTTGTCGCCTATCTGGCGGTCTGCGGAGTGCTCCTAGGCGTGGCGCTGGTCAAGATGGCGTGCGATCTGTTGGTGGACTACACTTTCCGCATCACCAAGACGTACGGCGAGGTATATGAGCACTATTCGAATCTCATGACGCTGACCTGCGTGGCGATCTATGCGCTGCTGCTTGTTTTTATGAAAATCGACTCGCTGCCGGCGACGCGATGGATGATGGCTGTCGTCGCTGCGGTCTTCGTGAGCCTTTGGTTCTATCGGGGCGTTCGCCAATTCGTGCATACACCGATGGCGATAATTTATCTGCTCCTTTATATGACTACGATGGAATTGCTGCCTATGGCAGGAATAGCCATCCTATCCGCTAAAATGATATCGATAATATGATAAAGAAACTTATTTTTTCTCAACCACACCCCTCTACGGAGCATAATCCCTATAGCCGTTTGGAGGCTCAATTCGGGGTGGAGTGCGACTTCTACCAGTTCATCCATGTGGAGGGTTTGTCTGCTAGTGAGTTCCGCAAACAGCGAATCAACCCGCTGGATTTCTCGGCGGTCATCTTGAATTCCAGGCTCGGCGCGGAGCATTATTTCCGTCTCTGCGAGGAGATGCGCCTCTCGGTGCCCGACACCATGCATTATTATTGCAACTCCGAGCAAGTGGGACTCTATCTGCAGAAGTTTATCAATTATCGCAAGCGCAAAGTCTTCTTCCCCGAGACGGGAAATAAGTTCGAGGATCTCTTGCCTGCGATGCACCGGCGTCCGAATGAGAAATATCTGATGGTCTTGTCTGATATCCATAATGACGACCAGATCAATATGTTTGCCGAGAATGGCATTGAGGTCACTCCGGCGATCATGTATCGCACCGTGACGACCCCGTGGCCCGAAGGCAAACCATTCGACTATGACCTGATCGGTCTCTTCACGCCGGCGGGAGTCACATCGCTATGCGAGAATTTCCCCACTTGGAAACAAGGCAAGACCCTGATCGCGGCTTTCGGAGAAGGAACGATCCGTGCGTTGGATGACGCCGGTTTCCGTGTGGACATAGAGGCGGGACCCGGCAAGACCTTTGCCTCCCTCCCTATGGCAATCGCCGACTATCTGGAGAAGAATGGCTAACTCTTTTCCCAAACATAGTAAACTCTGCGGCAAGGAACGGATTGCGGCTCTCTATAAGAGTGGCAACCGCTTCACGTCCTGGCCCCTGCGTGTGACATGGCAGAAAATGCCCGATTTCTCTCCCTCCCAAATCCTCATCTGGGCTCCCAAATCGCTTTTCAAGCACGCCGTGGACAGAAACCGTCTCCGTCGTCTTATGCGCGAAGCATACCGCCTCAACCAAGGTATCCTTACTTCCCCCTCCCCTGAGTGGAGGTCGGGTGGGGTTTCTTACCTCATCGCCTTCAACTATATGGACAAAGAGGTAAGATCCTATGCGGTCATAGAGAAAGCCGTCATCAAAGCCCTGAAACGGATTAAAACAAATGAATAGCGAGCACTCTGAAAATAATCTCTCCCCCTCTAAGGGGGAGCCGGAGGGGGCTTCCGGATGGAAAACTTTCCTCCGCAAAGTCTTCCTCCTCCCTGTCTATTTCTACCGGGTGTTCATTTCGCCTTTGACGCCCCCGTCGTGCCGTTATACGCCGACGTGCAGCCAATACATGGTGGAGGCGGTGCTCAAATATGGTATTTTCAAAGGCACTTGGCTTGGCATCAAACGCATCCTCCGCTGCCATCCATGGGGTGGCTCCGGCTACGACCCCGTCCCATAGTGTGACTACGTCACGTTAAATGGTTTGAAATAGTTTGAAGGTTTGAAATCGTTCAAACAATATTAAACGCGAAGCAACAAACAACATCAAACAATTTATTATGCGTATCGACATCATTACAGCTTGCCCCGAACTCTTGGAGTCGCCGCTGAACCACTCCATCATCGCCCGCGCAAAGTCCAAAGGGCTTTGTGAGATCTATGTCCATAACCTCCGCGACTGGACGCTGGACAAACACCGCAAGGTGGACGACTATGCCTTTGGCTTCAGCGCCGGAATGGTCCTCCAGATCGAACCCATCGACCGTTGCATCTCTGCCCTCACCGCCGAGCGCCACTACGACGAGATCATCTTCACCGCCCCTGATGGCGAACGATTCGACCAGAAAGCCGCCAACAGCCTTTCCCTCAAGGAAAATATCATCATCCTCTGCGGGCATTATAAAGGTGTGGATCAACGCGTGCGCGATCATCTGATCACGCGCGAGTATAGCATCGGCGATTTCGTCCTCACAGGAGGTGAGATGCCGGCGGCGATGATGACCGATGCTATCGTGCGTCTCCTCCCGGGGGCACTCGGAGACGTCGAGTCCGCGCTCAACGACTCGTTCCAGGACGGGCTCCTCGAAGCAGGCGTCTATACCCGCCCTGCGGAATACAAAGGATGGAAAGTGCCGGACATCCTTCTCTCCGGCAACCAGGCGAAGATCGAAGAGTGGCAGTACGACCAAGCCCTCGAACACACCCGCTCCCGACGCCCCGACCTACTCGATGAATAAGATCCAGTTCTCCCGATTTTTTACGGATCACAATTAATTTTATTCCTCAAATTCTTAATATTTGCCAACTTAACTTTGCAATTTTATGTTTTATAACACTTTTTTTGCAAAATATTTGGTCAGTTCGCTAAAAAGCAGTACTTTTGCACCGTGTTTTTCATGGTATTAGATTTAAGGTTAAGTAAAAAGATTGGGATGTCGGGAGACATCCTTCTTTGTTTTTATAGGAATTCCCCATTTTTCTAAAGGGTTTTGCATAATTTTTCACTTTTAATTTTGCATTTTGAATTTTTTGTTGTACCTTTGCACTCGCAAATCGTAAATCATAAATGATATCATGATCACGAATCATCCTTTCAAGAAAATGCTTACACTCCTTGCGCTGACCTTCTGCGTAGTCTTTGTCATGGCGTCTGTACAACCGCCGAAGGCGGAGTCGATTGACACCCTGTTGCTGAATTTTGACCAAAAGCCCGGACTGAAGACCGCGAGGGATTTCTTCGCTTATATGGACCAAGAGCACTTCATGGACGAACCCGTGGTTTTCACTTCTTCTACGCCCCTCGACACCATGAAAGCGCTTGTCTGGTATTGGGCGGGCGAATGGTATTATGCCGAGCAGGACTACGTACGGGCGGAGAAGAACCTCCTCCGCGCGCTCGAACTGATGGAGTATGCGGATGAGAAATCGATCTCGGATAACTTGGCGATGCTGGGATTGGCGTATATGCGACAGTCCAAGTACGACGAAGCGCTCCATTATATGCGCCGTTGCTACCAGCTCGACAGCAAGAGCGGCGACCCGGACCGCATCTCCTCCTCACTCAATACGATCGCCGGAACGCTTCTCGCTGCCGGAAACCCCGAGGAAGCAGAGGGCTACATCCTCAAAGCGATCACGTATGCCAAGCAGGCGGACAACCCTTCCCGTATGGCGGTCATCTACGGCATGGCGAGCGAGATAGAGAACCGCCTCGAACATTCCGAAAAAGCCCTCCTCTATGCCGACAGCGCCTGTTTGGTCGAAGCAACCACCGGCAACCGATACAAGATGGCGGTCCGGCAGACCCAGAAAGCGTCTATCCTCGTCGGCATGGCGCGATATGCAGAAGCCGAACCTATCTTGGCGGACGTCGTGCCTTTCTTCCGGGAGACCGGAGACCAGCTCTCGCTCGCAATCGCCCTCAATAAATGCGGAATGGCGGCGAACGGGCTCGGACGAACCGAGGAGGCGGTGAACTATTTCAGCGAAGCCATCGATATATGCGTGCGCATAGGCAATCCTTATAATGAGGCGTACGCGCAACGCGCGATATACGAGATTCTCTATAAATCCAACCCCGATGCCGCGAAAATCCACTTGGAGCGTTACCACCAGCTCAAGGACTCGCTCTATTCGCACGCTACGGCGGAGCAGCTCGCGCGTTTCAACGCCGAGTTCGGACGCGACGAACTGGAGAAAGAGAAAGAGTGGCTCACCCGCCGCAACCATCGTTTGGTGGCGATCGGAGCCGCTGCCGGTATAGTAGTCCTCATCGGTATTCTCATCTCGCTTATATGGTTCCGGAGACGCCAGACCAAGATCAACGAACAACTCACCTCTATGATGGCGGAACTGAACGAGGCGCGCCTTTCTGCGGAGCAGAAACCCGAAATGCCTGAGAATCCCGCAGAACAGACATCCGAAACGCCCGAGACACCCGAAGAGCCGGAAGAGCCGGAAGAGCCTGTGGAGTACCTGACCCGGGAGGACAAGCAGTTCCTCCGCAAACTCATCCTCGCCGTCACCCAAATGATGAACCACCAGGCGGTCACCGTCACCCAAGTCGCAGACAAGATGTGCATGTCGCCCAAGACCCTTAACCGCCGACTCCAATACCTCACCGGCGAAGGAGCCAAGCGGTATATTATGCGAATCCAATTGGAGCAGGCGAAGATCATGCTCCTCCGCAACCTCGATATCCCGATCGTTGAGATCGGCAACCGCTGTGGCTTTGAGGACCACAGTTCCTTCACCCGCACCTTCACCCAGAACGTCGGCATCTCCCCCTCCGACTACCGTTCCTCCCGCGGCCAGGGCTAATCTCTGCCCCCTAAATAAATTTTTGGTTAATTTTTGGTAATTTTTGACTAAAAATGCCATTTTGTCCAATTTTGTAAAATTTCTGTCCGCTTTTGCAAAAGCCGTTTCAGTTTTTTACTCTATCTTTGCACCCGAATTGATACGGGTGCTTTTTTATGCCCTTCCTGCCCGGTCTGACAGCCGGTTTTGAAGCAACTATGGAGAATAAGGAGAACAATACAAATGCGCAGTCCGCACAGGAATCGTCCGCCGTTTCCCAATGTCGTCATGAGGCTGCGAAGGACTATACCAAAGAGTTGATCGAAGAGATCGTCTCTTCCCGAACTCCAACCAATACCCACAAAGACACTCCAACCAACACCGCTAAAGACACCCCAACCAACACCCCTAAAGACACTCCAACCAACACCCCTAAAGACACCCCAACCAACACCTCTAAATAAGGAACACCCGCGCGTGCATATTCTGTGCTATCAACTCCGACAGTCAGCCGACTGTGAGCCGACGGTCAACCGACGGTCGAAGCCAACGAAAAGCCAACGAATGGCACCCGTCACCCCCAAAAAATTGACAACAACAATTTAAATAAATAACATTATGAGAAAAACAATTACTTTGCTCTTTGCCCTCCTGGCGCTCACCGTCAGCTCATGGGCAACACAAGTCACGTGGGGTTCTACTGAACTCTCAACTCTTAATCTTTCCGTGGGGAATACAGAGTCTCAAGAATTTGATGGCATTATAGTATCCCTTCGTTATCAAAATGGCTATGATAACTGCTATTTTAATAATGCTCAAAGCTATCCTAGTTTCTCCTTGAATAATAGCGGAACTCTCATTTTTGCTCCTGAATTAGGTAAATTGACAAGGATCGTTATCGCTAGAACCTATGATGAGACATCCCTTCCTTTTGTTGAAGGATCAGGATGGGAACTGGATAGCGAAAACCCGAAACTTCTTGTATGGACAGGTGAAGCTGCTTCGTCCGTGGAGTTAAAGTCTAATAGTTCAGTAGATCTTTTTTCTGGTCCTATTTCTTCCATTGTGTTTACCATTTCAGGCACAATCATCACATGGGAAGGCAACGACCTCGAAAGTGTCAATGTGGGAATGGATAATGGAGCAATCATTGAAAATGCTAATTCCTCTCAAGAAGTGAACGGTATCACTATTACTGCCAATGCTCCTGCGGGTTCTAATTCTAGCAATTTTAGCACTTGGGTCGATGTAGATGATAGCAGTATTCATGGTACTGACCTTATGCTCGGAGGAGAAGGATCGCTCACTTTTGCTCCTGCCTCTGGCAAATTGACAAAAATTGTTATTACCTGCGGTACGGCATCGGATGGAGACAACATCAATGACGGTGACGGATGGTCATGGAATGGGACTGACAAACTTACATGGGAAGGTAACGCTGCATCTGTAGTTCTGACACCCAAAGATCCGTCATACGGATGCGGGTTTAGGGATATATCATCCGTCAAGTTTGCTGTTACTCCAGATGAAGTAACTCCGCCGTCTGATCCTTCAGGTCCTTCTTTCATATGGACAACACAACAAGTAAATCTGGTTGATTTGAGTTGTACTAATGAGTATAGAAACTCAGAAAATAGTCTAATCAATAATATCTTTACATCGTTAGAGCAAACGGAGGATAAATACGAAGACTACAATGACTATGAAAACCTTGAATACTGCGAATTTAGTCATGGACAAATAAAAATTAGCAATAAATGTGGTACCCTGAAGTTTAAATCCATTATCGGAGACCTCACAGGTATCGTCATCACTTGCAGTTATATAGAGTCTGCAACTGAGCTCTCGGATAATTGGAGATATGATAATGAGGCTAACACCCTTACGTGGGTTGGTACGCAGGCTGAAGAGGTTACGCTTTCCGGAAATTTAAATATATCGGTAAGTTCTATTAAGTATTTCTACGACCCTGCGGACGCTCCGCGTGTGAGTGAGGAATTCTATGATAGCTGGCAATGGTACGAGATTACCGGTGCTCACACGGCAAAAGTTACTGGACCGCGTAATCTGGGCGGAAGCATAAATATCCCTGCATCGGTAGAAGATAACGGTGTTACCTATTACATCAACGAGATTAATGAATACGCCTTCTACAATCGCGGCGAATTGTCCAATGCTTCTATTGGAGAGAATGTTGCTATAATCGGCGCACATGCTTTTGATGGCTGTTCTCAAATTACAGAGATTACTATCTATAGCCGCGTTGTAGAGTCTATCGGCGATGAGGCGTTTAAGAACTGCCTGCTCCTGCATGGTATGCAATGTTACAACACCATACCTCCCGTACTCGGTAGCAACGCCTTCGAGGGTGATACACGTCTGAATCATATTGATGTATATTCTTGGGTTGTAAATACGTATAAGGGAACTACCAATTGGTCTGACTACTCATCCAAGATTACCGCTTTGTGGTCTGATCGTGCTATCGGTGAGAAATTCTTCTACCATAACCAGAAGACCACCGGTGTATATGAGGTTACATCTGCTTCACCGAAAGAGGCAAAAGTACTCCCTTATCCCGCAGATGTAAATGCTATCTATCCGATTTCGTACGAAAGCACGCTCGTTATTCCGGAGTCGCCTGATTACATGCATTATGGATATTCGCTTACTACCATCGCTGCCAATGCGTTCAAGGACATCACAGACTTCAAGGCTGTATCTATACCGAAGTCTGTCAAGTCTATTGAAGAAGGTGCGTTCTCCGGCTGCACAAGCGTAGAGAATGTATTCTTCCTCTGGGACGACCCGAGAGGCATCGTCACATGGGCAGATGCTAATGTGGGTGATGAGTTCAAGACAGCTGCCAGCGGTAACACCAAAATCTTCGTTCCTGCAGGAACATTAGCAGCTTATAAAGAATGGGCTCCTGCATGGGAAAGTTGCATGTATGAGAGTGCATTTGAGGATGTTACGGCTTCGGACGATCCACATGATGTTGTTTACTACCGCACTTATTACGACAGCTCTCATGATTTAATGCTGCCGCCTGATGTATGGGCATATGTGGGATATGTGAATGGCGATGAGTTTATCCTGCGTCCTATCGCTTTCGACGGAGAGATCGTACCTGCCGGAACGGCTGTTGTGCTGCGCTCTTTCTCGCAAACTTATCGCTTGATTATGATGGCTCCTGAGGCTCCGGCTTATACCGGCACGAACCAACTCCGAGGTACAGATACGCAAATAGTGATAGCATCTGACCCTGTTTTAAGCGCCAAGGCAGGCCAAATCTACGTATTGGGTAGAGAAGGTTGGGTTAACAGCCAGCGTCAGGAAGGTATGGGTCTGTACCGCTACACCGGCACAACCTTAGGCGCACACAAGGCATACATGATCCTTAATTCCAGTCCTAACAATGCGCCGGCACGCTTCCTCTTCAAGCACGAGCAAACCGCTACAGGCATCGAAAACGCATCCGCTAACTTCGGCGAATCTGAGAAACGCCTCGAAAACGGTCAACTCATCATTATTAAGAACGGCGTGCGTTACAATGCACAAGGTCAGATTGTAAAATAATTAATCAGGAGGACAAAGCTATGACTAAAAAATTCTATAATCAACCCGAAGTCAATGTAGCGCAAATCAATACAACGTCTATGATCTGCGTAAGTGGAACCGGTGGCACGAAGTTCGGCTCCAACATAAATAGCGGCGCCACAACGGATTTACAGCTGTAAACCACCGCCAAACCACAGGAAAAGTACTCACTTTTATCCGGTGGTAATATATCCAACCAACGTTTTTTTCGGAAGCCGTCTCGCGTGAGCGAGGCGGTTTCTTTTTGCCCAAAATTGCCCCCACGGACGATTTTTTCTTGCCTCCCTCTTGCATATATCGAAAAAAAGTTGTACCTTTGCAGCGGAATTTACTAACCGATACAACTATGACTAAGAAAAGAAGACAAGAAAACCTTGCTTATTTATTGGAAATCGAGCAAGATATGCTTAGGAAAGGCAAACGGCTGTCCCAGACTTTCTATGGCATGAAGCAAAGTGCCGAAGAGGCTTTGGCAAGGGCATGAGATACCTAATAGACACCAACATATTTATCTATCTTGCCACAGATAACCAGTTACTCAATGATGATGTACGCAATGAAGATGCCTCTTATATCCGATGATAACAGGTTTCCGGATTACCGAAAAGAAGGTCTGGAACTGATTGAGAACTAATGATCCATCCATCAATCGGAAACCGTCTCATGTGATATGAGGCGATTTTTTTTGCTCTTTTTCTTGCATATATGCAATTTTTGTAGTACCTTTGCACCGAATTTAACGAAAAATCCGAAGTACTACTTCCGATTTTCAGAGAATATCCATACTTCATAGACGATTTTTTCTTGCCTCCCTCTTGCATATATTCAAAAAAAGTCGTACCTTTGCACCGAATTTATTACGGAAAAGTGTCACAAGTGACAAAATTTCGGAATATTAATAATCGGATCATACCATAAATAACAAAAAATGAATATCTTACGTCCGACTTATATGCGTCAGTTAATTGACGCTCAGAATAACGGCTTAGTAAAGATTGTGTCGGGAATACGGCGTGCCGGTAAGTCGTACCTTTGCACTCGTAAATCGTAAATGACCAAATCGTAAATGGCTTTATGGAGACACTCATTTCTGTTATAGGCGGCGCGAACGTGGATATGTCGGCAACGCTGATGGACGCGTTCATCGCTTCGGACTCGAATCCCGGGCACATAGAGGTCGGCTACGGCGGCGTGGCGCGTAACATAGCGCATAACCTCGCGCTGCTAGGCGCACGCACACAACTGCTGACCATCTTCGGCGGAGACCTCTTCGGCGGCTTGCTGCACGACTACTGCAAGCAGCAGGGGATCGATGTGCACCTCTCGGAGCGCGTGAATGACTTGCGGTCGGGCATTTACCTCTGTCTCAATAACCACGGCGGCGAGATGATTGCCGCAGTAGCGGACACGGAGGCGATCAAGCTGATCACGCCCGAGTGGCTTGCCAAACGCAGCGGCGAGATCAATATGTCTGATTTTATCGTTGCAGACACCAACATTGGCGAGGACGCAATCCGGTGGCTGATGGAGAATGTAACCGCGCCGCTCTTCATCGACGGCGTGAGTACGACCAAGGCGCACCGCGTGGTGAACGCCCTGCGCAATGCCAAACTACCGTACCTCCACACCCTCAAACTGAATCTTAAAGAGGCACTGGCGGTGACCGAGACCGCTTCGTACGCCGAGGCGGCGCAGAAACTGTTGGACTTGGGCGTCGCACATGTCTATATCACCCTCTCCGGCGAAGGTGTCTATTGCCGCACGGCGGCGGAGGAATGGCTCTTTCCGGCGCTGCCGGGTGAGATCGTGAACACGACGGGCGCCGGAGACGCCTTCCTTGCCGGAGTCGTCTATGCCCATGCCAAAGGTATTGACTTCCCCCAGACTGCCCAATACGGCCTGATGGCTGCGCGCACCACCCTCATGAGCCCCAAAGCCGTCAACCCCGACATCGCTAATATATTATTATAGTTTGAAATAGTTTGGAGGTTTGAATGTTTGAACTCAAACGATCTCAAACAACCTCAAACGCGAAGCATCAAACATTTATTTATGAATAAGTATCTTTCTATATCGCCGGAGGTGCAGGAAGCACTTGCAACCGGCAAGCCGGTAGTGGCATTGGAATCCACCATCATCAGTCATGGAATGCCTTACCCGCAGAACGTAGAGACCGCGCTGCGGGTGGAGCAGACGATCCGCGAGAACGGAGCCGTACCGGCTACTATCGCCATCATCGGCGGCAGACTGAAAGCCGGCTGTACGCCGGAGGAGATCGAGTACCTCGGTAAGAAAGGGCAAGCGGTGATCAAGGCTTCGCGCCGCGACCTGCCGGTGCTCATCGCCCGCAAGGAAGACGGTGCAACGACCGTCACAACGACCATGATCATTGCGGCTATGGCGGGTATCAAAGTCTTCGCTACCGGCGGTATCGGAGGCGTACACCGCGGTGCGCAGCAGACTTTCGACATCTCGGCTGATCTCGAAGAATTGGCGCAGACGCCCGTCATGGTCATTTGTGCGGGAGCCAAGTCTATCCTCGACCTCGGGCTGACGCTCGAATACCTGGAGACCAAGGGTGTGCCCGTGATCGGTTTCGGCACGGACGAGCTGCCTGCATTCTACACCCGTCACAGCGGTTTCGGAGTGGACTACCGCATTGACACACCCGAGGAGTTGGCTGCGGCTTTCCAAGCCAAAATAGAGTGCGGGCTCAAAGGCGGTATGCTCGTCACCAACCCCATCCCGGAGGAGTACTCGATGCCCAAAGAGGTCATTGACCAAGCGATCGAACAAGCCCTCCGCGAAATGGATGCCGCCGGAATCCATGGCAAACAATGCACGCCCTTCCTGCTGGCGAAAGTAAAAGACCTCACCGGCGGCGACAGCTTGGCGGCGAATATCCGGTTAGTGCTCAACAACGCCCGCCTTGCCGCACGCACCGCGAAAGCAATGGGTTGAAAAATCTATAAGTTATGAAAAAAATATTGTTATTTGTAGTAGGCAGCTTGTTCCTTTTTTCGGCATGCACGAAGCCGGAGGGAGCGAAGCAGGTGACAGGAGTGAAGACCGAAGCAATCAGAGTAGATGCTTCTTGTGACGCGATCCAAGACTCGGCGTACTTGGAGCGTCTGGCGCCGTACAAAGAGGTGGTGGATCGCGAGATGAGCGTCAAGGTGGGTTATGTGCCGGACACCTTCTGGGTCGGTGCACCCGAGTGCCCGCTGCTGAACTGGCTAACGGACGCACTCTGGGAGTCCGCTAAAAAAGTGTACCCGGGTAAGGTGGATGTAGCCTTTGTTAACATGGGCAGCGTCCGCGGCGAGTGGCTTCCGGGCGATCTGACGTACGGACAGATTTACACGATCATGCCGTTTGAGAACACGCTGGTCGTGATCACCCTCACAGGCGAGAACCTGATCGAACTATGCGACTCAATCGTTTCGTACGGTGCGCAGGGCTTGGCAGGAATGCGGATGACGGCGGTGGACGGACAGTTGGCGGACGTGACGGTGGGAGGCAAGCCTGTTGATCCGAAGCGGAAATACACTCTCGCCACCAGCAACTATATGACCGGAGGAGCAGACCACATGACTGCCCTGACGAGGTATTCGAAGTATTGGGACAGCAAGTTATTGATCCGCGACCTGTATATAGAGGCGGCGCAGGAGCAAGACACACTCCGCGCAGTCGTGGACGGAAGGGTACAACTATTATGAAAAAGGAAATTTTATTGCGCGTCAATGCGCTGTTGGGTGCATTGAGTGTGGCGCTGGCGGGATGCCATGTGCAAAAGAAAGCGGCAGAGTCCCAGCCGCAAGAAGAGGAGAAGACACCTGTGATAGAGGTCAAAGAGCCGGAGGTGCTGTACGGTCCACCTGTGGATTTCTATCCGAAGGAGGAAGAGGACACAACGATCATTCGTGTCAAATACGGAGTACCGAACCCTCGGCGGTGACGGAGAGGTGCGCCTCTTTGCCGAACCAAATAGGCAGGTTATGCTCCACGTGCCCGAAAGGAGCATTGAATAGAACGGGGTAGTCGTATTCAGCGACTGCCTCTTTTATTGTCTCATAGACCGTGCAATTCATCGCCGGATCGTCCTCGCAGTCGGTAAATTGCCCTACAATCAGACCGCCAATCTGCGCCAGCACACCGGACATCTTCAGATTCCGCATCATCCGGTCTATGTGGTAGTGCCGCTCGGCGATGTCCTCGATCAAAAGAATAGGAGCCTGACTGCTGATAGCTGACTGCTGACTGCTGATAGCTGACTGCTGAAGGCTATAGGGCGTGCCCTGGAGCCCGTATAGGACGGAGAGGTTGCCGCCGAAGACGGGTGCATTCGCTTCGCCGAGACGGTTCAGGGGGTGCGGGGCAACGGAGTAGGAGAGCGGCTCGCCGTTCAGCGCGCGGCGTAAAGCCATGAGCGGTTCACTATCCTCCGGCAAGGTCGCAATGTGTTTGCACATGACGGCGTGTACTGACTGCTGACTGCTGATAGCTGACAGCTGGTGCAACACGGTAATGTCGCTGAAGCCGATGACGGGTTTGGCGATGGGTGGTATTTGGTCGAGGATTCGTTGCAGGCCGTAGCCGCCGCGGGAACAGAGGATCGCGTCCACAGACGGATCTGCGAGGGCTGCAACTAAGTCCGAGAGCCGCTCTTCGTCTGTGCCTGCAAAACGTCCCCACGCGCCGCGTGCGTGCGCGCCTTCGCTCACTTCATGTCCCCAACTGCGCAACCGTGCTGCGGCTTGGTCAATATAAACCGGGTCTATCGCCCCCGATGGCGAAATAATTCGTAGATGCATAATTCTCAAAATTTGACTTGTCAAATAATCGTGCCCTTCGGGCTAAGAATTCTCAATTTTCAATTTTCAATTTTCAATTACCCATACATCCTTCCTTCGATCCAGTTGACGAGGCGGGTGGGGAGGAGGCAGTTGAGGAAACAGAAGGTGCGGTAGAGCGCGCCACCGACGTATTGCGGACGGGGGCTGCGGCAGGTGGCAATGTGATAGAAACGCTCTGCCATTTTCCGCGGCTGCATACCTCCGCGTTCATCTTTCTCCATAGCGGTAATGGCTTGGTTGGCATGGCGGTAGATGTCGGCTCCGGCGGAGGACTTGCGTCTGGCGTCGGTGAAGCCGGTGGAGACGTCGCCCGGCATAAGAACGGAGACGGAGATTCCGAACTCCCGCACTTCGTTCGCCAGCGCCAAAGCCATGGCATTGATTGCTGCTTTGGAGGCGGAATAGAACGCTTGGTAAGGTACCGCCAGCACACCGGCTACCGAGGAGGTGTAAATGATTCGTCCGTAGCGCTGCGCGCGGAGTTGCGGCAGGACGGCTTGGGTGAAACGCACCGCTCCCATGAAATTGACGTCCATCTGGTGCTCGGCGTCAGCTATCTCGGTGAACTCGACGGGCCCGGAGATGCCGTAACCGGCATTGGAAATGACGACATCTATATGGTCGGTCTGCGTCAGTACCTCGGCGACCGCCTTGCGGCAGCTCTCTTCGGAGCACACGTCGCAGATTACATGTTGCACTTCTCCTTCCCTCCATGGGGAGGTCGGGTGGGGCTTCCTGCTCAACTCAAAAACACGCCAGCCCCGCTCTGCGAAGAGCGAGGCTGTTGCTTTTCCTATGCCGGAACTACCGCCGGTGATAACTAATGTATTCATATTAGTACGCGAGTCCTTCGGGTGCACCCTCTTTGAGGACGCGGGCGATGATCTCTGTCGCTTCGTCAATAATAGGTTCGGTATGGGTCGCCATGAGGGTGGTGCGGAGCAGGCATTCGCCTTCTACGCAAGCCGGCGCAATAACCGGGTTCACATAGACGCCTTCCTCGAACATTTTCTTGCCGAAATAGAGGGTATCGAGGGTCTTGTAAGTGAAGATCGGCACGATCGGTGTCGGCGCTTCGATGATCTTGATACCGGCGGCAAGCAGGCTCTTCTGGAAGTATTTGGCGATGTTCATCAGTCGTGTCGGACGCTCGGGATCGAGGATGAGCTGGTGCAGCGCTTCCAATGCCGTTGCGGTCGAGCAAGGCGTGATCGCAGCGGAGAAGATGAACGGACGGCTCACATGGCGCAGCCAGTCGGCTACGCGGTGGCTCGTCAGCATACATCCGCCGATGGAGGCGAGGGACTTGGAGAAAGTGAGCATGGTAATGTCCACTTTGTCGGTCAGTCCGAAATGCGCCGCTGTACCGCGACCGCCGGGACCGAGTACGCCGAAACCGTGGGCGTCATCGACCATCACACGAGCGTGGTATTTCTCCGCCAGCGCACAGATCTCCGGCAGTTTGCAGATGTCCCCGCGCATAGAGAAGACGCCGTCGGTCACGATCAGCTTACCTGCGTTCTCCGGGATGGACTGGAGCTGGCGCTCCAGATCCTGCATGTCCGAGTGGCGGTAGCGCAGCACCTTCGCAAAACTCAGCCGGCAAGCGTCGTAGATCGATGCGTGGTTCTCGCGGTCGTTGAGGATATAATCATCCTTGCCGCAGATGGCGGAGATGATAGCGAGGTTAGTCTGGAAACCCGTCGAAACGGTCATGCACTCCTCATAGCCGGTGAACTCCGCGAGCTCACGCTCCAGCTGCAAGTGGAGGTCGAGGGTGCCGTTCAGGAAGCGGCTGCCGCTGACGCCGGTGCCGTACTTATCGAGCGCGTCGTGTCCGGCTTTGATAACTGCCTCGTTTTCGGTGAAACCGAGGTAGTTATTGGAGCCGAGCATGATCACGCGGTGGTTTTCCATCTGTACGACGGGAGCCTGACGGCTCTCCAGCTCGTGGAAATAAGGATAAACTTGTAGTTTGCGCGCCAGCTTGAGGGTCTCAAAATGGTCGCATTTCTCGAATAGATCCATATTAGAGGACGTTCAGTTCTTTGAGGATTGCGGTTGTCTTGCGAACGGCTGCTTCGGACTCATGCAGTTTAGCGCGCTCTTCGTCGGAGATATTCAGCTCGAGGATCTTCTCGATACCGTTCTTACCGATGATACAGGGCACACCGATGGTGATGTCCTTCATGCCATACTCGCCTTCGAGAGCAGCGGAGCAAGGGATCATTTTCTTCTGGTCCTTGATGATAGCCTCTGCTACGGAAGCAGCAGCTGCACCCGGAGCCATCCAAGCGGAGGTACCGAGCAGACCGGTCAGGGTTGCGCCGCCGACCATCGTGCTCTTAACGACATTCTCCAGCTCCTCAGGACTGAGGAACTCCGATACGTTGATACCTTTGTAAGTGGTGTAGCTGGTCAGAGGAATCATGGTGGTGTCGCCGTGACCGCCGATCACGAAACCGTCCACGTCGTTGGCGTTGCATTTGAGAGCCTGGCTCAGGAAATATTTCAGACGAGCGCTATCGAGTGCGCCACCCATACCGATCACACGGTTGCGCGGCAGACCCAGTGCGTGCAGCGTCAGGTACGCCATCGTGTCCATCGGGTTGGAAACGACAACGAGGATAGCGTTCGGGCTGTAGGTCAGCACTTGCTGCGCTACGCTCTTCACGATACCGGCATTCACGCCGATCAGCTCCTCACGGGTCATACCCGGTTTGCGGGGGAGACCGGAGGTGATGATGACTACGTCCGAACCGGCGGTCTTGGAATAGTCGTTGGTGACACCTTCAACGATGGTGTCAAAACCCATCAACTGGGCTGTTTGCATGATATCCATAGCTTTGCCCTCGGCGAAGCCCTCTTTGATATCAATCAGACATACTTGGTTGGCTACTTCATTCACAGCCAACACATTTGCGCAGGTAGCACCCACGTTACCTGCGCCAACAACGGTAACTTTACTCATAATTCGTATATATTTTTATTTATTGTGTTCCAAAAAGCGGGCAAAGTTACACAAAATTTTGTATATATACAAATTTTATAGGGTAAAAGTGCGAAATTTATGATTTTTGCAAAGAATAGTTACAAATTTTTCAGGAAATCCACCAGATAGCTCCGCCAATTCCGCCATGTATGCCCTCCAATGGACTCGGTGTATGAATGGGGTTTCTGCGCTTTCTCCATTCGGCGGTTAAAACGCTTGGCGTTGGGGTGAAACATATCTTTTTTTCCGGTGTAGATATAGACCGTTGTGCTGTCCGTCGGCAGTTGGCTTTTGTGAACCACGGGCGAAAACATACCGATCGCCTCGAAATAACCGGGCATCAGATTCGCGGTGTTGGCAGCGATGCGTGCGCCGTCCGACAGACCTGCGATGTAATGTTTGTCCGAAATAGGGTACGTCGAATCGACCATCTGAACCAGCTCCACCAGACTGCGCTCAATGTCATGATCGTGGCACAAACGCGGATAATTGAAGATGTTGTTCCATAGTGTGTGGTGGCTCGGTTTGTCTTCATGCACACCGAAATTGACGTCCGGCATGACCAAAATCATCGGTTCGCACAAGCCTTCCGCCACCATGTTTTCCAATATGTTTATCGCTCGTCCCCGCTCTGCCCAGCTCCCTTCATACCCGTTGATCCCATGAATCAGGTACAGCACCGGAAATCTCTCCCCCTCTGACGGCTGATAGCTGATGGCTGATAGCTGATAGCTGACCTCTGACGGCTGATAGCTGACCTCTGACGGCACATACACATTCACCCTTCGGCGCAGTTTCTCATTGCTGCTATACCAGCTTGTGCGGATCAACTCACCCTGCCTGTCGGGCGTCCGATAAAGCTCCGCGCGCTCCGAACCGCCCACGTTCACCACGTTCCATTTGTGCATCTTCTGCCAAGCCGTGTCGCTGTTCAGCGGGTCGGGTTTGCGTTTGCCGTTCACCCGGAAACAATAGGTGTACGTCTCCGGACTCACAGCCCGCGTCGTGGCGTGAAAACAGCCGTCGCTACCCAGCCGCATCTTGATCCGCCGCGTCCGGTCGGTATAGCGCGCTGTGTCCTCGTCCGCGTATAGCAGATCGCTCTGCACACTCACACGACGACCCGGTCCGCAGTAGCAGAAACTGACAGTGCTATCCTCGTTCACCGTCACCGATTCGTACTCGCTCGAGATAGTGATAGTACGCGGCGTGCGCGCCTCAACGGGAAGCGCGCAAACCAGCAGAAGTATCAAAAGAATGATCATAAGCCAGTCGGATATTGTCGCACCAAACTACATTGCCTGGGCAGCCTGTGAAGGGCGGCATGCTCCCTGCCGAAATCTGTACAATCAAATGCGTCGGCTCTAAGTCCCCGCGGAACCCCACTTCCTCGATACAGACCATCTCGCCGCGGCTGTTATGCGTCTTGTGGCGGTTGCTCGATAACTGGTGTAACGCCTCGCCCTCTTTGCCATAGACGATCGGAACACAGAAATCGTTCTGCCATTCGGTCGTCTGCGCGATCGTCTGTTCGGCGGTTCCTACGCGGTAGGCATACACATGCCCGTTCTCTTCCCAGCGATGTTGCAAAATCAGAGTAATATGCCCTTTGTCGTGTCCCTCCACGGGTTTCACTTTCGTCTTCGCAGGCGCATAAACGGCAGTCTTGTCCTGAATAAGTGCTTTGTAATCAAGGATCAGCGCACTCGGTCTGCCCGTAAAAGGCACACCCATATCGATCGCCGAATTAGGATCGCTGCTCTGTTTCAGACCCACCACGTCCTGCAATTTACCGGTGTAAATGCTTCCGGTGGCGAGTGCCTTGAAATCAATCCCGATTGCCTTCACACTCTCCAAAGTACTCTCCATCCGGCAGCAAAATCCGTTGCCCCGTCTCTCCGGCGTCACGCTCACCGACACCTTGTCCACGCCCAGCGCACGGGCATGAGCGTTGCTGCTGCTCCACGGACCGCTGATCTTGTACAGCGTCTTCGTCTGACCCCCGATCAGCGCGGATTCCTTGATCTGTTTCTCCGTCCATGTCTCAAAATCTCCTCCCGGCAGCACCTCTATCCGCTCCTGTGCCTGTGTCACCAACGCCACCAACAAAAATAGTATTAAAAATCTATTCGTCCTCATAAAAACTTTAAACTTTCAACTTTAAAACTTCTTTCAACTTTCCATACGGCTTCAGCCGATCGTTCGAGGCTTAGCCGAGATAAGAACTTTCAACTTTCAACTTCTCAGAAATACGTTCTGAAAGTGATCATAATAGCCGAATTACCTTTCGGCGCGGTGTACAGCTCGCCATACGGACACGCCGTCGGGCTGAACATCGCGAACCATCGTGGTGCCATGCCGATCACGCCGTGCACCTGCGCCATACTCATGCCCACGTCGATCAGCAGATTCGGAGTGATGGCTGGCAACACGATGTCGAAATACATCCGCCCTTTGCCCACAGGACAGCCGAACAGACCTTTGTCCGTCTTACCAAAGTGCGGCAACGCGACGCGGTCTGTGGCTGAAAGACTCAGACTCCCGAGTAGCAGCACGATTACCCAAAGCCTCTTCATTATCTTGAATCTCTTCGTTCAACATCTCTTCGAAAGCGGTCACGGAAGCCGCCAGACTGTATCGACGACCCGCCTGACGATACCGCTCTTCCATCTCCAGACGCTCCTCCGGATGGTCCAGCCAGTAGTCGATCGCACGCGCCAGATCCTTCGGATTGCCGGGCATAAACAGACTCCGGCCGTCCAGCGCAAACTGCGGAGTGGCGGAAGCATAACTGTTCGCAATCACAGGCACCAAACCTGTTGCAAACGCCTCAATACAACTGATCGCCTCGCTCTCCATGTCGCTTGCGTGAACGTACAGATCGGTCGTCAGCAGCTCCTCGATCAACTCGTCCCGGCCCACGTAAATGAATTTCGGCGGATATTTCAGATCTTTACCCAACTCCACATACTTGTCGTACTCCGGTCCGCGACCCGCAAAAACCAACTGAATCCGGTCTCCGTACTTGCTGTATTTCAATGCGTTGATGATCACGTCCTGCCGTTTCTCCTGACTCAACCGACCGATCATCATAATCTTAAAGCATTCAGTATTCAGCTTTGAGCCTTCAGCTTTTGTTTTTCTGATAGCTGATAGCTGACTCCTTTCACCTTTCACCTTTAAACTTTCACCTTTCTTCTCCCCCGCTTCCATGAACGCGTCCTGAATACCGTTGCTGATCACATGGATCTTCGCCGTGTAACCGCGCGCAGCAATCATGTCGCCCATAAATTTAGAAGGAACGTGCACGTGACGCACGCGATTATATATATTGTGCCGGAACGACTTGTAAAACAACTCGTTGAACCATTCCACTTTGCCCATGCTGACCGACGAAGTCATGTTTTCCGGCTGGATATGGAAAGCTGCGGTCACAGGCTTGCCGATCTCATGGCAGTAACGGATTGCCTCCATCTCGATCCCGAACGGCACGAAAATATGCACTATATCCGCCCAGTCGCACGCGCTATGCACGATCTCCTTATTATTATATGCGAAACTGAAATCGTGTTTGTCGCACAGCGGCTGGAATACCGGAATATTGAACTTTTTTGTGGTAAAATCCCCATCCGTCAAATTGTTCTCCTTCGTACACTCTACTTCCTTGGTCACTTGGTCCTTAGTCCCTTGGTCACTTGGTGTGTCCCAGCAAAGCACCCGTACTTCGTGACCTCGCTTCCGCAATTCGCCTGCAAAACGCTGTGCGGAAATACTCGTCCCGTTGTTCGTCGTGTAGAAACTGTCAATTACAAATAAAATCTTCATTTTTTGTTCTTTTTTTGTGAGTATTTTTCAAAAACGGCTGCAAAAGTACTGCTTTACAACGAATTAACGTTTTTCTAATTCGTGCAAAGATTGTTCTGATTCTACTATTCCTATTGCACATGTCAAAATTTTGTTGTACCTTTGCACCCAAATTGTTCTTATTCGTATATTTAAATCATACCATTATGGCGCAAAAAATACAACATGAGGAAAATATCCTGGCTGATTTCTCAATCTTCAAATGGATGAGTTTTATTCCCGGAGAGACCTCCGTGGACGACATAGCTGTCATGAAATTTGACGGCTCTACGACCGGCCTCTTCCAGAAAATAATCCTGCCCGCCGAGTATTTCACGCCCTGCTATACGCTCCAGTTTGTCGCAAAAGGCGGATTCCGGGCCTCTATCAACAACCAGGATTACAACCTCCAGGCGAATGACGGCTATCTGATCATTCCCGATTTTTTCATGCGGCGGTTGGTACCGACCTCCGAACACATGGAGCTCTATGTGTTGTGCATCTCGCGCAAGTTTATGATGGAGATGAATCTCCAATTCCCACTCGCCCTCATCTCCCATGTCTATATACATCCCGTCTGGCACATGAGTGCGCTGAAAATACAAGGCGTAATCCATTATTTCGAACTCCTCCGCGAAGTCATCGACACCCAAAACCGAACGGCGACGATGCATCTGGTCAATTCCTTCTTCCATTTTCTGGCAGGAGACATCGCCAACACCAAACAGAATGTTCCCTCTGTCTCCCGCAATGAAGAGATCACAGGTCGTTTCTTGCACCTTGTGGACGCTCATTGCGACCGGCACCACAATCTCGACTGGTACGCCGAACAACTCTTCCTCACCACCCGGTATGTCGCCAATACGGTCAAAGAAACACTCGGCATGACTGCCAGCGCCTGCATCGAGCATGCCCTCACCCGGCGTGCCAAAACGCTCCTTTGTACCACAACCCTCTCCATCCAGGAAATAGCGGACCGTCTCGGTTTCCAGAACCAGTCCCATTTCGGTACTTTCTTCAAACGCCACACCTCCCTCTCCCCCGCCGCCTTCCGCAAAAAACTCTAATTTTCACCCCTTCCGCCCCTTCCGCCATCTCCCCCCCTGCTTCCCTCCGTCTCCTCTCCCTTCCGTCATCCGTTTACCTCTCGCCGATGTACCGGCGAGCTTGTTCCTTTTCGGATCATGCTTGGCTCTTTAGCCTGCTCCTTTTTTGCCCGCATTTTTTTTCATTTCTTTTACTTTTTCTCCCTCAAAAAATTGCATATATCAAATATTTTTTGTACCTTTGCACCCGAAATAAAGTCCGAATCGACCCCAGATAAGCCCCGCATAAGGGTACTTTCGTGGTAGTCCTAGACTTTGTTAATTGATACTACGACACACAATACTGAATATCAGCACATTACGCGCCATGGCAATGCACTTGAAAACCATAGTGATTAACCGTTTGAAATGGGACGGATTCGATTTTGTCTCACTTCCGCGGACGGACACGCCTCATAAACGGGGTGTGCACTATTTCCGTCCTCCTGTGGAAGTGAAATCTTTGTGGGGCGCCATGGACACACGAAAAGAAGGCCAACACTACAAAAAACGCATCGTCGTCCGCCCTTCTCGCTTCCGTTTGGGACTCTTCGAACTCTACGCCTACCATTTTCCGACCCACTGGTCCAAAGCCTGTGTAGCAAACCGCGAGTTGATTAAAGAAGCCCAAAAACAAGCGCACGCCATCGAGCACGACCATTCTCTGGAGGCGCTTACTTGGCGCGTGCGGTTCTTCAACCATTATTTTACGGTCGTCAAAGGCGGCGCGAAGCCCGAAGACGGCATGAAGCCCTATACTCGTTTCTATCAATACACATACGTCTCCATCTACCGCCAACTGCAAGCCGAGCGCAAGAAAGCCGCCGAACCCGAACCTATTGTTTTTGAACCGGTTATAACAAGTCATGAAAATGAAAGTATTACTAATTATATTAGGTGCCGTTTTGGGCATCGGAGTACTTACTCTTACCGTGCTGGCACATCCGGCATTTGGCACTTTCCGTCCTGTCTCCCAAGAGCGGATTCAGGCTTCGCCGAACTACCGAAATGGTCAGTTCCGAAATCAGGAACCGACGCCGCAGTTCACGGGAAAGCCGTCAGCTGTCAGCCATCAGCCGTCAGTTGTCAGCCATCAGCCGTCAGAAGGGCGGAGACCGAAGGAGGCGATAGTGGCGTATAAAACCGACCTCAAGGCCCTTCCGACGGATAGCGACTGGGTCGTATGGTTCGGACATTCGTCGTACCTCTTCTGCCTTGGCGGCAAACGCTTTCTGGTCGATCCGCTGCTCAAACCGGAGTTTCCTGCTTCGTTGATGCTGCGTCCTTTCGCGGGAACGGACATTTACCGTCCTGAGGACTTGCCGCCGATCGACGTGCTCATTATTACTCACGAGCACTGGGACCACATGGATTACGCTACGCTCCGCGACCTTCGCACACGTGTTAAAAAGGTGGTTTGTCCCCTCGGCATAGCGGATTATTTGCGGTATTGGCACTACTCCGATGACCAAATAACCGAGATGGACTGGTATGAGTCTTTCGACTTCGAATCTTCAAATCTTCAAATCTTCGAATCTTCAAATCTTCTAATCACTTGTCTGCCGACGCGGCATTTCAGTAACCGGTTGCTGGGACGAGCGAACCAGACGCTCTGGGCTTCGTTCATGATCGAGTACGCAGGCAGGAAAGTGTATATCGGTGGCGACGGCGGTTATGACGGGCGGTTCAAGGCGATCCGTGAGCAGTTCGGGGAAGTGGATCTGGCGTTTCTGGAGAACGGTCAGTATAACGAACGCTGGCGGTATATTCACACGATGCCGGAAGGGTTGGAGCAAGCGATCCGGGACTTGGAGCCGAAACAGGTGTTTACCGTTCACCACGACAAATATGCGTTAGCTATGCACCCGTGGAACGAGCCGGACAGCGTGGCGAAAGCTATCAGCGAGCGGAATTCGGCTTTCAGACTGCTGGATGCGGCGATCGGGAAAGTCGTATTCTTTTGAAAAATGCAGAAAAATGGCATACACTCTTGCGTATGTCAATTTTTTTTTGTACCTTTGCAGCCGATTTGTGTGCGAGCGTGTGTTGCGCGCGTGCATACACGATTAAAAGAGGAATATAAATATACATAATACATGGAAGAAGAAAGAGAAAAGTATGATGGATCGAGTATTCAAGTGCTCGAGGGATTAGAGGCGGTGCGCAAACGGCCTGCGATGTATATCGGCGACATCTCGCTGAAGGGTCTGCACCACCTGGTGTATGAGGTAGTGGACAACTCGATTGATGAGGCGCTGGCGGGTTTCTGCGACGAGATCGCTGTGCATATCAATGAGGATAACTCCATTACGGTGCAGGACAACGGCCGTGGTATTCCGGTGGATATGCACCCGAAGGAGCATAAGTCTGCGCTGGAGGTGGTAATGACCGTACTGCACGCCGGAGGTAAATTTAACAAAGACAGTTACAAAGTGTCCGGTGGTCTCCACGGTGTGGGTGTGAGCTGCGTGAATGCCCTTTCGACCAAGATGCACGTAGAGGTCTATCGCGACGGACAGATCCACTGCCAGGACTATGCGAAGGGTAAACCGCTGGCTCCGGTGCATGTGATCAGCGAAGCGGAAGCGATCGGTAATTGGGAGCAACGCAAGACCGGTACGTTTGTGCAATTCTGGCCCGATGACACGATCTTCACCGAGACCGTTTACCATTGGGATATCCTGGCGAACCGAATGCGTGAGCTGGCGTTCCTGAATGCCGGTATCCGTATTGTGCTGAAGGACAAGCGTGTGGTTGACGCGGAGGGAAATTGCAAGAAAGAGGTGTTCTACTCGGAGAAGGGTCTGAGTGAGTTCGTTCGTTATATTGACGGCACCCGTACGCCGCTGATCAGCGAGGTAATCCACCTCAATACCGACAAATACGGTACGCCGGTGGAGGTGGCGATGATATACAACACCGATTTCAACGAAAACGTACACTCGTACGTCAATAATATCAATACGATCGAGGGTGGAACGCACGTAGCCGGATTCCGTGCGGCTCTGACGCGTGTGATGAAGAAATACGCTGAGGAGAGCAAGATGCTGGAGAAAGCGAAGCTGAAAGACAAGGACGGCAACTCGACGATCGACCCGAACGATTTCCGCGAAGGACTGACGGCTGTGATCTCTGTCAAAGTGGCAGAACCGCAGTTTGAGGGTCAGACCAAGACCAAACTGGGTAACTCCGAGGTGGCCGGTATGGTTTCGAGTGCTGTGGCAGAAGCGTTGCAGAACTACTTGGAGGAGCACCCGGACGATGCGAAGAAGATCGTGGAGAAAGTGATCTTGGCAGCTCAGGCACGTATCGCGGCACGTAACGCCCGTCAGAGCGTGCTGCGTAAGAGCCCGCTCTCCGGCGGTGGTCTGCCCGGTAAGCTGGCGGACTGCGTGTCGAAAGATGCGAGCGAGTGCGAGTTGTTCCTCGTGGAGGGAGACTCTGCAGGCGGTACCGCCAAGACCGGCCGTGACCGCGTACACCAAGCTATCCTGCCGCTGAGAGGTAAGATCCTGAACGTAGAGAAAGCAATGGAGCACAAGGTCTTCGAATCCGAAGAGGTGCGTAATATATTCACGGCTCTGGGAATCACGTTCGGCACCGAGGAGGACCCGAAAGCGCTGAACTTGTCGAAGATCCGTTACCATAAAGTGATCATTATGGCGGATGCCGATGTCGATGGTGCGCATATTGCTACTCTGATTATGACCCTCTTCTTCCGTCACATGAAAGAAGTGATCGAGCAAGGCCACCTCTATATCGCTTGCGCGCCGCTGTATAAGTGCTCGAAAGGCAACTACAGCGAGTATTGCTGGAACGACCAGCAGCGGATGGCGTTTATCCAGAAATACGGCAACGGCGACGAGAAACTGATCAAGACGCAGCGATACAAAGGTCTGGGTGAGATGAGCGATGAGCAACTATGGGAGACGACCATGGATCCGGCTCGCCGTGTGCTGAAGCAAGTGACGATCGAGAACGCCGCCGAAGCGGATCGTATTATTGCCATGTTGATGGGTGACGATGTAGCTCCGAGACGTGAGTTTATCGAAGAAAATGCCACATACGCAAATATTGATGCATAATGAGAGTTGCAGTTTATTGTTCGGCAAAAGATAATATCCCGGAGGAGTATCTGGCTCTGGGAGATGCGTTGGGGACTTGGCTGGCAGAGCAAGGTCACACGCTGGTCTATGGCGGAGCAACGGGCGGGTTAATGTCCCGCACCAGCAACGCGGCGAAAGCGGCAGGCGGGTACGTCATCGGCGTCATTCCTCCGCGGATCAAAGCGGCAGGACGCAAAGCAGACAACTGCGACGAGCTCTATATGGTGCAAAATATGAGCGAGCGCAAGCAGATCATGCGCGACATGTCGGATGCGATCGTTTGTCTGCCCGGCAGTTACGGTACGCTCGACGAAATGATGGATGCTACGTCGTCGGCGATCGTGGGAGAGCACCGCAAGCCGACGTATGTGCTGAACTACAAAGGCTTCTACGAGCCCCTCAAACAGCAGATAGCGTACATGCGTGAGCTGCATTTCATTCCCGAACAGGAGTGCTACCAACCCGTCTTCGTGGACACGCTGGAGGAACTCTATGAGCTTGTTAAACCGTTAAATCGTTAAATTGTTAAATCGTTAAATAGTAAATTTATGAACCTGTTTACTGCCAGACTAACCGGCAAAATGCTCTCGACCGAAGCGTTCGAGAAATCCATCTACGAGATGCAAGAGCGTGTAAGACGCTGGCGTGAAATTGAGAAATCGCCCGAGTTGGCGGAGTATCTGGAGTTAAAGAAGATCGTGGAGAGCAGTGCTTTCCAGGAGCGCAAGAACGAACTCATTAACCGCAAGTACAAAGACACGGATGAGGGTAGGAAAATGCTCGCCTATGAGCGCCTTTCCGGTTCGATGAGTATGAAGGGTTACAAGTACGCGCTGGAGAGCGAGACCTTCCAGGCTTTCCTGCAGTTCCGTGAGACCGAGGAGTTCCAGAAGATCAAGAGTCTGAAAGAGCGCCTGAAATCGAGTGAATTGCGGATGTACAACATGATCTATCGTTCGGCGTTCTATAAGAACTACCAGAAAGTGCTGAACTCGCCGGAGTTACGTCAATTGACGGAGCTGGAGAAGGAAATCAACACGCCGGAGTTCCAGACGCGTCACGCCCTGTGGGCAGATACCAAACGCTGGCAGCACTCGGAGGAATACAAGACCGAGCAGCGGTATCTGGCGCTGGCTAACTCGGCTGACATCAAGTTCTATTTCGCGCAGCGCGAAGAGAAGATCGACTGGGCAGAGCTCTTCCGTCCGTCCTTCGACGACGATATGTCTTCGTCCAAGAACTGGCAAGCCGGTTTCGGTTATGCTAATCCGGCGATGCGAGACGGTCATTCGCGCACCTCGGAGCTGCAGGCTTATAACGGCGGCAAGAATACGTTCTTTGTCGAAGGACGTATGGACTTGGAGACCCGCGAGGAGAGCAAGAAAGCTGTGGCTTGGGACGAGAGGAAAGGCTTCATCGAGCATGTTTTTAGTTACACTTCGGATGTGATGAATACTAAGGCGGCGTTTGCGCAAGAGTCCGGTATGTTTATGGCGAAAGTGCGCTGCCAGGGCGCAGGACACCATTTCTTCGGTCTGACGACGGGCAAGCAGAACAGCCCGATGGTAGCGCTGTACCACTACAACGGCAAGGTGCATCAGATGGGTCTGGTGAATGGCAATAAGACCCAGATGGTGGACTTGACCGGCATGCTGCGCTCGATGTACTACGTCTATACGTTCCGCTGGACCAAGAACGAGTTGATCTGGTACGTCAATAACATGGAGTTGCTGCGTCTGCCGAACCGTCTGCCGAAAGAGGCGATGTTCTTCCTTGCACAGAGCTGGCTGCCGGGCAACGAGAAGGGCGGAGCTGGTAAGCTGAAGATCCAGTGGGCTCGCGTATATAAATCCGTAGAATAAAATGTTCTTGATCGCAGGGCCGTGCGCCATCGAAAATAGGGATGTAGTCATGCAGACGGCAGAGACGCTGAGGCGGCTCTGTTATGAGTTGGGTGTGACGCTCTATTTCAAATCTTCGTTCGACAAGGCGAACCGCACTTCGGCTTCGCCTCGCGGAGTGGGGATGGAGGAAGGGCTGCGGATCCTGCAGGAGGTGAAGGAGCAGTTCGGTCTGCCGATCCTGACGGACGTGCACGAGAGCGGTCAGTGCGCCGCGGTGGCGGAAGTGGCGGATGTGCTGCAGATCCCGGCGTTCTTGAGTCGCCAGACCGACTTGCTGCAAGCTGCTGCCGAGACAGGAAGGATCGTGAATGTGAAGAAAGGTCAGTTCATGGCTCCGTGGGACATGGGAGGTGCGATCGGGAAGATCGAACAGGTCTCGCCCGGAGCGGCGAAAGAAGGGCGTGTGTGGCTGACTGAACGCGGTTCGTCCTTCGGCTACGGGCGGCTCGTCGTGGACATGACTGCGCTCGTGGAGATGCGCCGTTTCGGATGCCCGGTGATCTTCGATGCCACTCATTCGGTGCAGCAGCCTTCTTCGCAAGCCGGAGTCACAGGCGGCAACAGAGAGATGGTGCCGTACCTGATGCGCGCGGCGCTGGCGGTCGGAGTGGACGGACTGTTCATAGAGACCCACCCTGAACCCGAAAAAGCGATCTCGGACGCCGCAAACCAAGTGCGGCTGGCGGACATGCGAACTCTCCTCGAACAGGCGCTCAGAATAGACGAACTAATAAAACTAGATAAACTAGAATAACTAGATAAACTAGAAAAAACGATATATATGGAAGAAACAATTACCATTTATTGCAAAAACACACATTCTTATCACAAGATCCCGCGCGGCATTTCGCTCATTGAGCTGAAGGACCGGATCGGCATTCAGTTGAAATACCCGATCATTGCGGCACATGTGAACTACAAGGTGGAGAACTTGGATTTTCTGCTCTATAAACCCAAAGACATAGAGTTTCTCGATGCCAGCTCGCCCTCAGGAATGCGTGCTTACGTGCGGACGCTGAACATGGTGTTTGCTTGCGCAGTGAATGAGTTGTTTCCGGAGATGGACCTGCGTGTGGAGCACCCGATTAGCAAGGGTTATTACTGCACGCTGCAGTGGCACCAAAGCAAGGAATCGCGGCTGGAGGAGAAAGAGCCGCCGGTGGTGACGCCCGAGATGGTGCAGGCGATCAAAGAGCGGATGCAGTTGATCATCCGCGAGAACAGGCCGATCCAGGAGGAGGAGAAACAGACCAAAGAGGTGATGAATATGTTCGCCGAGCGGTACAAGAACGAATCGTCGATCTTTGAGACCCTCGGAAACCCATATTGCCGCTATTTCAGCATGGGGGATTATATCGACTATTATACGAACGTGCTGCTGCCTTCTTCCGGGTACATCAATGTGTTCGACCTCGAGCCTTTCAAGGACGGGCTGCTGCTTCGCATCCCCAACCGCTCCAACCCGACGATCCTCGAAGAGTCCGTGGCGCAGGATAAGATGTTCACGATCTTCCAAGAGTACAACCGATGGAATAAGTTGCTGCGAATCAATAATGTGAGCGATTTTAATGTAGCGTGCAAGCAGAATAAATCCTTCGGTCTGATCAAACTCGCCGAGGCGTTGCACGAGAAGAAGATCGCCCAGATAGCGGACGCGATCGCGGAGAAACGCCCCAAAGTGGTGTTTATCTCCGGTGCTTCGTCTTCCGGTAAGACCACGTTCTCCAAACGTCTGCAGATCCAGTTGCTGGTGGACGGAATCCGTCCGGAGGTGCTCTCCATGGACGACTATTTTGTCAACCGTGTGGACACGCCGAAAGATGAGAACGGAGAACTCGATTTCGAGAATGTGAATGCAGTGGATCTGCCGTTCTTCCGTGAGCAGATACACGACTTGCTGGACGGCAAGGAGATCAATCTGCCGACGTACGATTTTACGATCGGAGAACGCGTCTTCCGCGGCAAGAAACTGAAACTGCAGAAGGACTCGGTGCTGGTGATCGAGGGACTTCATGCGCTCAACCCGTGCATCCTGCCGGATGTGGACCGCAGCCTGACGTATAAGATCTATGTCTCCACACTGACGACTATCAATATCGATAACCATAACTGGATCCCGACGACCGACATCCGTCTGCTTCGCCGCGTGGTGCGCGACTATAAGTACCGCGGTTTCTCCGCCAAAGAGACCATCGCGCGTTGCCCGTCCGTGATCCGGGGCGAGATGAAGTGGGTCTATCCTTTCCAAGAGGAGGCGGATGTAATGTTCAACTCCGCGCTGATCTTCGAGTTCGCCGTGCTCAAACGCCATGCCGAACCGATCCTGTCGGAGGTGCCGAAGTTCTGCGAAGAATACAGCGAGGCGCACCGGCTGCTGAAGTTCCTCCAGTATTTCGTGCCCATTCCCGAGAAAGAGATCCCGCCCACATCCTTCCTCCGCGAGTTCGTCGGCGGCTCGTCCTTCCGCTATTAATGGCACGAAAATTGCAATACAAATATCAAATTTTAAATCTCAAATAGATTAATGAAATTAATCTTAATTATATTATTATCGATCTTGGACACCATGCCCGGTGTGCAGATCGTGCAGGACAGCGCGATGAGTGTGCTGTTGGACGAAGCCGTCAACGGCAAGAGAGAACTGGTGGAGATAGACGGCTACCGTGTGCAGATCTATTCTTCCAATTGCCAGCAGACCGCGAAAAGTGAAGCCCTGGAGCTTGAATCTCAACTGAAAGATAAGATCAACCAGACGATTTACGTGCAGTACCTCACGCCGTTCTGGAAGGTCCGTCTGGGCGATTTCCGTAACTACGAGGAAGCCAAAGAGTATAAGAAACTATTCGTGCAGCAATACCCCGATCTGATGGGAGATACCTATATTGTGCGCGATAAAATACAAGTGTTGCAGTAATGGATTTGCAGGCATTTCATGAGAGAGAAGAAGCTACAGCGGCGATCGCTGAGGCGGTGAAGACGACCTTGGAGCAGATCGGAGAAGATCCTGCCCGCGAGGGGCTGGTGAAAACTCCGCAACGCGTGGGAAAAGCGCTGCAGTTCCTTTGCAAAGGGTATAACGAAGATCCGGAGGCGATCCTGCGTGCCGCGCTCTTTGAAGAGGACTATCGCCAGATGGTGGTGGTCAAAGATATCGATTTCTATTCGCTCTGCGAGCATCACATGCTGCCTTTCTTCGGCAAGGTACATGTGGCATATATTCCGAACGGACGTATCACCGGGCTTAGTAAGATCGCCCGCGTCGTCGATGTCTATGCCCGTCGGCTTCAGGTGCAGGAGCGGCTTACGACCCAGATCAAAGACTGTATCCAGAACACCCTCAATCCGCTCGGAGTGATGGTGGTTATTGAGGCGGAGCACCTCTGCATGCAGATGCGCGGTGTTCAGAAACAGCACGCCATGACCGTTACCTCCGACTTCACCGGCGCTTTCAACCGCCAAGAGACGAGAGATGAGTTCCTCAAACTGATCAAAGAATAGAAAAGCAGGCGATTGCCTGCTTTTTTATTATCGTACTACCATAATCTTCACTACGGCATGTCCGCCTGCGGCGTTGCATAGTGCGGTATAAACGCCCGGAGTGGCTCTTCGTCCGTCCGGTAGTTTACCGTCCCATACCGCCGTGCCGCCGTGGCTCTTGGTCTTGCAGACTAAGTTGCCGCTTGCGTCCACGATGTTAACCGTCGTGTTCTCCATCAGTCCGGTAATACTGATCATACCGCCGTAGTTGGGGCGCACGGGGTTCGGGTATGCGTACGCGCCGCTCATGTCTTCTTTCGCTTCGCTCGCGTCGCTGCGGTAAGAAGCGATACCTCTGTCCGTTCCGACAAACACTTCGCCCGTCTTCGGCATGATAGCGATGGATTGGACGTTATTAGCCGGCAGTAAGGAGTTGTTCTCCGTGAAATGCGCGATAGTGATGGTGTCGTCTTCTATCAGGTACAGACCCGAATTAGCCGTGCCGATCCACATCCGGTTGCCGCCGTCCACAGCGAGACAGTTGATCTGCTCGTCGCCCAAGAGATAGTCGCCTAATCCCGTGCCGTCATTGCGCGGAATAATGATCCGCCGGCAGGTATTGGACGTGAAGAAATCGACCTCTTTCGGGATGATAATAACCCCTTTGTCCGTGCCGACCCAAATACGGTTGTTCTGGTCTTGCGCGAAGCAGCGGAAGTTAGCAGGCGTGAGCACATTGCCGTTTTGGTCCATGAACGAGCTACGCGCCATACTCCGGTCGTCTCCGCTCATAGCAGGTGTGCCTCCGTCGTCCAACAGAATCAGACTGGGAGTGCTGCGTTGACTTAACATCCATTTCCATTGCGCTTTGCGCCGATCCATCCATATACCGGCAGGGGTCTCTATCTGGAGGCTATTCCGCAGGTTCAGACCGATCCATTGACCTTGCGGCGTGCGCACATGTACAGGCTTGCCTTCTTCGGTGGCATTCATCACCCATAAATAGCCCTGCTCATCCATCATGGCGCCATCCGTGCGGGTGAAATAATAATCGTCAGCACCGCTCTGTGCCGCGCGCAGCGTACTATTCGATCGGTCATAATGAGCCGTCGCTTTGTAGTTCTTAAACTCAAATACACCGGTGCCGTAAGTTGCTACATAGAAATGGCTCGGATCATTGTTGTCCACGGCGTACTGTACTGCATCGCGGATGTCGTGGCCCGTGTAGTACCATGTGTTCTGCCATGGTATCCCTCGCCATTGACTTCCGTCGTAGATACTCAGGCTGCTCTGCCGTCCCATCTGCTCCGACCAGCGACCTCCTGGAGCAACATATAACTGATCGTGCGCGATGTCCAGATGGTATCCGAAATTGCTCATCGGACCCTCCGGCTGGAATCGATCATCTCCTGCATTCCCCAGCCGAACAAGTCCTTTTCCCTCTTCCGCTAACCAATATTTGCCTTCGGTATAAACAGCATCTGTGGCTACATAGCGGTCGGTCAGACCGACTAAACTATCATCGTCTTGGAGTTTGAATAAGCCTTTATTGGACTGATAGACCAGCATTTGACTTCCGCTGGCATGCATCCATGAAACGGGTTCATTCACGATCTGTTTCCACGTCTGTCCTTCGCGGCGATAGAGCGAGTCGTGTGCCAATACATAAATATGTTCCCGATAAACAGCGGCTTCTTGTACTTGCTCAAACGGAATCGCTTCGGTCTGCCAGTAATTGTAATCCACCAAGTTATCTCTCATTGAAGCTTTGTATATCCGGTCGTACGAGAAGGCATAGAGCGTGTCGCCCATTTCCACCAGCTGCTCCACCTCTACGTTCGCTGCTTGCGAACCGATATAATAGGTGTCGCTCACTTCGCCTCTGCGCGGCTGGATAGCGATGATACCGAATGGCATAGCCAAATAACTGTATCTTGTACCAACGCATATATCGTTGATAGTCACATCGATAGAGCCTGCTTTCATGGATATATCTGCCATCTGAGTCACTTCTCCTCCGTCGCTCAGCAGGTCGATCTGACCATTCTCATAAGCGATAATCAACTGCCTTGCAACGGCGTCGTAAGCGATATGTACCACGCCTGTACCATTCAGTCCCGTTGCTTTGTTCCAATACATAATCTGATCGTCCGCTTTGTCCACGCTGAAAAGTGAACCGTTCGCTACGGCAAAAATACCTTGACCTGTTGCGGCTATCTCTGTCGGGTTGGAGTAGGACAGGTGCAACTTCCATCGCTGCATACTGCCTTCCTCCATTTCCTTCGTCCTTTCACCTTCCGCCTTTATCCTTTCATCTTCCCCTTCCGGGTTATATTCCACTAATCCTTCCGCCGTGCCGATCCATACGTGCCCCTCCGGATCTGCCGCCAGCGACAAAATACCATTGGCGCTCATCGCCGAGTTATCCGTGGTATAGTGCCCCAATATCTCTGTCGCCTCTTCGTTCAACTCATAAACACCCAGCGTCTCGGAACCGATCCATATATGCCCGTCCGGCGTCTGCGCCAGCGCTTTCATCCGTAGCGTCGTAATGGGGTTCTCGCCGTTATGGTCCCTTATGTCCGGCTGAATGATCGCGTCGGAGGTAAAGAAATCCGTCTCCGCGTCTATATAAGCAGCGCCTTGCTCCGTCGCCATCCACAGACGACCCATCCTGTCTTGCATGATTGCAAAAAGATCCACCGGCGCAAAATTCTGCCCGTGCTGGTTCGTCCATTCGCGGCGTAGATAAGCGCGGTCATCCGTCGCGTCCGTAGGTGTTCCGCCGTCGTCCAATAGCATCATTCCGGAAGGTTTGTAGGCGGAAGTAACCCATTTCAGGTGCTCGTTGCGGCGGTCTATAATCAGGTCGCCCGGGATAGAAATCTTAATGGACTGATTATCTGCAACGATCGGCAGACTATAGTACATCCCGCCTTCTTTGATAATAACGGGTGAGGAGTTGTCGGCGTTCAAAAACCAAAGTCGCCCTGCGCTGTCGTACGAGCCGCCGATGAGTCGGGTGTATGTCTGAGGACTATTCACTACCGCCGATGTGATCACGCCGTTTGCACTCGTGTGACCAATGCACCGTTCTCCTTGAAATTCATAGAGACCTGTGCCGTAACTGGTTATGAAATAATGGTTTATGTTGCTCGGGTCAACGGCTATATGCATGAAATCGCGCACGATATCTACCCCTGTTTGCGCTGCGATCGAGTCGCGTTTTATATTGCGCCATGTGCCTTCTTTGTACCGCATCACATGCCCCGGAGTGCCATCCTGTTCGGTCCATCGACCGCCGGCTAATACCGTTACTGCCCCTCCGTCCGTAGAGAGATAATAAGGCTTATTGATGATCGGTCCGTTCGGCTTATAGGTCTTTCGCCCGCTGCCGGTAAACCGAACAATACCTTCTCCATGACCGGCGTACCAGTGATTGCTGGCGTCTTGGTAATGCGTGCCTTTCTCGCTGTCCGGCTCTATGCGGCTGCTGCGTGCCTCGCGTTTCCAAACCGTATAATCCACGATGTTATCGCGCTTGGCTGCGCTAAACAGACTGTCGTCTGTGAAGGCATAGATGCTATCGCCCAAGAGCCGCACGTCTTTTACATCCGTCTCTTCGCCACCCGGTCGCAACCAATAACTGTCCACCAACTTGTTTTCCCTTAGATCCATCGTTTGGATACCAAAAGCGGTCGATAAATAAGCCGTTCTGCCTGAGATGGTAATATTGTTGATGGTCTTGCGCTGAGTCATTTCTTTCGTGTATAACTCGCTGATATACTGCGTACTATTCCTCTTTAAGATATCTATCTTTCCTGTCCCGTAGCCGATCAGCAGTTGTTTGCCAACTTCGTCGTAATAGATACATGTGATCCCTGTGCCGTGCAGACCCGACTGGTTGTTATACACCTTGAGCACCTCGCTTTGTTTCTCCACGCTGTATAGGCTGCCGTCCGAGATAGCATACACGCGGTCCTCCGCCATCGCAATCTGCGTCACGTTGTTATAGGCAAAATGAGTCGTCCATTTGCCCGCCTGAAGCGGAAGAACCGACAGTAAACATCCTGCGACTATGAGTTTGAAAACTTTCATCCTTAATCTTAATAATAGTATATTTTTATACCCTGAAAATAAGGGGTCTTTTTTTCGGGGTTGTTCCGTGGTTGTTTCGTGGTCAATACCTGAGCATTGCCTATGTGAAAAATCTTAAAAATAGTACATTTTATAGTACCTTCACTAATTCTTCGATAGCGCGTGCGCGGTGGCTAATATGGTTCTTCACCTCTGCCGGCAACTCTCCGAAAGTCTTGTCGTAACCCTCAGGAATGAAGATCGGGTCGTAACCGAATCCGCCTTCGCCGTATTCCGACTCTGCTATACGACCACGCACAACACCCTCCACTTGGATCTCTGACATCTGATGGCTGATGGCTGACGGCTTTAATAAGGTGATCACGGTCCGGAATTGGCATCCTCTGTCCGCTTTCCCCTTCAACTCCCGTAACGCCTTTGACCTGTTCGCCGCAAAGATTTCTCTTTCGTCTGTCAGCGTAGCGGTCTGAATTCTGTCAGAGCAGCGGTCTGTATGCTGTTTATACCACCTCGCGGTATATACCCCCGGACGACCATCCAACGCATCAATCTCCAGACCCGTATCGTCCGCAAACACGCCGTCTATCTGATGGCTGACTTCTGATGGCTGACTGCTTATAAACGCCGCCACGGCTTTAGCCTTTATCGCGCTGTTCTCTTCCAGTGTAGCACCCGTTTCGTCAATCTCTTGCTCAAAACCGATCTCTTTGAGACTCAGCACTTCCACGCCGGCAGGCATCATCGCACGCACTTCCGCTAACTTATGCGCGTTATTCGATGCAAATACTAATCTCATACCTCTTTCACCTTTCTTCTTTTACTTTTCACCTTTCACCTTTCACTTCACCCAAGTTTGGTTACGACCTAAAAAACCGCGTTTGTCCAAACTGCCGCGTAGTACTAACTTGCCGTCCTTCAGGTAAATCTTGCCGTAGTAGAACTTACCGCTCTCCGGATCCAGCACTTTGCCGCCTACCAACTGACCGTCCTCTGCTTTCATCCCGCGAATGATCACCAGCCCTTCTATCGGCGCGTTGTGATCCTCGTCTTTGCAGGCTTCGCATTTTAAATCCAACTCCTGATACATCAGCATCTTGCTGATCTTGCCGTAGTACAGCCCGTCACTCCCTTTGTATATCGTTACGATCGACCGCCGTTCGCCGGTCTTGTCATCCACGGTCTTCCAATCGCCTAAGATGGCACTTACTTGTGCACTGCCGCTGATACACACTAGCAGAACCATGATTCCTAATAGTACTCGTTTAATCATATTTTAACTATTTTGGCTGCAAAGTTACTATAAAAATCCCATATATTCAAGTAAAAACGCAAGAAAATGCATTTTTTTTGCATTTTTTTACTCAAAAATTTGGTCAATTCAAAAAAAAGCAGTACTTTTGCACCCGCTTTCGAAAAGGAAGTACTTGATCTTTACTTTAGAGTTCAAAAAGATTGCGGAAATAGCTCAGTTGGTAGAGCACGACCTTGCCAAGGTCGGGGTCGCGAGTTCGAGTCTCGTTTTCCGCTCTTTTTTTTTGCCCAGATGGCGGAGGAATTGGTAGACGCGTGCGTTTCAGGTGCGCATGCCGCGAGGTGTGCAGGTTCGAGTCCTGTTCTGGGCACACAAAGCGTTCTTTTGAGCGCCGCAACGCTTGCACGTTGCGACGCGCAGGTGGTGAAATTGGTATACACGCTACTTTGAGGGGGTAGTGGTCGCAAGATCGTGTGAGTTCGAGTCTCATCCTGCGCACGATGAAGCATCTTCTTCGGAAGGTGCTTCTTTTTTATGTCTGTAACTTGCTGATATTCTATCAATAACATCAAATACACCATTGCGGTTTTCGGTTCGATAATTGCATTTTTGGCGGTCATATAAAATCCCATTCGGAAAGGCTAATTTCTGGATTCGCTTGCGCGTCTCATAGTCTGCATCATCCCACCAAGTGCTTGTGTTTGAGCACATTAGCAAAATGTCGTTCACGCGTTTCTGATAGTTCGATAAAATTTCCCCACATTCTTCCAAATCAGCCTCAATCTCCCTTATTCTTGTCTCAAAAGCAGTAATTGCAGAAGAGTATATGTCTTTGCTAATCTCACCTGTCGCATAACGTGCTGTACATGCACTTATTTTCTTCTCAATCTCTGTCCGCTCCTTTTTCAACAGGGTTGTCTGTCTAACCTTTTCTTCGTTACCCTCCTTAATGACCTTGCCTATCATCTCTTCATATAAGGCACATAGTTCTCTCGGAATCTCCAAGCCTTGCAATACGTTTTGATACTTGGCGTGTAGTTTAACGGCTGACATATTGAACTTGCATCCAATCGTATTACACTTATAATACCAATGCCCTTTCTGGCGATATGCAGTAAGCGGTTTTCCACATTCTGCGCAGAGTATGTCCCCCTTCAAAGGAGCATCCTCTACGTGTTTTTTATGTTTGTACCACCCAGCCCTATCGGACATTATCTTCTGTATCTTCAGCCAATCCATATACGAAACAGCCTTCTCTATTTTTCCATCCACCATGCCATTATCTAACATCTTAGATTGAATTTTGCCTGCATAGAATGGATTATTGAAGATATGGTTTAGTGTCTGCTTAGTAATAGTAAGTCCCATGCGAGACAACTTATCAAGAATCTCACCATTCGTATAGCCTTGGAGTTTCCAAGCAAAAGCAAATCGTATCTTTTGCCCTTTGTCATCCAAATAGCAATATGAGTTCAGGCTCTTTGTCTTTACTCCTGTTTTGGGGTCTTTCCTTGTATAACCGAGAGGCAGAACACCCGTGTACGCGCCCGATTCGTAACAATGCTTACGACCATTGTAGAACTTATCGGCTCTTATCTCATTGTCAAGCGTTGCTGTCGAAAACTTGAAGCAAGCCAATAACGCTGCGGTACTATCGGACGTGTCTGTGCCTGATATTGCTTCCACGATAGTTACACCGATAGCCCTTAAACTATCCATCAGTTTGATGGCATCTCCCCTGTCTCGGCTTAGACGGTCAAATTGTGAGCAGATGATTTTACTGATAGAAGTGTCCTTCTTGACAAGATTTATCATCTCTCGACATAGTTTACCTATCTGCTTTGCGGATTCGTGCGTGCCGCCGAAAGGCGACTCCTGTTCTGAATCTCTCCAGACCACATTCAGTTTGTGCTCCTTTGCATAGTTCAGGCAGAGTTTCTTCTGGTACTCAAGGCTTCCTCCATCCTTCTCTTGCTTTGCCGTTGATACTCGCGTCCAGATGACGCATTTGTTGGTTTTACGTAGTTGATTATTCATGTGTCTTAAAAATTTAATGTTAATTACTCAGATAAAACTGCTATTTGAATCATCTCCATCATAAACGAATCTAATAAAGTTCTTTCTTCGGTAGTCAATTGCGTTAAGTCAAACATGACTATTATGGTGCTTGCTTCCGCTCTGAGGCGGTTAATGCAGGTCTGCTTATGCTCCCTGCCGACATCTACCGCACCCGCGTAGGGTTACTTGTTTTAGGTAGTTGCGCTTGCTTCTCGCGCCATTTGAATATGTCCGTTATCTCTCCATAGGCTATGCGTGTTGATTTCTGGTGCAAAGATACTGCTAAAGATTGGTTTTTCCAAATCTTTTGGTCAGATTTTTTTCGATTTAACACACTTTAGTTCAGGCATTTACAGCTATATCCTTAAGGATATAAAAAGTAGGAGGCTTAAGCATCCATCCTACACTTCATCATGTCCCTTACTTAATATAAGGTGTAGTATTGCTTTTCTCGACCGCCCCTATCCTGACCAAAATTCTTGCATATCCCGCTCGGAAGTGTTATCTTTGCATAGAAAACCGCTTAGAAGCGACAAGTATATGCAAACACGGCTGCGGCTTTTCATTATAGTTTATCAATAGTGCTAAAACTTTTTCGTTTTGCAGGGTGAGAACAAACACACAACTCAATACAATATGTTATCATTCGATCGATTATTCATTAGCGTGCCGTTCAATCGAACTACACAAACAAACCCAAACCCCAACTATTTTGTTTATAATCCCTCAACTAAGACCTATACGTACAATAGTTTACTTCCAAAGAAAAAAGGGAGCAAGTTAGTTATTACTATCCAAGAACATATTGTGACCTTCGATTTTACATCTACTATCCTCAACAAAAGGATGGTAGAACTTATCAGTAATGACAATATAAGAGACTGCATAACCAATATCAGAGAGCGTAATATCCTTTGCTTTGATGTAGATTATGTGTTACAAAATGCAACCGTTATTGCAGCAGATGTAACAAAGGATGTAGCAATAGATTCGTCATGGATAGACCAGCTCTCTTATTACACCTCGATACATATCAAGAACAATCGTAAATATACAATAGACCATTACAGGAATAGGTTCGTGTTACGCAAGTTATCAAGTGTAAATGATAACCGCTACAAGCGTTCTTTAACGGTGTATGATAAGTATTATCAGTTAAAGAGAAATCATTGCCCCTACCATGAGGTGTTGGATTATTACCGTGGTGTTTGGAGGATAGAACGCAAACTACGTACAAAGAAAGAGATTCGGGAGGCATTACATCTTTCGTCCCATAGCAGTGTTTCACTAGCAGATGTACTGAATGCAGATGCCAATCCGTTCACAGAGTTATACACCAAGATAGTGAACATAGAACCCCATTCCATAATCCACTCAAATATCAAAAACCTCCGCATTGGTTTGTTGGTGGATAAATATGAAGGAAACATGAGGCAAATAGAGGAAGAACTCAGGAAGATGTACAAATCCTTTCATCGGAAAATGCTCATTCCATACCAAGACTACATCGACAATCTCATAGACCATTCTGCAACTGAGTTAATCAAGCAAATAATTGAGTTCTTTGATACATCCAACCTCCCTCCATAGCCCCACCTGCCTTGTAGCCCTACCTACGTCTTGCATGACAGAACAGTCTATGTATCCTCTAACCCATGTACTAGAAGCCCCCACGCCCTATATGCCTACAACGATGCTCCAGATGATTTACTTGGGCAGACTAAAGTTGTACAAAAAGAGGAAGAAAGAGGCTCAAAATAGCTGTTTTTAGTTATGGATGCGCCCACGTGTCTATAATAATAGAACCACAAAATACTAAAGCGCACATTATCAATTGTTTAGGCAAAATTCGTATTGTTCTCTCAGCGAAATGCGCAATAAAAAATTTTTTTGGAAAAAAATTACGCTTATTAGCACTCAACTGAGTTAATACAAACAAGGGCTACCAACCGAGATAGCCCTTGTTCTTAAATTCATTTTTGGTTCTTAGAGGGTATTACCATACATAGACAGGCTTCCGCTCTGGTGCAGAACCTAGCTGCACTACAACCAAATTAAATGCTCCATAATAGCAATCAAGCCAAGAACATGACCAATGGCAGGCAAAAACCTCTCTGTTAGAATAATTGCCAGTGGGCGGTATGACTAGTTTATACTTGACAGAATAGATGCTAATAGATTCTCCTTTCCTGCTCTTCTCTAATATAGCCCTTGTAGCCTCAGCGTCTGTAGCCGAAAATGGAGAGCTGCATTTCTCAAGATAGAAATCTCTGCCACGGTTGGTAAAATCACCCTCGAAGTATAAACTCACGTCAGCATTGTCAACGATAAACTCAAATTCGACTTCTCCTCCTTGTCTAGGGAAATATAGGGCTTCTTCTCTCGCAGTTATATCAAGGTATTTATTCAGGCGGAATTCGGCATATCTCCGAGTAGGGTCTTCATCAGAAGGAAATAAGCCGACCATGTTCACAATGATTTTCTCTATACCATTGTCGCCCATGATGAACCTATATACGCCGTGCTTCTCGGTGAAGATATTAGATGCATCTGTAGGAGAGAATTCAGGAATAGTACCATTGAGACGAGACATCTTTTCTGCTGTGAAATCTTTTGTTTGGGCTTTCATCTCCCAATTCACGTTGTGCCCTTCCATTAGCAGCGCTAATGCTTCCTCGTATGTAATAGCTTTATCTTCCGCCCCTTTCGAAGGGACAGATGTTGATGCTTCGCCAGTGGGGTCTATTTGCAGTTGAGTGTAAGGCACTTCCTGAGCAAGAAGAAAAGAATTTAGACAAGCTAGAAATATGTTTATTACAATCCGTCTCATAATTCTCTCTTTGTGGTCTTAATATATTTCCTCTCCCGAAGCTACTATAAAACCATTATCCTGAAGATAATATACACTTTGTACATGTTGACCATCGAGCAAACTATGCCATGAGCCTTGATAGCGAAATGCCGTCTCTTTTGTTACAATATGGGACTTGTACTCATCACCCAAATCTCTAATCGTATATTCATCGAAATGTGACTTAATAAGGAAGAATCTTTGAGGTACTCCTTGAACCTTATAAGGAAAGCAAACGTAATCAGCAAACTTTTCTGGGGCAGGCTTGGGGTATATATCTGCGGTCTTTATTATCCTCAAGTAAGAATCTTTATACTTATTTGGGTAACGTAATCTACACTTTGTGTGGTAAGCCAAATCATCTGCGGATGGCGCATCACCTGTAAAAATGGCGGTTACGTATGGGGGTGTATTTTGGAATGCATTATCAATGAGTATATTTAATGTTGGGGGTATTAAGATGAATTGTAATACGTTGGAAGGGATGGATTCTATATTGCCATTATACACATTTCTAAATCCTAACGCGTTAAAACTAATTTCTTCAAGTCCATACGGGAAAGCAAGCGAGCTATTCTTATATTCCATATTTCTAAATGCCTGAATTCCTATTTTCTTCAATCCTTCACTAAATTTCAGTGACTCCATATTAGATACATCAGCAAAGGCATTATCGCCAATAGTCCGAACATTGGCAGGAATGCATAGCTCCCTTAGTAAACATGTACCAAGAAATGCTTCCGCTCCAATAGTTTGTACGGTGGATGGGATAGTATAATAAGAGTTATTGGAGAATCTTATGAGTTCTGTTTTATCTTTGTTGTATAAACAACCGCTTTCTGACGAATACCGAGGATTATCTTCTGCCACATTCCAATAAACATTTGTACCGACATTTTCCAAATTCATATTCTCAATACAGGCAGGTACGTTTACTTTAATAGGAGAACTTAGTTTCTGTATGTCACTACGACGCAGATACCTTAAATCTGCATTTGCGAAGTGAGGTAACTCTATTGATGTCTTGACTTCAGGGATATGCACAAGTGTTGTTGAATCCCAATAAACACACTCGTCGTAAATATAGAAATGGCTGGACTCATTAACGATTTTTGTGAAATGTCGATCGATAGCCTCTACTTCAATCTGCTTAACCTCAAATCCTTCTTCGTGATTATCTGTATATATCGTTAGCGGAATATATAGCGTAGAATCTGCTACTCCTTCAGCAGGTGCTTCTTTGGAAAAGGAAGCTTTGGTTAGAGTGCCTTCAAAGGGCTTGTACACTTTTTCTACTCCATGATTTACAGATGAAGCAAAAATAGAATGTCCATCAGATTCTGATATCCACTCAACTTTTTCTCTGTTGGGGTTGATTTTTTCACCACAACTAGCCATCATTAGTGATACCACCGCTAATGAGGCACAAAATAATTTCGTTTTCATAATAATTGAAATAATTGGTTAGTATTATTAAATTCTTTTTTACAAAGCAAACGGATATCCTCCATCTTTCTTTACGGCGATTCGGGGTTTTCCGCTATAGCCCATAACTCTGTTAATGCAGACACAGACAAAAAGCGTGAACTATCTGCTGAAGTAACTTCATATTGGGTCTTTCGGGTCTCGACTCCCACGGTCTCCAATATATGCAAATAGCTCACGCCAAAGCGCGAGCGTTTTACATTATCTTGGGATGACCGTATCAAATTGTCGAGAAATGAAAGACGTCCTTCAATAAAGCAAACGCTTCTGTATGTGTATGTCGCTTAAACCTTCTTATTACATAGGCATCGTAATTTTGGTGCAAAATTACATAAAAAATTTTACATGAGCAAATTTCTTTTGAATAATTCACCGATTATCTGCATTTTTCACCGAAAATGCGTACTAAATGTGCCTTTGTACTACTTTAATACCATAAGATAGGGTTTAGCACACCTTCAGATGTCATACCTTATCTTTTTATCTTAAACTAGAAAAAGAAAAGCGGCAAATGCCGCTCCCCTATGCAACAAATCTCGCTTTGAGCTTCTGCAAGGTCATTATTGAAGTAGAGGTAATGCTATGTACGTTGCGCAAACTGATTCCCTTTTTTAGAAGAGCAATCTCTTTGGCGTATTGTTCCCGATATGCATCCTCGGATTTTCGATAGGTATCAGGTCTGCCCATCTTAACGCCGTTAGCCTTGCAGTTCGCTATATACTGATTCCTGCCCGATGTCATACGCTCTGCAATGGTCAATCTCTCCATGGAAGCGATTTCTAACAGGATGGTACAAATGAGGCTTGCGACAGGATTAACCTTGCCATTTACGATGGTCTCCAGATTATAGTTCTTAACGTAGAGGCATATTCCTTCTTCGTTGAGCGTCTGAATCACCTTCAATGCTTCCAGAGTGTTACGACCGAGGCGGCTTATCTCCAATACGACCACCTTATCTATTTCGTGTGCGCGTATGTACGCTATCATTTCCTGAATCTCGGTGCGTTCCTCATTCTTCTTTGCGCCACTCACCTTATTGGCAAAGATTTTCTCTATGTTCCAGCCCTGATGGGTGCAGAACTCAGTTAACTCAGTGATTTGACGGTTGTAGTCCTGATGATTAGTCGATACGCGACAAAGTAATACTACGTTCATGGCTTTTATTGAGTTATAGGGCTTTGATGTTATCGCCGCCCCGATTAAACATTATGCAACCCAGAGCAGTGTCTCCCAACGGAAGCAGCGCCATTCACCTTTTTCTACATCGAAGAACGCTGTGGTGTTGTAACACTCTCGGCTGATTCCATTGCCATTTGTCTTTGCTGAGGCTATGTTGCTTTGGATAGTACCGAAAGCCTCGCGAATAGAACCATCCTTTTTCTGGAATGCGAAGTGTGCAACTCCGTTAGTCATCTTTGTTTTTAGCAACTCGATTTGCATTGCTTTAGCCGCAGCGATGGTGATGTCTCCTGTGCGATGCGCGATTACTTTCATGCGTGCTGCGGCTGCGTTGTTAATGACCATTGTGTTAATTCCCTTGTTGTTGATAGTAGCGATTGTTGTCATAATGTAACCTCCTCTAGATGTTTTTATTACGTTTTTCAAATAACGATACAAAGGTACAAAAAAAATTTTATATATGCAAATTTTTTGCAAGAAAAATGCGCATAAAGTGCTGTTTTTCTTTAGATTAGCCTCTTTAGTGCGCATTTCTGTGAAAAATGCCGAATATGGCAAATCGGCGATTCGCTTTGGGGCATAACAAAGGGTCGCTAGCATTGCAAAGCGACCCGATGAAAAGCCTCGTGTATGTAATGGCTTTTACTGATTGTGATACCATTTATACCAATCAAGGAAATCAATAAATGCTTTCAGACCATCAATAAAAGTTCGATATTCTGTAAGACTAATGCACTCTATGGAGTATCTTCTTTCGGAGATACTCCTTTTTTTGTCTATTCATATTCTTTGTATCTATCCATATATCTTTTGTATCTGCCTATTTCTCTCCTTTATGCACGTACGCGTGCACGCGCGCACACCCGTTCCTTATATTATATTTACGCGTGTACGTACAGATCCTACTTCGCCCCCAAAAACTGATTTTCCTCATTTTGGCACTCAAAACCTTCATTTTTACTAAAAATTGCTACTATTGATTTTCAATCAGTTACAAAGAAAGTGCATTTTTTTATGCATTTTTTTGCAAAAATATTTGGTCAATTCAAAAAAAAGCTGTACCTTTGCACTCGCTTTTGAGAAACAAGTGTGTTTCGATTTTCTACCGCAAGGCGCGGACATTAAAATTCAGATTCTCCAACGAGGACCTAATTTTTTTGCGCCAAACCGAAAGAAAACATCTTTGAAAGATTGAAACAATTAGTGTAGTACAAGAACTGTAAGAGAGTCGGTTTTGGGTTTGAGATAATTCTCAATTCTCAATTCTCAATTCTCAATTAAACAGGTTCCCGAAAGATTCTACACTTGATAAATTCGATTATTCTGAGCTAAGTTATAATTTCTTTTACAACGAAGAGTTTGATCCTGGCTCAGGATGAACGCTAGCGACAGGCCTAACACATGCAAGTCGAGGGGCAGCGCGGGAGAAGTTTGCTTTTCCTGGCGGCGACCGGCGCACGGGTGCGTAACAGGTGTGCAATCTGTCCATAGTCGGGGAATAGCCCAGCGAAAGTTGGATTAAAGCTCCAT
>CACWZZ010000011.1 GCA_902765485.1 uncultured Bacteroidales bacterium
CGACAAACTCGGTTATTTCGACGCGGGAGTGAAAGTGGCTTACCACTTCAACTTTCCGAAGAAGATGAAATACAAAGCCTCGAAGCTGTAAACGCGCTAAACGCGAAGCATTAAACGCGACTTATAGTCGCTCTAAACAGAAAAAAGCACCTCTCGGGGTGCTTTTTTTTGCATATGTCGTGAAAAAGCAGTACCTTTGCAGTCCGATTACCAATTGTTAATTACCAATTATCAATCACCAATCAAACTTGTATAGTTTTTCTTCATATTTGCCGTACTATAAACGCAACCTGAAGGTTGCGATGCCGGTCATGTTCACCCAATTGGGGGCAGCAATGGTCGGTTTGGCAGATAGTATCATGGTGGGTCACTATAGCACGGCGGATTTGGCGGCGGTCAGTTTCTCCAACGCTATCTTCTTTACCGTCATGGTCTTTGCTATGGGCGCATTGATGGGTGTCACACCGCTGGTGGGACATGTGCATGGACGGCTGGAAAAACTGAGTGAGAGTTATCAGCATACCAATTTCAGTTTTCAGGACTCAGAGATTGCTCATAAGCACGAGCAGATAGCGTCTTATCTTATCAACGGCTTGGTCTTCACGGCGATCATGTGCTTCTTTGCGCTGGTTCTGTTGGCTCCCTGCATCCCTTATCTGGATGCGTTCGGACAAGAACCCGAAGTCATCGCGTGTGCGCGCCCGTACTATATATTAATAGTGCTTTCCATTGTTCCGTTTCTGCTCTTCTGCTTCTTTAAGCAATACTTGGAGGGCTTGGGAAATACGACGGTGGCAATGGGAATTACCTTGGGGTGCAACCTATTGAATATATTGCTGAACTGGGTGTTTATCTTCGGTCATTGGGGTTTCTCTCCCATGGGAGCCGAAGGAGCAGGATGGGCTACTCTGATCTCGCGGTTGCTGATGCCGGTTTGTTTCCTGGTAGCCATGGTGCTTAAGAAAGAATGGCGTCATTATTTAGCCATCAGCCGACAGAAGTCAGTTAGCAGCCGTCGCGAAGTAGAACATCTCTTGACGATCGGTGCTCCGATTGGATTGCAGTCGTTCGCAGAAGCGTTCCTTTTTACGGCTTCGTTTATTATCATCGGTTGGATCAGTAAGGAAGCGCTGGCAGCGCACCATATAGCGAACCAGATGTGCGATCTGACATTCATGTTGGCGCAAGGTATCGGAGCAGCGACCACGATCCGAGTCTCGCACCAATTAGGGAAGGGCGACCTGCAAGCCGTGCGTATGGCGAGTCGCGCTTCGATCCATCTATGCCTGCTGATGAACACCATCGGGGCGTCGATCATGTTCTTCTTCCGGTATCAGATCCCGTATATTTTCTCCGACGACCCGCAGGTAGCAGAGATTGCTTCGACGCTGCTGATCTTTGGCGCGCTGTTCCAATACGCCGACGGTCTGCAATGTATCGGAGCAGCGATGCTGCGAGGTATTCAGGACGTGCGCGTGCCGATGCGGATTGCGCTCTTTGCGTACATCGGCGTAGCTCTGCCTTTAGGGCTATATCTGACTTTCCCTGCCGGACTCGGAGCCAAAGGTATGTGGATGGCGTTTGTTATTGCACTGGTCATTCCTGCTATCCTGTTCCATATCCGATTCAACAGGCAATATAAGAAATTAAAAATCAAGAATTACGAATTAAAAATAGAGAATAATGAAGAATAAAGTCTTTGACATCTTTGCGGAGATCTGCAAAGTGCCGCGTCCCTCTAAGCACGAGGAGCAAATCAGCCGCTGGCTGCAAGAATGGGCAGCTGCGCATGGAATAGAGTGTTTCGCCGACGAAGCGATGAACGTGATCATGCGTGTACCCGCCACGCCCGGATACGAGGATCATGAAGGAGTGATTCTGCAAGCCCACATGGACATGGTGTGCGAGAAGAACGGCGATGTGGAACATGATTTTATGACCGATCCGATTGAGACGTATGTCGATGGCGAGTGGCTCAAAGCCAAAGGTACGACGCTTGGCGGAGACGACGGAATCGGTATCTCTATGGCGTTAGCTGCTATCACGGATCCTGAACTGCAACACCCGGCTATCGAGTGCCTCTTTACTGTCGATGAAGAGACAGGACTCACCGGCGCAATGAAGTTGCAGGACGGTGTGTTGCGTCATAAGAAACTGATCAACCTTGACTCCGAGGACGATGGTCAGATCTTCATCGGTTGCGCCGGCGGTATTGACACGCTTGCGAAGATGCACTATGAGGCAATAGATAAATCACAAATCTCAAATCTCAAATCACAAATAGCCATCCGTCTCTCCGTGACGGGATTGCAGGGTGGTCATTCGGGTGACGACATCAACAAAGGCCGCGCGAACGCGAATCAGTTGATTGTCTGGTTCTTAGCGCGAATACTGCCACAAACGGACGTACAGGTCGCTTCGATCAACGGAGGAAACCTGCGCAATGCGATTGCCCGCGAAGCGGAGGCAGTGATTACTGTTCCGATGGCGTACAAAGAGCAGATTCGTATTGAGTGGAATCGATTTGTTGCGCAGATGGAGGGCGTCTTCGGCGAGGTAGAGAAAGAGATGCGTATGGAGTTGGAGACGACCGACATGCCGGAGCGTTTTATTCCTGCCGAGAAGGCATATCGGCTTATTATGGCGCTATGCGAGTGCCCGCATGGTATGATCGCTATGAGCCAGGACATCCCCGGTCTGGTGGAGACTTCCACCAACCTCGCGTCAATCAAGATGAAGGAAGGTTATGTAGAAATCAATACTTCGCAGCGTTCGTCCAAAGAGGAGTCCAAGCACCACCTCAAATGGGTCGTAGAGCAGGCTCTGGCTATGGCATGCGACGAAGTGACCCACGGAGACGGCTATCCCGGCTGGGCGCCGAATACCAATTCGCCGCTCTTGGAGGTGGTCAAGAAAGCCTATGTAGATCTTTTCAAATCCGAGCCTAAAGTGCTGGCAATCCATGCCGGACTGGAGTGCGGACTGTTCCTGGAGAAATATCCGTATCTGGACATGGTGTCCATCGGTCCGCAAATGTATGGTGTTCACTCGCCGCAGGAGCGTCTCTCGATACCTTCGACCGAGCGGTGCTACGAATGGCTGTGTCAGATTTTGAAAACACTCTAACGCATAAATCACAATAAATGGGTATTGCGTATGTCGCAAAAAAGCAGTAATTTTGCGGCGTGATTCGAATAGCGGTCATAGGACTGTCTCAGAGCGGCAAGTCTGCGCTTGCGCAGGCATTGCAGAATTTGGCAGATAAGAGTGCTCAAGAGATGCAATTTGTCGAGGTGCATAACCCCGATGAATTGCATGGTCATTCTTTCGACGTGGTGCTCCAAGTGGTGGATTCCACCCGGCTGGAGGAGTCGTTGCTGCTGACGCCGCATATCATCGACGAGCAAGAGAAGATCGTGCTGGCTATCGGGCGATACGACCTGCTGCTGGCTACCGACCACTCGCTGAATATACCGAAGATGGAGCAGTTGATCGGTGTTCCCACCTGCCGCGTGTCCGTTCGCAAGAACTACGGACTGGAGGAGTGTCTGGCGTTGATAGGCGACACGGCGGCAAAGCCGCTATCTACGGCGCACCCGATCTACCACTTGCGCGATCGGGCAGATGACGAGGCATATCGGGCGTACGTACATGGTGTGCTGACGCAGACTCTTACCCACGCGCCCAATGATGCGCACCAGACGCGGCTGGAGAAGATAGATAAGGTGCTAACCAACCCTTGGCTTGGTTTCCCGATTATGATGGCGGTGCTTTATTTTGTGTTCTGGTGTACGTTCACGGTTGGTTCTTATCCTCAAGATTGGATTGAGCAGGGCATCAATTGGCTTTGCGAGACGGCGCACGCTCATATGGCGGACGGCTGGTTCAGCGGGCTGCTGATAGACGGTGTGCTGCAAGGCGTGGGAGCGGTACTCGCTTTCCTGCCGAATATCATCATTTTGTTCTTCTTTATCTCACTGATGGAAGACAGCGGCTATATGGCGCGCGAGGCGTTTATCATGGATACGATCATGCACCGTGTCGGTCTGCACGGCCGTTCGTTTGTGCCAATGCTGATGGGCTTCGGTTGCAACGTACCGGCTATCATGGCGGCGAGAGACATACAGAATCCCAAGGACCGCGTGCTGACGATGCTGATGGTGCCGTTCATGTCTTGTTCGGCGCGGCTGCCGGTATATATGCTCTTCGTGGACACGTTCTTTGCGAATCATAAAGCGCTCGTCATGATTTCGCTCTATGCAATCGGAATATGTCTGTCGGTGCTCTTTGCGTTTGTGATGAAGCATACCCGTTGGTTCCGGCAAGAGAAAGACGATACGGTGAATGAATTGCCGGCATTCCATCTGCCCAAGGCACGCGCAACGATAGCGCATATATGGGAGCGCGTGGCGGATTACCTCCAGAAGATATGTACGGTTATTCTTTGGGCATCCATCATCATCTGGGCATTGGAGTATTTCCCCTCGCAGGATCTCAACGACTTGGAGAACTCTTATCTGGCGGCGATCGGAAAGGCTGTTTCTCCGGTGCTTGCACCGCTGGGCTTCGACTGGAAGATGTCGGTATGTCTGCTGACCGGTCTGCCTGCCAAAGAAGCCATCGTTTCGACCCTCGCAATCCTCTATGGCGGCGATATAGCTACCGCCGGATTCACGCCGCTTACGGCATTCTCTTTCTTGCTCTTTGTGCTACTCTATTTCCCCTGCGTAGCGACGATAGCTACTCTCAGGAGAGAGGCAGGCAAGGTTTGGGCATGGTTCACCGTATTCCATAGTTTGGGCTTGGCATGGTTGGTGTCATTCCTCGTCTATCAGATCGGATCACTACTAGTATAACTAAATAAACTAGATAAACTAGATTAACTAGATAAACTAGAATAAATACAATTATGAAAAGATATCTATTTATAGTATTGCTGCTGTCCGTTTTCGGTTTTCAGTATTCAGCGTGTTTCGCCAAGGCGAATAAGCAGGTAGTTGTGCTTTCTTGCGATATTCATTGCCAGGGTTGCTGCGACAAGATCATGAAGAATATCGCTTTTGAGAAAGGCGTGAAAGACATCGTTTGTGATCTGGAGACCAAGACAGTTACCGTCACTTTTGATGCCAACAAGACAGATGTGCCGACGCTGCTGAAGGCATTCGAGAAGATTCATAAGCCGGCGGAAGTGGTGAGCCAGCCGAAATCAGCCGTCAGCCCTCAGAAATCAGACAAGACCGATGCAGAGACGGGCGCGTCCACTCCTTATTAAATACCCGCGCACGCATAGCACAACAAAAAATAGACGTCCGAACGGACGTCTATTTTGTTACCCGCCATGCATGGCGGATTGCCTGATTAGTGGAGCTCAGCGAGGTACTTGATTGTACGTACCATCTGGCTGGTGTAGCTGTTCTCGTTGTCGTACCAGCTAACAACCTGTACCTGATAGGTGTCCTCGTCGATCTTAGCAACCATAGTCTGGGTAGCATCGAAGAGCGAACCGAACTTCATGCCGATAACATCGCTGGAAACGATCTCATCTTCGTTGTAACCGAAGGACTCGTTAGCAGCAGCTTTCATAGCAGCATTGATACCCTCTTTGGTGATGTCTTTACCCTTAACAACTGCTACCAGGATCGTGGTAGAACCGGTCGGAGTCGGAACGCGTTGTGCAGAACCGATCAGTTTGCCGTTCAGCTCCGGAATAACGAGACCGATAGCCTTAGCAGCACCGGTGCTGTTCGGAACGATGTTCTGCGCACCTGCACGGCTACGACGGAGATCACCCTTACGTTGCGGGCCATCGAGGATCATCTGGTCGCCGGTGTAAGCGTGGATAGTGGACATGATACCGCTCTGGATCGGAGCATAAGCATTCAGCGCTGCAGCCATCGGAGCCAAGCAGTTGGTGGTACAAGAAGCTGCGGAGATAACTTTATCAGCAGGAGTCAGAGTCTTGTGGTTTACATTGTAAACGATGGTCGGAAGGTCGTTACCAGCAGGAGCAGAGATAACTACTTTCTTTGCGCCAGCCTGGATATGTGCCTCAGCTTTAGCTTTGGAGGTATAGAAACCGGTGCACTCGAGCACTACATCAACACCCAGCTCACCCCAAGGCAGCTCAGCTGCATTCGGCTTAGCATAGATAGTGATTTCTTTGCCGTCCACCGTGATCGAACCCGGAGTAACAACAGTTTTGCCATCCTCAGCGAGAACAGCATCTTTGTAAGCAACAGTGTGCTTGCCCTCACCATACTTGCCTGCGAAACCACCCTGAGCGGTGTCGTACTTGAGGAGGTGAGCCAACATTTTCGGGCTGGTCAAGTCATTGATAGCAACAACCTCATAACCCTCTGCTTCGAACATCTGACGGAAAGCCAGACGACCAATACGGCCGAAACCGTTAATAGCTACTTTTGTCATAATTGTAGAATAATTTAAGTTATTTGTGTATTAAATGTTTGTTTCTCTAAACCTTTGCGGGTGCAAAGGTACACTTTTTTTGCGACATACAAAAATAAATCGTATAAAAATCTTTATTTTGTTATTTCTGCTTGTCAAAAGACCGCCTTTGCGCTATTTGCGACCAAAGTCGGCAGGTATTTCGCCCCACGCTTTGGTGTCCCATTTATAGATCGGCGTGGTCCATGTATTATCGTGGAGCCACATTTCCGCTTTGCGAACCATGAAGAAAAGGTCCTGGTTGGAGGCGTTCCATTCGATTTTTGTCTTGCACCGTTTCTGGCGCACCCACGCGAGTGCGGTGACGGAGTCGGTGTAGATGACCCAGTTCAGGTTGTACTTCTTGATATACGCCAACCCCAACACCAGCGCGAGAAATTCGCCGATGTTGTTGGTTCCTTGGACGAATGGACCGCGATGGAAGACCTCTGTACCGGTGTCGGCTATGACGCCCCGGAACTCCATAACGCCGGGGTTACCGGAACAAGCGGCATCCACCGCTAAAGCAGGTAATATAGGTTTTGTATTACTCATGAATAATAATTTTGCGGGTTTGGATACGCTCTCCTTCTATCGTCTGGACGATTTGCACGTGCGGTCCGACTCGGTATGTGCGAATGACCTGCGCCGGAGTGGAAGCCGGCGTGGCGTCCGCGCTGCGCGGCACGTCGTCAAAAGCCATCGGGCAAGTGTAGAGCGTTTTGCCGTCGGTGGTGGTGAGACGGCAGTGGAAGAGGGTGGGCTGACCGCTCATGCCTTCCGGGCGATAGAGGTATTGCTGATTCTCGTTCGCTATCGCCGAACCGTCCGCATACCATTGATAGCCGGTGTACGAATGGTCGTGGTTGTCGATAAAGAGGACATCCGTCCATTTGCTGTACATCTGATTAGAGATTGCGATGGTGAAGGAGATATCGGACGTACTTTCGCATAGCCCGGCTTCGCTCGCTGTGATGGTAGCCGTGTAGTCGCCCGGCGTCATGGCAGCGAGGGAGAAGACGATGTCTGTGCCATCTATCGTGCCGGCAGTATGAACGCCATCCACGGCGATGTCGTAACTATCCGGGTTGCCGTTCGTGACGGAGAATGGTACGCGGATCTCATTTGCTTCGTCGCAGGTCATTGCGATGGTGCCCACCGAAATACGCGGAGTAGCGAGAACCGTCAGGATCAGCGTGTCATAGACATTGGCGGGATTCGTAATAGTATCAATGCCGACAGGGCGGCTGTAGGTCATACCCTTCCATGTATAGGTCTCTCCCTCGCAGATAGTGGCTTCGTCTTTTATACAACTACGCAAGAGAGGCACAGCAGGCAGGGAGTATGATTTGACACAACTGTTTGCTCCGTCGAACGAAACATGGAGCGTGTGGGTCTGACCATCCGCCGGAATTCCTTCGACGTTGAGTCCGGTCAGGCGTTGTGTCGTTTTGTCCGCTTCTGTGTAAGTAGCGGTTTGGGGCGTCATGCCATCCACCCAATAGGTGAATGTACCTTGCTGGTATGTGTAGTCCAGATCGAAAGTCAGCGAGGTTGCGAGATTGTCGCAAGACGGCGCCGAGAAGGATATATTTGCTGTATCTATAGCGGGCGTGAGCGGAGCAGGGGATGGGATACTGTAGTCCGTGATCGTACATCCGTGTGAGCCGTTGAAGATGACATTCAGTTTATGCGTGTCCAATCCGTCTGCCGGTACTCCCGGTATGGTGATTGTGGTCTCCAGTTCATCATCGTTTTCTGCGGTAAAGGTGCCTGAAGCAGGGGCGCCTCCATCTATGTTCGCCGTAAAAGAGCCGTTTTGGTTGGTATATCCGATGACAGCGGTGAGTGTTGTGGTGGGAACATCGCACGAAACGGTGCTCCAAGAGAGGGATTTGACAGTAATAGAAGGAATAGCTCTGGCATTGTATATATACGTAGTCGGCGCATCGGTTTTGACATGCTCATCGTCGAAATAAACGGTCATGGTATGATCCGCATTATCCACCGGTCTATTGGAGAGAACGCCGGTATAGGAAGTGGCGTTATCGCCGATCTCACTGTGCGGAATCCGGGCAAGAAGCTCCGTGCCTTCGTAGATGAAGAGGTCTCCGCGCGGGTGAACAAAAGAGATCGTGTAGTCCACATCGGCAATATCTGTGCCGCAGCCCACTGGCTGGCGTTGCGCAAAGGTAGCGTTATTGATTTCGCAGAGCAGGTAATGCACCGGGAAACGCTCATATCCGGCGATATTGGAGGTGCTGGCAGTAACTGCCTCGAAGCGAATGTCATCGAGCGCGAAATCGTTGCCGATATTCATGCCGGAGGTGTTTTTGTTGATCACACGGAGCGCAACGTTTGTGCTGGAGGTAGTCGGGGTGGCGATTGAAGATAGACCATGCCATCTGTTGTCCTTGTAGTTGCCCAGATTGATCTCTCCGCCCAAGCCGCTCCATGTTGTACCTCCGTCGTAGCTGATTTGGAATTGCAGCCGCGCGCCATTATTCATCTGGTAGAACGCATTGATATTTGCTACCCAGAAGGAGAACAAATAGCTCACTCCGGCTTGTACTTTCAGTTTCGGGTTCTTGGATCCGCTCTTGGCAATCCAAGCCGCCTGGTCCTCTACATTGCTTGTCACTTTGGAGTCAAAGAGTCCGAAATAGCTGCCTTCATGCGCGACGACTGTATTGTAGGTATGATAGAAATCGGAGGAGTTCTGGACGATAGCATATCCGCCGGATGCACCGGGGTGGGTGTCGTAATAGTTCGTCAAGTCTTTTCCCCAGTAGTCATATTTACTCTCTAGATTGTCTTCCGTCTCAAAGGTGCCATTGGAGATCAAGTTTCCTTCCGGCGAGGGAGGATCGTTTGTCGCCATTAAGTAGTAGTCTATATCCTTTGCTTCAGTGGGGGCTGTGAAAGTGAGGTTGCGGTTCTCTGGATAAGTTCCGGAAATCACCACTTCGTCGGCAGAGTTGGTCCACTGGAAATACGTGGAGTTTTGGTTTGTCGGCGTAAGGGTCACATCCTCCTGCGTAAAGCGTGTCAGTCGCAGGTCGGAGTCTGTTCCTGTCGTGGTATGGGTGGTAGGGGATACGGTAGGCGGAGTGACACTCACCGTGCATGACGCATCACATCCGTCTCCGCTGAGGAAGGTAGCATAGAGCGTGTATGTCTTTGCAGCCGAGGCGTCGAATCCTTTGAGCCGGAAGGTTTGAGGTGTCTCGATGTCGTTATTGTCAATGATGAGGGTATCCACTCCGGGGCTCCATATCTGCAGTTGTCCTGCGTTCTTCTTGTCGTCGAAAGCGACCACACCGTTGATGGCGGTCGTTTGGTCGGTGACATTCGCATCGGAGGCAACGGCTACGAAAGAGGTGATCTTACATGCTCCCGGTGCTCCGTCCGAGCAGTTTTGGTTGATACGGATACGGATGAGCCGGCACATGGAAGGACGGCTGGCTTGCAAGAAATAATAAATATCGGAGTTTTCACTACCGAGGTTCACTTCAAACGCTTTGTCGCCTTCGGTGTCGCGCAGTTCTTCTCCCTGCAGGCGCGTCCAAGTGTTATTCTCATATTTGAACCACGCGTGTGCGTATGTGTCGTCGTAGTTGTAGTTTTTTGCTTGCAGCATGTATGTTGAGCCTGCTGCAGATTTGCATATCTGTTCGTCTTCGTAGGTCCAGGAGGCAGGATTTCCGGTCGGAGCAGGAGCGATGAAAGCCCAGTTGGCACCATTTCTCGTGCCGCCATCGTCGTAGTAGAAATTCTGGATGTAGTTTTGTTCCCGCATCTTGGTCTGTCCTCCTTCGGTATAATAGAACGAGATGTCTCCGGTCTGGTCGGTCTTGGTGGACCATGAGGCGGTAGCGGAGTTATGTCTTGTCAGGATCACATGGTTCCAGTCGCCCGCCGGGGCTTCTACATACCATATAGTACCGCTGTATTGCTTGGCTTTGCTACTCCATCCATTCGAGGTGGAGCTGAAGAAGTATGCATAGTTATAGTTATTTGTCGTGGCGTACCAGCCATATTGCAAGTTTCCTCCTGCATCTTTGACGCTCTGCGCCTCCATATTGAAATACAAGCGCTCTCCGGCTTCGAACACGCGGGCTTGTATGCCGGTAGTAATTACGGCAAGAACGAATAATATTGATATTCTGTGTTTCATAACGTCTCCTCCTTATTGAATTTCACTTTGTTTCTGTACTACTTTCACCTCTACGCGTCGGTCGAGCGGAAGCTCATGGTTGACGTTCTCCTCGTTCGGAATCAACGAACCATGGCCTATTACGATCACGCGGTCTTTATCCAAACCTTGACTAATCAGGTAATTAGCCACCTCTTTGGCGCGGTTGTATGCTAATATCTCGTTGAACGCCGGGTCTCCTTCCGTGGAGGCGTGACCGTCTATAGAAACTTTGGCGTCCGGCACTTTATTCAGCACCCCAACGATGGATGAGAGATAATCCTTGGCTTTGTTGGTCAACTGATGACTTCCCAGCGCAAAATAGATCTTGTTGAATTTCTCCACTTCTTCTGCTGCTTTGGCGATGTGCGCGCGGGTGAGCGTGTCTATGCGCTCCGTAGTATTTGTATCGCGGCGTGCAAGCAGACTAACGGTCGTGTCTCTGCGGGTGAAATAGTCGAAATAGTCCACCGTCTCATGTTTATCCGGCTTGATGTGCCGCCAATGAACACCCACTTTGACGCCCACTTCGTAGGGGTGCGACGCCTTCGTGGTATTGAGCGCATAAGCTCCGGTGTAGTCCTCCATGAACGTGAAGGTATTGTCCTTCCATCCCAGCGGGTGTTTCTCGGAGGTGTTGACATCATTGGCGCCGCATTGGAAATAGCCGCCTACAAAGAGGTCTATTTGTCGTGTGAGGGCGATGATGGCACCGAGGTCTGCAAACACGGTCGCCTGCGGATTAACAGCGATCTTACCCTTGGAGGATTCCTCTTGGGTGTAGTCTTTGGGACCGAACTCGTGGATATTATCGAGGGTCAAGTCCCAAGCCGGGTAGTAGCCGGAATGGGTCACTTGACCTTTTGTAACGCGGTATTTATTCATCACTGCGAAAGAGGGCGCAATACCCACAGCGGCGAAGACACCGGCTTTCTTACCCTCTTTGCGATATTGGAACTGGAGCGAGACCGGGATACCTATATTGAGGGTCGTTTGGCGTTCGTCCCATTCGGTTACTTGGGCATTGTGGTTGTAATGTTGCTCGGTATCGGTATCAATCTGATCCTCCCATGTATAGGTTCCTCCCAGATGAGCTACGGAAGTGTTATTAGTGAACCATGCACCGATTCCCACACCTATATTTTGGTGGAAGAAATAGGCGTACTGGAGTTGGACAAGCGGGCTGACAAACCCATTCACTTTGTTTTGAGTGTCTGTAAATCCGTAGCCCAAGGAGCCGTAACTGAGACCGACGTACGCCTCTATATAGTGACCTCTGCGGTCGGCGGAGTCTGTGCGGGTAATTTCTTCGCGTTGTTTGGCTACGCTGTCGGGCGTGGAAACGATAGAGGTTAGTGTGTCTGTGAAATAATGGATGGTGGTCACTTCTACGCGGACGAGGCTATCCGGTGTTTTTTGAAGCTCCGGTGTGTCTTCAGTCGCGAACGTCTGTTCGTTCACTTCCGTCCGTTCCGGAGCGGTTGCTGTGCGCATGATCCGTACGGTGTCCGTTTGAGCGAACAATCCTCCGGAGAAGAATAGCGCCAAGACAAGGAATAATTTGTGCTTCATGGTGTGTGTTAAGTTTATGGTGATCCGAGCGGGAATCGAACCCGCATTTGAGCTTTAGGAGAGCCCCGTTCTATCCATTGAACTATCAGACCAGGAGATGTACGAAGGATAAATGTACGATCGTTAGCATCTTGAGGGGAATTCGCCGTACTCCTCAAAGGTATAATTGAGGAAGTCATTCATCGGTTTAGCCGCCTTCGCGATTGCTGTTATTTTGTCGATGAAATCGGGCGAACATACTTCTTCGTCACTCAGCATGACGGAGAACGTATAGGTCTTGTGTTTGAGCCATTCGGGGTGCTTGAAGTCCGGATCAAAGCCGGCAGGTACTTTCTTCAATTGTCCCCAGTATGGATCAAAATCTTGTGCGAAATATTTCTTCCATTGTTTGGACGCCATAATCGCTTCCACTTCTTCGTAGTTGGCTTCTATCTCCGTGCGGAGTGCTTGGAGTAGTTCTTTCGAAGGATCCCAGATGCCACCGGCGAACATACACTGGCCGGGTTGGATATGTACGTAATATCCTCCGCGCATGGATTTCTTGCCCCATGTCTTGGGTTGCCCCGGAACACCGGCAGCCGGGAAGCACCCGAACCACTCTTTATAGGGTCGTTTGTCCGCCGAGAAACGGATGTCGCGGTTAATACGCCAGATGCAGTCTTTGGGTTGGAGGGGTGCCAAAGCCGGGTCTATTTTAGCGAGCCGGGCAAGGTACTCCGTGCAGAAGGCGATGTGGCGTTCGCGGCATGCCTGATACCAAGCGCGGTTCTCATCAAACCACTCCTTATTATTATTGAGCGCCAGTTCGGCTAAGAAATTCAGGGTATCACGCATGATGATTTACGATTTGAAGATTTGATAATTTGAAGATTTACAATTTCTGCATGCACCGATGCAGTCCGTCCATCCAGTAAGGGATCGCGACACCGAATGTTTTTTTGAACTTCGATTTGTCAAGTACGCTGTAGTGCGGCCGCGGTGTTTTATATTGATATTCTTCCGATAAAATCGGGCGAACCTGACATTCTGTGATGTTTGCGAGTGCGAGAATAGCGATGGTGAAATCATACCATGAGCAGACTCCTTCGTTGGTAAAATGGTAGATACCGGGATGCCATACGGGTGCTTCTACGACGGTGAAGACAGCCCAAGCGAGGTCGGCAGCATAAGTCGGCGTGCCGATTTGGTCAAAGACCACTCCCAGTTCTTTTCGCTCTTTGCCAAGACGCATCATGGTCTTAACAAAGTTATTGCCGAAAGACGAATAGAGCCATGCCGTGCGGAGAATGACGGCTTCCGGGCACGAAGCCAAGAGACGTTTTTCTCCTTCGTATTTGGTGATACCATAAATGGTACGCGGCGCGACGGGGTCCGATTCGCGACACGGGATATGTTCGTCTCCGGAGAAGACGTAGTCGGTAGAGATATGGATGACGCGTATGCCCTGGCTACCCAATACAGAAAGAGCCTCCGCATTGATTTTCATCGCAGTCACTTCGTCTTCTTCCGCTTTGTCCACATTCGTATAAGCGGCACAGTTGATGATCAGATCGATCGCGTGGTCTTGAACGAAAGCAGAGACAGCGGCTTTGTCGGTGATGTCGAGCACTTGTACGCCTTCAGAGTCCACGACATCCGTGAAGAAATAGTTGTGTTTCGGGTGCGCAGCACTCATTACGCGCATCTCATTGCCCAATTGGCCGTTGCTGCCGGTTATTAAGATATTCATCTTATTTGAAGATTTGATGATTTGAATATTTGATGATTAAAACGGACTTGCAAACTCACTCATCAGCGGGTGTTTGGTGTCTTTTTCGCTAAGGATACGTGCTTCTGCGGGCACTTGCCAATCGATAGCGAGGTCGGGATCGCTCAAGAGCAGTCCTCCGTCCGCTTCGGGATGGTAGAGATTATCGCATTTATAGGAGAAGACGGCTTTCTCGCTGAGGACGGAGAAGCCGTGCGCAAATCCTCTCGGGATGAAGAACTGTCGATGGTTCTCTTCGCTCAGTTCGACGCTAAACCATTTGCCGAAAGTGGGGCTGTCTTTGCGCAGATCCACAGCCACGTCCAGCACTTTTCCTATAGTGCAAGAAACCAATTTGGCTTGGGTATATGGCGGTCGTTGGAAATGCAGTCCGCGCACTACGCCATAGGAGGAACAAGACTGATTGTCTTGCACAAACGTAGCTTCAATCCCCGCTTCGCGGTAGCGTTGCTCGTTATAGGTCTCCACGAAATATCCGCGTGCGTCTTTGAAAACCTGCGGCTCGATGACGAGGAGTCCCTCAATAGGTGTCTTGATAATATTCATGAAGTTATTTACAATTTTACGATTTGGAGTGCAAAGGTACTACTTTTTTGCGATATATGCAAATTTATTTGCAATTTTTAATTTCTTCGTACGTAAATCCGCGTTGTAAGAGGAAACGGAGTAGTTTCTCTTCCGGGTCGGTTCGGCGAGAGGCAATTAGTTTGCACAAATTGCGAAAATACGCGATTTCATCGATACTTTTCAGGGCTTCGTATATGTCAGAGGAGGGTAGTTGGAGCGCTTGTAGCCCGGCTTGGATTTTGAGTCTTCCCCAAGACTGATATTCGACCTTGTCATGGACGTAAGCATGGCAGAAACGGGCATCGTTCAGGAAGTCATTCTCGTAGAGTTTTTCCTCGATGAAATCGAAGAGATTTAGTCCTTCTTCGGTTTCTTGAGGGGCTCCCCATTCGAAGAGTTTCCGACGAACGTCGGCTGCGCAATGTTCGGCGCGTGCGCAATAGGCTTCCGCTTTATTGAGCCATTCTGCCTTCGATAATTCGGTCTTTGCCATAGATGTCTTTTGTTATTTGGATGTCGGTATAGCCTAATCTGTCCAGCATGGCGGATAGTTGGGAGGCATAGGATTCGTTGATTTCGAAGAAGAGATAAGCCCCCTCGGCTCCCCTAAAAGAGGAGAAGAGAGACGCGATGCGGCGGTAGAAGAGGAGCGGGTCGGAGTCGGGGACGAAGAGCGCCGAGGCGGGTTCGTAGTTGAGTACGTTCGGGCGCATGTCTTTCTTCTCGCTTTCGCAGATATAGGGAGGGTTGGAGACGATTAAGGTGAAAGGTGAAAGGTGAAAGGTGAAAGTTTCTTCGATTTCATCGGAGAAAATGTCTGCTACCAAGAAGTTTACTTCTACGTTGTTGCGGCGGGCGTTTTCTTTTGCTACTGCGATGGCTTCGGGCGAGATGTCTATGCCGGTTACTTGCCATTCGGGATGTGCTTTTTTGAGCGCGATAGCAATGCAGCCGGATCCGGTTCCGACATCCAACAGATGTAATTGAGAATTGAGAATTGAGAATTGAGAATTGATGCGCTCTACTAATTCGGCGGTTTCGGGTCGGGGAATGAGGGTGGCGGGTGTGAGTTTGAGGTCCAAGCCGTTCCAGATTGTATGACCAAAAATATACTGAATCGGTTCAAAATGCAGCAAACGGTCAATAATAGTTTGCGTATTTCGCAAAAAAGTAGTATCTTTGCAGCCGAAAAGGAGTTCGGTTCGCGTTTGACCGCTCAACTCTTCCGCAATCCACCAAGCTAAAGCTTCCGCTTCGTCGGGAGGATACGCAGCTTGGAGTTGTGATGCAATATGTAGAATGGCATTCTTCAAATCGGGTGCAAAATTACAAAAAATAAATGGAATACGCAAATTATATTTCTCGTTGTATTGAAATTGCCCGTAGAGGCGAGTATTTTGTTGCGCCTAATCCGATGGTTGGAGCGGTGTTGGTCGCCCCCCTCTGTCCCCCCATGCAGGGGGGAAGACCCTTAACGGGAGGAAATGAGGGGATAATTATTGCGGAGGGATGGCATGAGCGGTTCGGCGGTCCGCATGCGGAAGTGAACTGTTTCCGGAATTTGGAAATCAGCCATCAGCCGTCAGCCATCAGCCTCAAGGATTGTACGCTGTTTGTGAGTCTGGAGCCGTGCAGCCATTACGGGAAGACACCTCCTTGCGCCAAGTTGATAATAGAGAAAGGCGTGGGGCGAGTGGTTGTAGGTATGTTGGATCCTAATCCGCTGGTGGCAGGCAAAGGCGTGCAGATGTTGCGTGAGGCAGGGATTGAAGTGGTAGTTGGTGTGATGGAAAAAGAGTGCCGCGAGTTGAACAAGCGTTTTTTGTGTTTGTATGAGAAGAAACGTCCATACGTGATCTTGAAATGGGCGCAGACGGCGGATGGGTTTATAGACAGGAAACGAGCCATCAGCCATCAGCCATCAGCCATCAGTTCTCATCTGAATGGGGCGTTGGCTATTTCAACGGCGGAGACGAAGAGGTTGGTGCATAAGATGCGGGCAGAGAATATGGCTATTATGGTTGGGACGAATACCGTTTTGCTGGATGATCCGCGGTTGCTGAACACTCATTGGGAGGGAAGAAATCCTATTCGTGTGACGGTTGACAGACACGGAAAACTACCGATGAAATCGAGGATTTTCGCACCTACGGAGAGTGACTACCCGGGGATTGATCCGGTGATCGTTTATCGCGAGCGGACGGAGTGGGATTATGTGTTGGCGGATCTGGCAGAGAGAGGTATTCATTCCGTTTTGGTAGAAGGCGGTACGACACTTTTGAACTCTATTTTGGCGTCCGGTATATGGGACGAGATCCATGTGGAAGTAGCGCCGGAGGTCACAATCGGCGAGGGAGTAAAGGCTCCGGAGATAGTCCTTCCGACGCAATATGAGACCGTTGATGGTCATCGTCTCTATACTATTTTTCCGTCTGTGTCATAGTAATGAGTGCTGAATATCCCCCTAATCACCCCCTAATCACCCCCTAATCACCCCCTTATCACCCCCTTTTGAGAGGAAATTCGAGTGAAATTTTGTAAAATGGGTGTAGTATATTTGCATAATTCAAAAAAAAGCAGTAATTTTGCACGCTCAATTGTAAAATTGAGAATTGCGATTGAGAATTGCGATTGAGAATTGCGATTGTTTTAAAAACAAAAACATTAAAAACAAAGATTAGTATTAATGAATATTGCGAAGGATGATGAAACGACGGAGTGTTGAGATATTGATTGTTGTCGTAATGGCAGGATTTTTGTTAAGTAGTTGTGCGGCGTACGAGAAGAAAGCTCAGAGCGGAGCAGCGGTGGAAGTGAATGGTGTGTATTTGTACCGTTCGACGCTGGATTCGTTGACGCTGGGAATGAATGCAGAGGATAGTTTGCGGACCGTGCAACAGTATATCAGTCAATGGGCAAAAGATGAGTTGATGTACGAAAAAGCCGTCCGCCATCAGCGGTCCGCTTTCAGCGGTCAGCTGTCAGCCAACAGAGAAAAAGATATTGAGACATTAGTAGAGGAATATCGTCGCGCGCTATATGTGCAGGCATACGAAGAGTATCTGGTGGAGCGGCGAATGCCAAAGACTGTGCCGGATTCGATAGTGGTGCAAGTATATGAACAGATGCCGGAACGGTTTGTGCTGGAAGAGAGTGTGGTGAAAGGAATGCTGGTAGTTGTGCCCAATGAGGCAAAAGATATTTCGAAATTGCGCGTCTGGATGGCCAAAGGGAAGATGGATGAGATTGAGAAATACGCGTACAAGAGTGCAAACGGATATGAGTTGTTTGCCGACCAATGGAAGACGACCAGTGAGTTGATGAACCAGATTCCGCTGAGTAGGAGTGCGATGGAGGCAGAGTTGAAAAACAAGAACCAGATTGAGGTGAGCGACAGTTTGAAGACTTATATACTGCAAGTGACGGACAAACAGTTGGCAGGCGAGAAGATGCCGATGGAGTATGCTCGTCCGTCGATAGAGAAGATAGTGCTGAGTGCGCGGCAGGTGGAATACCTCAATAAAGAGCGCGAACAGATGTATAATGAGGCTATTCAGAAGCAGCAGGTGAAGTTTTATTAAGGTGAAAGGTGAAAGGTGAAAGGTGAAAGGTGAAAAATGAAAGGTGAAAGGAGGAAGGATGAAAAGATATAGTTTAATTGTAATGTTGTTTGTCAGTCTGGCGTTGAGAGCGCAGGGCGTGATAGACGAAGTGATTTGGGTAGTGGGTGACGAGGCTATTTTGCGTAGCGAAGTAGAAGAAGAACGGTTGCGCGCCCAATACGAGGGTCAGCAGATCAAAGGCGATCCGTATTGCGTCATTCCGGAACAGATGGCTGTGCAGAAGTTATTTTTGCACCAAGCCATCATCGATTCGGTGGAAGCGAATGAGTCGAGCGTGAGTCACCAAGTGGATATGCGCCTGAATTACTACATCAACCAGATCGGATCGAAAGAGAAGATGGAGGAGTATTTTCGCAAGCCGAGCAGCGAGATCCGGGAGGAGATGATGACGACCGTTCGTAACCAGATGATTATTCAGCAGATGCAGCAGAAGTTAACCGCCGATATCAAGCCGACTCCGGCAGAGATCCGTCGTTACTATAACTCGCTTCCGGAGGATTCGATTCCGATGATGCCGGCACAAGTGGAAGTACAGATTTTGAGTTTTGAACCTCCTGTTCCGACTGAAGAGACGGAGCGCATCAAACAGCGGTTGCGCGAGTTCACGGAGCGTGTTCAGAACGGGACCGCGGATTTTAGTATGTTGGCGCGTCTCTATTCGGAGGACACGGAAAGTGCCAAACGCGGCGGTGAGTTGGGTTTTGTAGGTCGCGGTCAGTTGGTGTCGGAGTTTGCGGATGTGGCGTTTAACCTGAATGATCCGAAGCGCGTGAGCCGAATCGTCCAGACCGAATACGGATACCATATTATTCAGTTGATAGAGAAGAAAGGAGAGCGCATCAACTGCCGGCATATTCTGTTGCGACCAAGGATTAGTGCGACCGATAAGATCAACGCAATCAATAAGTTAGACACGATACGAGGTTTGATAGAGAGCGATAGTTTGCAGTTCGAACAGGCTGTGCTTCGTTTCTCGCAGGACAAGAACACGGTGATGAATGCAGGTCTGATGATCAATCCGAATACGGGTAGCAGTAAGTTTGAGTATCAAGATTTGGCGCCGGAGATCGCGAAGCAGATTTATAGTTTGAACGAAGGCGATGTGTCTCAGCCGTTTGTGATGATGGATCAGACGAAGAACCGCGAGGTGTGTGCGATAGTGCGTGTGAAGAAGAAAACGGATGTGCACCGCGCGAATTTGACTGATGATTTTCAGGCGATCAAGGGCATGCTGGAGCAGAAGTTGAGTGCGGATTTTATCCACGAATGGATATTGAAGAAGCAGAAGGCGACCTACGTTCAGATCAGCCCGGAATGGCAAGGTTGCGATTTTGAATACCCGGGATGGATACATTAAGGTGAAAGGGAAAAGTGAAAGGTGAAAGGTGAAAAGTGAAAGGGAAAAGTGAAAGGTGAAAGGAGACATAGTATTAGGTTGCTGGGGCTTGTAGTCCTTTCAATTTTCAATTTTCAATTTTCAATTTCCCAGACGATGGTTTATCTTGAGCGTGCGGAGAATTTGCAGTTTGACCAGGAGCGGATCGCAGATGCGCAGATCTTGAAGGGGAATGTGGTTTTTCGGCACGAAAACGCGCTGATGTATTGCGATAGCGCTTATTTTTACGAGGAGAGCAATTCGTTTGACGCGTTCGGTCATGTGCGAATGGAACAAGGCGATACGCTGGAGGGTTTTGGCGATAAGTTGTATTACAACGGCAATACCAAATTAGCTCGGTTGAGACGGCATGTGAAGTTGATTCACGGTCGCAAGGACGAGAACCCGACGGTGTTGACGACCGATAGTTTGAATTACGACCGGCATGCCGGAGTGGCTTATTATTTCACGGGTGGCGAGGTGAAAGATTCGCTGAACACGCTGACTTCCGTGCGCGGCAGTTACCGTCCGGACAGCAAACAGGCTGTGTTCAGCAGAGAGGTGAAGCTGGTGAACGAGCGATTTGTGCTGACGAGCGACACGCTGCTGTATAACACGGCGACGAAGGTAGCGGACATCGTGTCTCCGACGGAGATCATTTACGAGGAAGAGACGGATATTCATACTTCGCTGGGTTGGTACAATACGGAGACAGAGCGGTCGATGTTGCTGAACAGGTCTGTGATTCACCATCAGGACGGAAGGGTAATGACGGGCGATACGATTTATTACGACAAGAAAATCGGTTTCGGGGAAGTGCTGGGCGCGATGGAGATGCGCGATTCGACTCGCGAGGCGACGCTGTATGGAGAATACGGTCAGATGTGGGAAGAGAACAGCCGCGGTTATGCGACGGACAGCGCGCTGATGGTCGATTGGTCGGACACGGCGCATATCACTTATATCCACGCGGACACGCTGTTTACGGAGGAGCTGCATTATACCGATTCGGCGATGGCGGACAGCACGTATCGCCGCGTGCGCGGGTATTATGGCGTGCGCGTTTATAGGAACGATGCGCAGATGGTGTGCGACTCGATGGTGTACTTAGGATCGGACTCGACGATGCACCTTTATCTCAAACCGATTAGTTGGAGCGACAACCAGCAGATCTCCGCGGACAGCATGACGATTTATATCGTGAACGGCGCTGTGGAACACATGCACGGAGTGGGAAATGCGCTGTGTGTGATGCACGACACGCTGGAGTATTTCAACCAGATGGGCGGCAAGGAAGTGACGGCGTATGTGAAAGACGGCGAGGTGGATATCATCGATATGAGCGGCAACGCGCTGACGATCTATTATGCCAAAGAGAGCGACGGCAGTTTCGTGGGAATGAACACCACGGAGAGCAGTTTTATCCGGATGTATATGGAGGATCAGAAGATCCATCATATCCGTTTCACGAAGGAGACGACGGGTGTGCTTTACCCGATGGACCAGATTCCAAGCGGCGGCGACAAGTTGGCGACGTTCTTCTGGGCTGAGGAAGTGCGGCCGAAAGACGAAAAAGACGTGTTTCGGAAGGTGAAAGGTGAAAATTGAAAGGTGAAAGGTGAAAATTGAAAGGATAAAGGATATATGAAGAAAGTATTTTTGACGTTGATGGTAGCCATGATGGCTATCGGGATGAGTGCGGCGGACATGCCGAAACAGGGTTTTGGTATCCAAGTAGGCTGGGCACAGCCGATATTGCGACTGAATAGCCCGAACACCTCTTTCCCCAGTGATTCGCTGGCAAATACCATCAAGCTGAATGGTTTCAAAGTGGGTTTTGTGTATGACGCGAGTTATGTCAAGGGCTTCGGTTCGTCGATCGGTCTGAACTATACCTTCGGTATGTCGAACGGCGGCGGATGGCGTTCCACCAACCCCGCCTACGGAGAGTACCCCAAGAGACGCCAGCTGATTACCTATCAGGAGCTGGAGTTGTACGTGGACTGGCAGTACAAGTTCGAGATAGCCAAAGAGACGTACCTCATGCTCTACACCGGTCCCACCCTCCAATGTGGTCTGACCTATACGATGCGTCAGGACATGAAAACCGAAGATTTCTCCGGCGAGATAACCACCACCTACGGCGAGCGGTTCAACGCCTATAAGGCGGATGCCTCCAACACCGAGCCAGACATCCGCGGTTTCATCGAAGCCGACAACGCGCTCCGGCGATTCAATGTGACTTGGGGTGTCGGAGCCGGATTCCAATACAGGCGGTATTTCTTGCGCGGAGGGTATGATTTCGGTTTGCTGAATCCGTATAGGAATGCGGATTTCGTAAGCGGTCGTCACACCCGCGGACGGTTGGATCAATGGAATATCAAAGTCGGTATTTATCTATGGTACGTAGATAATTGATAATTGATAATTGAGAATTGATTCCTAGAGAAACCATAGAACGCATCTATGCTGCGGCTAAGATAGAAGAGGTCGTAAGCGATTACGTCACGCTCAAAAAGCGCGGCGCGAACCTCATTGGGCTGTGTCCGTTCCACAACGAGAAGACGGGGTCTTTTACGGTTAGTCCGTCAAAAGGTATTTACAAATGTTTCGGCTGTGGAGCCAGCGGACACGCGCTGAAGTTTGTGATGGAGATCGAGCAATGCACGTTCGTCGAGGCGGTGAAGCAGTTGGGCAAGAAATACCATATCGAGGTGGAGGAACGCGAGATGACGGCGGAGGAGCAGCAACGGCAGGACAATCGCGAATCGATGTTCGTGGTCAATGATTTTGCCAATAAATGGTTTCAGACCCAGCTCTGGGAGACGCCGGAAGGTCAAGCGATCGGTTTGGGTTATTTCCGCGAGAGAGGATTGCGGGATGATATCATCCGCAAATTTCAGTTGGGATATTCGCCGGAGAAAGGTAATCCGCTGGCTAAAGCGCTGAAAGAGAAAGGGTTCAAGGAGGAGTTCATCGTCAATGATGTGGACACCAAGATCGGTGTGGGCGTCGTGGGCAAGAGCGAGGACGGACGGCTGTATGACCGTTTCCGCGACCGTGTGATGTTCCCTATTTTTACCGTGAGCGGCAAGCCGGTTGCTTTTGCCGGACGAATACTGAAGAAGAAAGAGAACGTGGGCAAATACGTCAATTCGCCGGATTCGATCATTTACTCCAAGACCAACGAGTTATACGGTCTTTTCCAAGCCAAGCAAGCTATTTCCCGTGCAGATATGTGCTATCTGGTGGAGGGTCAGATGGACGTCATCTCCATGCACCAGAGCGGGATCGAGAATGTGGTGGCGAGTGGCGGAACGGCGTTGACGAAGCCGCAGATACGGTTGATTCAACGGTTCACGAGTAATATTACGGTGCTCTATGACGGCGACGCCGCCGGTATTCACGCCGCGCTGCGAGGTATAGATATGTTCCTGGAGGAAGGGTTCAACGTCAATGTGGTGCTGCTGCCGGACGGCGAAGACCCGGATAGCTATGCGCAAAACCACGATTCGACGGAGTTTATCCGTTATATATCGGAGCACCAGACGGATTTTATCCGTTTCAAATCGGCGTTGCTGAGCAAGGATGCAGGCGATAATCCGCAGAAGCGTGCTGCGCTGATCAAGGACATCACCGAGTCGATTGCTATCATCCCGGATATGATCACGCGTCAGGTGTATATCAAAGATTGTTCGGAGCGGTTGCATATAGGTGAGCAAGTGCTGACCAACGAAGTGATCAAACTGCGTCGCAAACGGATGGAGGAACGCCGCAAACAGGAAGAGCGGACGGAGAGCGAACAGGTGGACGTAGCACAACAAGAGCCGCAAGCGGAAGTAGCGGTTAAGCCGGCTCATCCGCAGCGTCCGCAAGTGACTCCCAAGACGCAGTTGGAAAAGAATTATTATAATTTGCTGCAGTTGCTGGTTCGTTACGGCGAACGCCCGATTGAGGTGGACGGCAATGTCTATACGATCGGCGAAGTGATTATTTATACGCTGGAGGGCGATGAGATCAAGCCGCCGTACGAGGTGTTCCAGACGATCATGGACGAGTTCAAGCGCCATTACAAAGATCCGGGATTCAAGGCGGAGACGTTCTATAAATTCCATTCGGATCCGCTGATCAGCGCCATGGCAGTAGATATGATTGCAGAGAAATACCAAGATGTTTCGCCGGATTTCGAGGCGCGGTTGGGTGAGTTGGTGACGCAGTTGCTGTTTGAAATCAAACTGACCGTCATCAATATGCAGATAGCCGATCTGGAGCAGGGTCTGAAGGACGCGCAGGCGAACAATGATATAGACCGGCAGATGCAGTTATTGGCATACCAGCCGCAGTTGCTGGAGCAGCGAAACCAGATTTGTAAGATCCTTGGGAATAGAGTGATTAGTGTTTAGTGAAGATGTTATTCGGTGAGATTGCATACGGACCCATTCATAGCCGCCGTTTAGGCGTCAGTCTCGGCATGGAGATCATGCCGCTGGAGCATAAGTTATGCACGTTCGACTGCGTCTATTGCGAGTGCGGATGGAACGAGAAAGTGGACCATCCCCAACTCCCGACGCGCGACGAAGTGCGGGCTGCATTGGAGACGAAGTTACGGGAGATTCTGCCGGAGACTACTCCGGATGTAATCACTTTTTCCGGCAACGGCGAACCGACACTTCATCCGGATTTCTTGGGGATCATAGAGGACACTTGCGCTTTGCGGGATCGGTATTGCCCTGCGGCGAAAGTGAGTGTGTTGTCCAATTCGACCCAGTTGGGGCGGCAGGATGTGCAGCAAGCCTTGCGGCTGTGCGACAATCGGATTCTCAAACTGGACGCCGGAACGGACGAGATGATGCGGCGGATCGACCAGCCTGTGAATAGCGATTTGACCGTTGAACGGATCGTGGAATGGTTAGCTGTCTTTCAAGGCGATTTCACGCTGCAGACCTGTTTCCTGCGCGGGTCGCACAACGGGCTGGTGATAGATAATACGACGCCGGAGGAGCTGGACGCATGGTATTTCGCCGTGGAAAAGTTGCGTCCGAAGCAGATTATGATCTATGTCATCGACCGCAAGACGCCGGAGGAACATCTGGAGAAGATCTCCCGCGAGGAGATGGAGCGTATTGCCGCGCCACTGATTGAGAAAGGGTTTGAAGTCATTATTTCCGCATGAAGATTCTTGTCGCACCGTTGAACTGGGGATTGGGACACGCAAGCCGTTGCGTGCCGCTTGTGCAGCGTTTTCTGGAAGAAGGGCACGAAGTGATCTTGGGCGGCGACGGAGCGAGTCTGACTTTACTGCGGCGGCATTTCCCGAAATGCAGATATGTTTTTCTGGCTCCCTTGAACCTGCGTTATGGCAAGGGCAAAAGGCAAGTGTGGGCGATGGTCAAAGCGTTGCCGAAACTGGTTGCATGGGCGTATAAGGACCATGTCATGCTGCAGGCTGTCTTGCGCGAGGAAAAGATCGACATGGTGGTCTCCGACAATCGTTTTGGGCTATATACAAAAGCTGAAGAGACGCTTTGCGTCTATATCACGCATCAACTTCATATCTTTCTGCCCAAGGGTTGGCGGTGTCTGGAGCCGCTTGTTGCGCGCCTGCACGCACGTATATACACGCGGTATAATAAGGTGTGGGTACCTGATTACGAGGAGTTTGACCGCAGCTTGGGCGGCGAACTGTCTCATCCGGCTATCAGCCATCAGCCTTCAGCCTTCAGCAAAATTGAGTACATCGGTCCGTTGAGCCGATTCACGCAAAGTACAAACGACAACCCACAAACGACTTATGGTATCGTTGCTGTTCTCAGCGGCTTGGAGCCGCAAAGGACGATGTTGGAGCGGGAGTTGGTAGCGCGATACAGGGACTCCCAAGAAAAAGTGCTGATCGTGCAGGGACTCTTGAACCGACCCAACACACGCATCAAAAGAGGAGCTATTACCATCGTGCCCTATATGTCTGACGAAGAGCTGGCTGCGGCTTTGATGGGCGCCAAACATATTATCGTCCGCTCCGGCTATTCGACGATTATGGACTTGGATGCGCTGGGGCTTTTGCACGTTCCAATGACCCTTCACCAATCACCAAAAATAACGTTTATTCCCACTTCAGGACAGCCCGAACAGGAGTATTTGGCGCACTTTATGGCAGAAAAATGCCAAAAATCGTAAAAAAATACCAAAATATTTGGTCAATTCAAAAAAATGTAGTACCTTTGCAGCCGCTTTTGAGCGCGGTGCCATCGTATAACGGTTAGTACTCAAGATTTTCATTCTTGCAATAGGGGTTCGATTCCCCTTGGCACTACTAGACCTTCCCTAAAGTCACGTCCGGAGGCAAATCCTCTCAATGCCGATGGATATTACTAAAACAAGCCCCTATATGGAATCAACCATGCATGGGCGATAAAAACAACAAACAAAGATGGCAAATCATAAAAGCTCTTTGAAGCGTATCCGCCAGACGGCAGCCCGCAAAGCACACAATCATTATTATGCAAAAACCGCACGTAATGCTGTGCGCGACTTGCGCAAGACTACTGACAAAGCTGCAGCAGCTGCTGCCCTGCCTAAAGTTAGCTCTATGCTCGACAAACTGGCTAAACGTCACATCATCCATGTGAACAAAGCTGCTAATCTCAAATCGAAACTGGCTCGCTTTGTGAACAAAATGGCGTAAGACGACAGGAAACGCATTAGGTCAAACGGAAGAATCACGAAAGTGGTTCTTCTTTTTTGTACCATAAAAATACACAATTATTTGCATATTTCATAAAAAAGTAGTACCTTTGCAGCGAATTTTAGTACTTTTATTAAGATGAAAGAGAATAATATCCCTATTGTGGACTGCCCTTATGGCGACTATATGATCGGAGACGCGAGTGGTAAACTGATGAACGAGTATGGTCGTTTCCCTTGCAAAATCAAGTGTGGCGTCTATGCTTTGTTGGTGCGCGGAACGGCGCACGCTACCATCAACGTGACGGACTACTATTTTAAGGCGAACGATATGTTGCTGCTCGAGCCGGGAAGTTTCTTCCTCATCCGCGAGACCTCCGAGGATGCTTTGGTCTATTGGATTGTTTTCGGCAGTAAGTTCCTTGAGAAATACACGGTGAACAACAAGATGTCCCTCTCGGCGCTTCAGCTCCATTCACCCAAGTTGAGTATTAGTGAAAACCATGCGCAAGTGATCTGCAAGATGTATGATGCAGTGGTAGCTGCGCTTAATGCAGAGCCTTCCATGCTGGATACAGAGAAGATGGTGCATGTGTTCAACCTGCTGCGCACCAGCTATGCCAAGTACGCGCATGAGCAGGAGGAGTATCTGGTGAAACCGCTGGACAGAAAGACAGAGATTTATCAGGATTACTGCCAGTTGGTATTGAAGCACTACCAGGAGTGGCATCATGTGAGCCAGTATGCCGAAGCAATGCGTCTGACCTTGCCGCATCTCTGTTCCACGATCAAGTCTGTCGGTGACCGGACGGCAGGAGATATTATCATCGAGGCGATTATCACGGACGCCAAGAGCCAGCTCAAGATCACGAACCTGCAGGTGAAAGAGATCGCTCTTAGCCTGGGCTTTGACAATGTGGCATTCTTCAACCGCTTCTTCAAATCCCGCGTCGGCGTCACTCCGAAGGCTTATCGGAATGCATAAATATGTCCTTTTGCCGCATCATAGTATTCTGTATTGTCATCTGTCTGCTTAGTTGCTCTTGCTCCATCCCTCAACACCGCGAGGCGCAGGAGGTCGTGGCGCAGGCGGACAGCCTGTGGCATGAGGGTAAGATGTACGGCGTGGACGAAGGCGATAGTGCCACCCTCGCGCAAGCGTATAAGAGATTGAAGGAGCATTCAGCATTCAGCCGTCAGAAGTCAGAATATGCGCACTCCTGCTATCATTACGGCAAACTTCTTCGCGCCAAGGATGACCCTGTCGCCGCAATGCAGGTGTTCATCGATGCCACCCATTCCGGCACAAAGGACTACCATATCTTAGGAAGAATATATAGCAATATGGGCTCCATCTGCCATTTGGCAGGCGAGTTTCAACTCTCGTATGACATGTTTGAGCGTTCAGCAGAAATGTTCCTAAGAAACAGTGATACCTTACTATATTATTATCTGCTAAATGATATGGCGTTTGAGTTGGCGGAACAAGGGAAGAAAGATGAAGCATTTGCACTATTGGAGGATATAGAGAAGCAGTGTGTGCAAAGGGAAGTTCTGGTGAAAACTTTTGAAACAAGGGCTGTATTATATAGGACGATTGGTCAGAACGATTCAGCTATCTATTATGTAAATAAAATGTTGTATCATGGTATGACATATCCTTCAGGAACAATTATAAAAGCACAGGCATATGATAATATAGGGCAAAAGGACTCTGCTCTTATTTTGGCAAACTCAGTACAGACAGACCCGAGAGCATCTTACCAAAATAAATTTAATGCCTTGTATATCATCCAGCGTAATGATTCTTCACTTGATGCAAAAAATATGGCAGAATTAGCCTCCAAACGTGAAGATATACGGTATTACGAATATGAGCCGGAACAGAAAAAACTCTCGCAAGCTGTGCAATTATTAACACAAGACATAAATAAAGGTATAGAATGGCTAAGATTGGTACTAATTGGAATGTTAATTGCATGTGGCATTGGGATTGTCATTGTGGTACGTTCTAAATATCGCACGAATTCTCAGATAAAAGAACTTATCAATGAGCGTACAGATAACAGGATAGAATCTATTAAAAATCATATAGAGGGAAATGATTTTCATCAAGTCCTCCATTGGAATAATTACTCTGCAATGAAAGCCGAAGTTGATTTATACATGGGAGGTCTCGTTAAAAAATTAGAAGCGTATCACTTAAACGAAGTGCAGATTCGTTTCTGCATACTAACACTGCTGAATTTTTCTCTGCGAAAAATAGCAAAAGAAATACATTATAGTTACCCTTCGGCAATAAAAACATTAAAAAAACGTACCTCGGATAAATTAGGCACTACTCCGCCAGAATTGAAAGATTTCCTTCTTCGCTTGTAACTTAATTCCCTTTGTGGGAATAATATTTTTTAAAATGTAGACCTAAAAAAAGAATCCTCATTGATTATCAATGGTTTACAGGTGTCAAATGTAGACCATTATTTCTTGTTCGGGTCAAAAAAAAGCAGTAATTTTGCACCGTCAAATCAAACAGGTTTGGCGGCGCATTGATTTTATGCGCCTAATGTTAAACTAATACACTTTATACGATGAGAAAATTTTTACTAACCACGGCGCTGATGTTGCTAATCTTTATGCCGTGTGTACTACGCGCAGAAGAAACGGAAATCCAATTAGTGGAAGTTGTACCGATGAACTTTATTGTTCCCGGAGATGACCCGTTGGATGGTAATGATCACATGGGAGATACCCCTACTCGCCCAGGAAATTTCCGTGCAACGATCAATGGAAACTCGCTGACTATCCTCAAACAAGAAGAAACTATCCCTTTTGCGCAGGCGGTGGTTGTTAATGCTTCTACGGGAAGCGTAGTCGTTAACGAGCAGTTTACCAACTCTCTTTCCCGCCCGATTGCTAACGCAGGCGTGTATGTCCTCCGTATCGCAACCGCCAACGGCGAACTAGTAGGACAATTTAGAATAGAATAATGTTTAACATATAAAACAAAAATAGTATGAAAAAGTATATTCTTTTAGTTTGCACATTTTGGGTAAGTGCGTTGATTCCCGTTATGGGGCAATCTTTTATCTTTAATGGCGACACCTTAAAAGGTTCTATTTGTATGATAGATGACAGTTTGCAGAATGATACCATGCTTATAGATGCGGATACTTGGGCAACGGCTAAGGATACCACACATGGATGGTACACGAGAGGGGATGTCAAAATCAAAACCACGCTGGATTCAATAGTGTATTTTACCTCTCTCGGCCCGGGAAAGGGCGGTGTATATTTCACTTATGGCACACGAGGATGTGGAGATTTCGTAAAAGGGAGCGAGATTTATAAGGATTTCAGCCCTGATAAATATGAGTTGGCTATTAAAGGTCCTGACTGTTTAAAAGAAGGAGATACTGCCGTTTATTCAGTAGATCCCATTTTTACCAAGAACTTAGGTGATTTTATAGGAATTGACAATTATTATTGGAATATCAATCAGAAGCCTTATCCGTCCTTTGTGGACACCATTATATATGTTTCAGGTGACGGTAGTTCTATTACGTTCGTTGCAGGAGCTGTCTCTGGAAAAGATTCTATAGTAGTCAATTTCGGCCGCTGCAATCAAGATGAGGCGAAAAGAGTTGTCAAGCACTTGGATAAGAAGGCACCGGAAATAATTATAGAAGACACATGTATAGCGGTAGGTAGTAGAATAGTCACTTTTAGAATTCCCAACCCACAAGAAGGGTTGTTTTATAAATGGCTGATTCCCTCACCACAGTTTAGTGCTCAATCTTCTACTAGTGGAGATAACATAAGTGTCAAATTAAATGATAATAGCAATGGAGAAATCACGGTTCTTTCTTCTTACGACAAAAATAATTGGGATGGATGTTCTGTATCAACAACCTCTTTTATGGTTAACCGTATGATGGGAAGCGGAAATAGAGTCAAACCTGACAAAACTTGTTATTCTGTTGGTGATACTGCGCATATTAAGATTACAGGAATATTACCGGACAACACAAGATTTAAATGGCAATATCCAACTACTGGTTGGAATCTTGTTTTAGAAGACGGAGAAACTGAGGAAGATGTTATATTTAGGGATTCTATCAAGTTGGTTGCTACAGAAGAGATAACAGAGAGTGTGATTAATGCAACTATGTTGGGCTGTAGTGATGTAAGAACCCCGGATGTTAATGTATATGTCCGTCCGGCAGGAGTTGGGGATATTATTGGGAAAAGATGTGTCTCTCGTGGTGATTATTTTTGGTATCATGTGAATCCATTTGCCCATAAACCTTATGCACATCATTTTGAATGGACATTGCCGGAGGGAATGGAAGAACTTCGCTCAACATCAATGAAAGATAGTATCTATGTTCATGTAAAAACCTCAGGAGAATTAGGTAATATGACCGTAATTCCACAAGGTATTAATGGATCATGTAACGGACCTGCATCTTCAGAGCAGATATTCTTGGAAGCCAAAAGTCCGTCCAGCATTAGTCAGTTTCATTGCGTTGCTTCAGGCAAAGAAGATACTGTTACTCTGTGGTTGGATGGTGTGCAAGAAAACCAAAACTATCATTGGATATTGCCCAACGGGGTTGTTCTTGATCCTAATTCTGGAGATGAAAATTTAACATTTATTAAAGTTCACACTTCTGGTATAGCAGGTACATATCCTATACACGTATATGCAGAGAATAGTGTGTGTGGTAATTCTGATACAATAGACTATGATTTAGAAATAGCTGAAATTGCATACAGTATTAATTTCGTTCGTATGGGAAGCTATACATATTATTCGGTAAACGAATTGGATACATCTAAAATCGCATCATATAAATGGTACGAAAATGGAGTATTAAAGCAAGGTTTTACAACATATGATATTTTTTCAACCGCTACAGTCGTGACTTCTGAAGTATTATTGAAAAATGGTTGTACGCAAAGCATTACTATTAGATCGGGTAATAATATAAAAAGAAGGGAACTTTCGAATAATCCCTCCCCAAAGCAAGAGAATGTATTTGCGACTCCGAACCCTGCCAATAATATTTTACACATAGATTCAAATGCTGATAATTCATCTATTAGAATGATCGGTATCAATGGTGTGGTATTAGACAACTATATGTTACATTCTTCCTCACAAGATATAGACATATCAGATATACCATCAGGACAATATGTTATAATCTTATCTGACGGGAAAAATCAGATGATACAAAAATTGCTAATCCAACATTAATATGGGACGTTATATATATTGCATATTAGGCTCTTTATTGAGCCTAATATGCTTTGCTGAAAATTACAAGATACCTAACATAGAAGGTGATATACTAGTATATTCAATAAATAATAATAAGGCCTATATAGAACCAAGCGATGAATATTCTTTTTTTATAAAATCGGACAGTCTTATCATTCCAGATAGTATTCAAGTTGCGTTACAGAACTACCCTGTTGTGGGAGCCCGTGCAGCAACATTTTCGACAATGCCATCCCATACAACAACACTTTCTCTACCTGCCACATGGACAGAATGGTCGAATTCGATAATTTCTCCTTACATAAATAATCATTTTGAGAATTATTATGTAGATCCCGTCAATCCTTTGTTTAGAGCGAAAGATGGTATTCTATATACTAAAACTTGTAACACTTTAGTTTCTTATCCAACGGGAAGGAAAGATTCTATTGTCTTTCTGAGAGAAGGTATAGACACATTATATAAATCATGCCTTTTTGCTGCTAATATCGTATATTTAGAATTGCCTTTATCTTTAAAGCATATTGAAATGAATGCTATGCTGGACATGAATAGTTTACGCCAGATAATACTCAAAGATAGCATTAGAAGTTTGGATAATATGTGTATAGGAGGTGAAAATCTGAGTAACGTCATTATAGGGAAGGAACTTGTAGAAATTGATGCAAACAGCATACAATACTATAATCAGCCTATCAATCTCTATCTGTATGCACTTAATCCACCCCAAATAATAAATGGTTCTCCCAACGCAAATAATTATATAGTGCATGTGCCATCAAAAAGTATATCTGCATATCAGCAAGCAGAAGGTTGGAAAGAATTCGGGACTATTCTTCCTATTGAGCCGCCGATAGTGACGGGTGTGGACACGGCATCTGTGAGCTGGGTGCAGAATTTCTCGGCAACAGGGTATGTATGGACGCTCTATACCGATGAAGCCAAGACACAGCGGTTCATGTCGCTTACGTTTGATGCCAACGGTCATCTGACGCATATAGACATCAACAGCGGTCACATGCCCGAACGTATGCCTGCGCTGTACCAAGAGGACGGCGAGGAAGAGAAACAGTTTGCAGAGTACTACTCGTTCACGATCTCCGGTCTCTCGCCCGATACCAAGTACTATTATACCCGCCAGAGTCTGAAAGGGACAGAGGTCATCGACGAAGAGACAGGTTCATTTGAGACGCAGAGCGACGGAGAAGAGGGATTAGAACAAAACAGCGGAAATTCTTCTAAACCGCAAAAAATTATTAAAGACGGGAACATGTATATTCATAACCAGAGAGAAATATATAATATCGATGGTAGTAAAGTTAACTATTAACATATATCAATTACAATAATATCATTATGGCTGAATCTCAAACTCCACAACAATCTCCCCAAGAGCATACTCCCAAGGAGATAGTTATTAAACTCAACGAAAGTACCTATGCACATTATTTTCATGTAGGAACCCGAATACATGAGCTAGAATATAATCGTGTATTAAAGATGATAGAAAGCCAATTGCAAAAAGCAATAGATGTTAAAAATTCAGATGAAGAGAAATCATATGGATTAATTCGTCATCATAATACAATTTCTATATTTGGCGGAAGGGGCTCAGGAAAGACGTCTTTTTTGCATACTATTTTTACTGATTGTGCTACCAAGTACGGATCCGATATAGAAATACTCAAAATAATAGATCCAACATTAATAGAAACAAGAGGACATGTATTTCTTTGGGTCCTGTCTCTCATTGATGAAAAAGTCCAAAAAGTCATTCAAGAAGATAACATTGATATCCCTAGTAAATCATATCAGCAACGAAGGCATTGGAAAACGGCCCTACATAATTTGGCAAAAGGAATTCATGCTTTGGAAAATGTAGGAGTAGGCATGGATAACTCTAATTGGCACGATGATGATTTTGTGGCAGAGCGAGGTCTACAAGAGGTAAAAGGAGCACTTTTTTTAGAAAAGAATTTTCGAGAACTAGTGTCAATAGGGTTAGAGATCCTAAACAAGAAAGCTTTTTTATTAGCATTTGATGATATTGATGTTGATATGGCAAAAGGATGGTCTGTCTTGGAGACGATACGCAAATACTTGACATCAGATAAAATCATAGTACTTCTGAGCGGTAATCTGAGATTATATAGTCTAAATGTACGGAAACGTCAATGGCATCAATTACAAGAATTACAAGAGTGGGAAGGCGAAAAAGACTTCAAGATAGTCGTTAGTGAGATAGAGGGTCAATACCTAATGAAACTATTAAAGGCAGAAAACCGTGTTTACCTTCACTCTATACAAGATAATATCAGGAGCGGAAAATACATTTATAAAGTAATGGGTAATGGGAGTACAGCAGACATGCAGTTTGAGGATCTGACATCGGTCTATAAGAAGGCATTAGCGGAATTAGGAATTATTAGTCGTACTCAATCCCATATATATAGTAATTATCTATTAAGTTTGTCTGTCCGTTCTCAAATGCATTTTTTACGAGGAATAGATATTTCATCATGTGACTATAAAGTAAAAAATGAGGTCGACCCTTTTATGGCACGTATGTATGCTGCGAATATAGATATTGACTACGCCATTAATAATCCTCAGATGATGAATATGGTTGCACTCAAGTACCTACTAACTCAAAACTTTGATTTGTATTTGTTAATCCCAACTGTGGAAGATGAAGATGCGAACGGATGTGTTACCGGGTTGTCATTTTTATTTGCAAAAAAAGTCAAAAAGAATCCATTCCTTATATTTGATTATTTTATACGCATAGGCTATACTAGAAATATGTTGAGTGCTTATGAAGAAACATATCCTAAACAAAAATTTTGCACATATTCAGGAATGTTTCAAGATATGTCGCTGAAGAATATCGTAGGTTTAAGTATCGCTTTTTCCACGACGTATAAGTTGAGCACAAAAATTCACATCCCATTATATGGATTATCACTAAAACAAAAAAATATAGCAAACAACAGAATTGATGCAATGCTTCGTACCACAAATTTAACGAATGCACAAAAAATGATAGCACTAATTCCACTATGTTCTATAAAGCATGCATCATCTAACAATAGTAGCATGTTTTACTCAACCATTGTCTTGTTAGCCGCCATCGGACAAGTATTACGATGTGTATGTGATAACCAACTGAATGGAAACCAACCTGAAGTAAACGATATTTTACGTGAATTGAAAGACATGCAGCAACATCGCTACTATGTCCAGCCACAAGAATCTGAAGAAGGAAGTAATGCAGAAGATAATATCGAAGATTTTGATCTTGAAATGCAACAAAATAGTGATACTTCAACAACGGAACTAACATCATTATTTATCAAATGGGGAACAGGAAAACTTCAAACAGGAATTTCATTGCCCTCATCAATTCCTCCCTACTTATTAGGAAAAATTATTACTCGTTATATGAACGCAGTACCTAAAATCAATGTAGAAAATTTAGGAGCACGTATGCATTTCTCTCTTGTTTCTCTTCTAAATTCATGCCTGATTGAAGAAGTAAAGGAATATTATGAAAAGGAAGATGTTGTGGATGCTGAACACAAATCAATATCTATAGAAGACTTGAATTTTTCTAACACAATAGAACATGACCAAATCTTCATAGATAACCTAACTTTTGTTAAAGAAAAAGAACTCGGGAAAGTATTAAAATTAACGAAATGGTTGATTGTTTGTCCGTTGGTGGTTCCATTTATAAAAAAGGACTCTCTTTCCGATTATCATAAACTTTTAGAAATAGACCAAAAATCAGCAGATTATAAATTGCTTGTTGATGAAAAATTCTCATTGTACGAGCCATTGAGAAATGTGTTTGTAAAACAGCAAAAAGAGAAAAAGAAGAGAGAAGATGTACAAAAAATCAGATTTACAGTAGATAATATTGCTCAAATTGAAGATTACTTTAGCAGAATAGGCAAAAAAGATGAGGTAACTGAGAAAATGAAATGGGGAAATGTAGGTGAAATAAAAAAATATGTAGAGAAATTCATGGTCTTTAGTAGTCTTACGGCCGGAAATATTAGGGTTGTTAGACAGGCTTGGTTAGAAGAATAATATAGGCAAGTAAATAGTTTAAGCGTGTGACTTCATATATTTCATATTTATTATCTGATACGTGGGCATTAAACCAGCTTCATCAGCAGTTAAAACCTGTCACTTTGCCAGATATACGTCGTCATCTGATGCTATTGGCACGCCAAAATAATAATCGCGTGCCAGACCATATATACAGGTTAGGGGAAGAAAAGACTTTTGAGGGAATAGATTCACTTGCTCAATTGTTTACAGAGGGCTTAAAACGTATAGCAAATGAGTTTTTAGAGATGAAAAAAGAAGTGGTATATGTAAAAGCTTGTAAGCAAAACGAGTGGCAGTTATTGATGACAAAGATACCTCCTCTTTTGTTAGTAGCAGTTAAAATAAATCAAGATCATATTTTAGGGAATGATTGTATTAACTACTTGGAGACATATATAGTTCCAAATGTAAAATATACGGCAATCCCATCACCTGATATTCCGCAACTACAAAATCTTAGGGAACGTAAAAAAGGGTTATGTGATATGCATATTCACCTAAATGGCTCACTAGAGGCGGATGTTACTTGGCAAGATATGTTAGCACACACAGATGAAATAGATAGAAGTCTCAAGAAAGCCAGAGAAAAAAACAAGGTCAAAGAACAAGCGGATGATATATTGGGCTTTATGCCAGATTATAACAACTTTCCACGATTACTTAATAGCGCAAGGAAAATTCGCAATTATTTGTATTCTATTGTTGTAGAAGGTGATAATTCTTGTTCTTTGTTACGGATTCTACGTAATGTAATTCAAGACGAAATAACTTCAAAAATAGATTTTCGTGGACATCCTATGCGATTTCAGATAGGGGCTCGCGGCACAGATATACAGATGGAATGTTTATTGTATTGCAAAATACTTGATTTTCTAAATTCGCATCCAGACTGTGATTTAGTAGCCAATCTATTCCTATACTATTTGCTGATACTTGGAACTACTAATCGACTATTAGTACAACAGATACAATGCACTGGTTTTGAAGAGTTCCAAAAATACACGCTAAATGAGCTTCGATCTTTTAGTGAAACACTATATAAACGTCGTTTCTTACAACTGGCAGGAAATGCATTAAATAATGTAAGCAGAATAGAAGGAAAATTCTCTCCCAAAGATTCTATAAAGGGGAATGAACAGATAGTGTCAAATATTATGCAAGGTATAGAGCAGTTAAGAAAACATCAGAAGCTACATCATAAGCCTCTATCTGAAGTACAATTAATTGCACATTTTATAAAAGAGCCGGAAAGTAAAAGAGATCCTCTTTTTAGGTATAAAATTTTACGTCATAAAATTATGCACAAAGCAGAAGTTTTAGCGACGTGGAAGCGTTTGAAAAGTCCTAACTCAAATATTCTGACTGCAATAGACGCGGCCGCGAGTGAACTGGACACTCCGCCTGAAGTGTTTGCTCCGGCATATCGCTATCTTAGAAGTGAAGGAATTTCGCATTTTTCATACCATGCAGGCGAAGACTTCTTTCATATTCTTAGCGGTATGAGAGCCGTGTTCGAAGCAATAGATTTCTTGGATTTAAGACATGGCGATCGCATCGGGCATGCTACCGCCTGTGGGTTATCCGTACATTTATGGCATGAAAATATTGGTCCAAGATTATTGATACGCAAAGGGGAGTGGATGGATGACCTAATATTTGCTGCTTATCTGATTAATACATACCGTGACCCTAGTCTTTTGCCTTTACTGCCAGTTTTGGGTGTCATGATTTCTAATTATTCACAGGATATATATGGGGAAAATTATGCTTTGTCAGAACATATTCGTGCTTGGTTGATTCGCAAAGAGGACCCTGAGTGTATGTATTATGAAAACAAGGATTTATTGACAGAATATATACTTTATTTGAAGTATCATGATCAAGAGACAGCAAAGTGTTACAATGAAATAATTGAGATAGATTCGTGTGAGCCATTTGATGAAGAAGGGTTAGAGGTGTTTCAGAAATTAGTGCTAAGGTACATGCACGATAAGGAGATTGTGATAGAGATGTTACCGACCAGCAATGTGTTAATTAGTCATCACCATGATTTTTCTACGTATCATTTTTCCAATTGGTTAAAATGGCAAAAAGAAGGCTGCCCCATGCCGGCAATCATCTTAGGCACAGATGATCCGGGGATTTTTGCAACGAACATTTATAATGAATATTGCAATATTTTCTGTCATTTAGTATATCATGACGGAATGAGTTCGTTCGAAGCCCTTAAAATTTTAGAAGAGCTAGATTATAATTCCAGAATATACGCATTCAGAGATGAAAAGACAGATAATTATGAAGAAGAAATTTCATCGAATAAATAACTTAACCCCATGGGCGCAATCTGCTCTATTTGGTGTTTCGTATTCACCACTGTTTCTTATCTTGGTTGCAAAAATAATATATTCCAAGTCTGATTATTTAGTATGGGGTGGCTTTTCTCCGGCAGCAGTGATGACTTTTTTTCAGCAGTTCTGGTCCGTCGTTCTAATAATCGGAATACTTTTGTTTTCCACTATAGGTACAATATCTTTACTTAGAAATTTAAAGAAAACAGCATCGAATAATTCTCAAAAAATCACCATCAAAAATATGACGGATAAAAGTGTGGAAACAATTAACTATATTGCTACATACATTATTCCGTTTGTTTATGATGTACAAAATGACTTCGATATTGCCATCATGCTGGTAATATTCATTGTTATTTATTGTATATATACCAACTCTTCACTTGTGGCAATAAACCCTATTTTGGCAATGCGGTACGGGCTATATGAGATGGAGTTTGAAGAGAAAGGTAAAAGTCATTCCATTATAGTAATCGCTTGCAACAGAGATTTGATAGAGGGAGACGAGATAGATATATATGCTATCGGTCGTAAGTTATATTTCAGTAAAACTCAATAAAACTCAATTATTATGGAACATTCTCTCCAAACAATTTATGACAATGTATCGATTGCGGATACATTAAGTATGTATTTTATTATGCGTAAAGAAAAAGAAAATATAACAGGTAGACGAAGGGTGCTTGAAAAATATGATTTTTCTGTGCTACGAGTGGATATAAATGAAGAAATCAGCCTGTTTTTAAAAGACTTAGCCCGAAAACAGATAGAACACGCCATTAAAAAAGAGCTAGAACTTACTCCTTATGAGGTAATTTCTGACGATCAAGAGCAGGTGTTTACCTATACAGAACTAAACAAAATAGGATCTTTCGCAAAGATAATAAATGAGCAACTGCCGCATAAACTCACTATTCCAACAATGCAGAATTTTGATGAAATTCTCAGGGTAGGAGATTTATTATGGGCATATTGTATAGAGTTGTCTTATGTAGAAAACAATGCCCGCAAATATATCTATACTTTCAGGAAATTGAATGCCGGTAACATTGTAGCGGATGAAAAAGAAAATCGTGCAGGAAAAATAAGAAATATCATGACTTTGTTTAATACGCGAAGCAATAAACTTGAGAAATTTAAAGGAGGAGCTATTAAACTGGATGCAACTATAGATTGCATTTTTGAATCCGGAATTTTCTATATTTTGCAAAAAAGCCAATTTGAGACACTGGTCGGAATGGCGGTGGATTTTCAAGAACAAGCAATTTCGGTGGTCGAGGAATTACAAAAACTGGATATGATAGATGGTCTGGAGCATATATCTGATGCTATCATTAAAAATACAGCAATTCATAAAAAATTAGTACGGTTAAAGAAACTGCAAAACTATGAAAAGTTGGATCCCGGCATGATAGCTAAAATGAAGCGAGCAGCAAAAACGGAGAAATATAAACTTAAGACAAATGAGGAAGGTAAGATTGTAATAGAAGATACCAAGGATGTAGATATGGTGATCAAGCTATTATGCGATTATTATAAACAAGGAGTGGTAACAGGTAAGAACTATGGAACCTATGCCGGTAAATTTTTTGATAGTCCAGAGAACCTGTTGTAAGACCGATACTCTCCAAGATTCTCCTATTTTTTGGGTATTGTCGTCCTAAGGTGATCGCGTGTTGGTCGGGAGATGATCCCGTGATGGTCGCGTTGGCAACCCGATAGACAGTCAGTGACTAAACCTGTGACTAAACCTGAAAAAGGTTGACTCGAAAACTGAGTTAGGATCTTAAAAATCGTAAACTTTTGACTCGATACCTGAAAAGGTTGACCGGAGTGCAGAAAAAGTTTATTCATCTGAAAGACGCTGCAAAGTTACTGATTTTTATTGACATATACAAATATTTTCACACAAAAATGTTCCCTGATCGCAAAATTTATTTCTACAAAATGTTTCCTGAGCGCAAAATCTTTTTTCGCAAAATGTACTTTGAGCGCAAAATTTATTTGCAAATAAAAAACCGCTGTTTGATCAGCGGTTTTTATACATTTCTTCGTAGTAGCGTTCGTAGTCGCCGGAGGTGATGTTGTCCAGCCAGGCTTGGTTGTCCAGATACCAACGAACGGTTTTCTCAATGCCTTCTTCGAACTGGAGGGAAGGTTCCCAACCTAATTCTTTTTGCAGTTTGGTGGAGTCGATGGCATAACGCATATCGTGTCCTGCGCGGTCGGTGACGAAAGTGATGAGGTCGAGGTCTGCGCCTTCGGGACGACCGAGAAGACGGTCCACGGTCTTGATCACCGTTTTGATGATGTCTATATTCTTCCACTCGTTGAAACCGCCGATGTTGTAGGTCTCGGCGATGGTGCCTTTATGGAAGATGAGGTCTATTGCGCGTGCATGATCCTCCACGTAGAGCCAGTCGCGCACGTTCTCGCCCTTGCCATAGACCGGCAGCGGTTTGCGATGGCGGATATTGTTGATAAAGAGCGGGATCAGTTTCTCCGGGAACTGATACGGTCCGTAGTTGTTGGAGCAGTTGGTGACGATCGTCGGCATGCCGTACGTGTCATGGAAGGCGCGCACGAAATGGTCACTCGATGCCTTTGACGCCGAATACGGCGAGTGCGGATTGTATTTGGTGGTCTCGTAGAAGAAATCCTCGCCGTACGCCAGATGGTGCTCCGCAGAGGAAGCCTTGGTGGTGAAGGGCTGCTCGATACCTTCCGGATGGGTCAGTTGGAGCGCTCCATAGACCTCATCGGTGGAGATATGATAGAAACGCTTGCCTTCGTATTTCTCCGGCAAGGACTCCCAGTATAGTTTGGCAGCCTGCAGCATGGAGAGCGTGCCCATGACGTTGGTGCGTGCGAAAGTGAACGGGTCTTTGATGGAGCGGTCCACATGGCTCTCTGCCGCCAGATGGATGACGCCGGTGACGTGCTCCTCCTGCATGAGCGCATAGATGGTGTCGAAGTCGCAAATGTCTGCGCGCACGAAGCGGTAGTTGGGTTTGGCCTCGATGTCCTTGAGGTTCGCCAGATTGCCGGCGTAAGTCAGTTTGTCCACGTTGATAATCCGGTAGTCGGGGTATTTGTTCACAAACAGCCGTACTACATGGCTTCCGATAAATCCGGCTCCGCCGGTGATGATGATGGATTGCATATAATTATAAATTAAAAATTACGAATTAAAAATTATAGCACATATCTCACTTCTTTGAAGTGGTATAGACGAAGGTTGCCTTCTTGGTCTCGAAGTTCTATTTCTCCGTCTGCCCGTATGTTTTCTATTTTCGCGAGGAAGATAGGTCGTTCTAACCTTTCCCCGTCCCTCTCCTCAAGAGAGGGGGAGTAGTTCATCGTAGGTGCGATACTCACTTCGCGCTCTACGAAGGGCCAAAAGCCGTCTTTGCGGTAGAGGTGGGTGCGATAATATGCCCATATTTCTTCTCTCTTCATGGCGAGGACGGTGTGCATCTCGTTCATCAGCGTTTTCATCAACTCATGGATGTCGTATTCCTCTCCGCTGATTTGTCGCATGGAGACGGGGTTGGGTGCATTGGACAGCCATTCCGTCTGGTTCACATTCAGTCCTATTCCGGCGATGGAGTAGCGGACTTTGCTGCCGACGAGCGCGTTCTCCACCAAGATACCTGCTATCTTCTTGTCCTGCCAATAGATGTCGTTGGGCCACTTGATAGTTAATTGAGAATGGAGAATGGAGAATTGAGAATTAACCATCCGGTGTACTGCCACGGAGACCGCTACATTGAGGTCAAAAGGCTGACGGCTGACTTCAGACGGCTGATGGCTCAATAATATGGAGCAGAGCAGGTTCTTTCCTTCTTCGCTCTCCCATCCGTTTCCGCTCTGTCCTCTGCCGGCAGTCTGGAAGCCGGTATAGAGGTATTCCTCGCCAGCCTGCCATTTGCCTTTGGCGATCAGTTCGCGCAAGAGCGTGTTGGTACTATTGGTGCGCTCTATATACATCTAACAGGTATTGTTGGATCACGGTCTGTATATTCTTTGCCTTGCCGGGCGCAGAGTTAATGAGGATCGCGAAGACCCAGGTGTCGCCGTTGGGCATGTCAATGTATCCGGCGAAGTTCTTTGTTCCTGCTATCGTACCGCTCTTGGCATGAATGCGTCCCTCTAATTCCGTTCCCGGGCAGAGTGTTTTGAGTGTACCGCTTTTGCCGCTAACGGGCAGCGAAGCGAACCACGCGTCCTTGTTCTCGCTGCCGGACATGATCGTCAGCAGTTGCACAAACGTCTTGGCACTCACAGCGTCCTGCGGCGCGAGCCCGCAACCGTCTTTGATGATGGCGCGCTGTATGGAGACACCTCTCTTGCGCCAATAGTCGCGCAGCAGATCCTGGCTGTTGTGGATCGTGCCGGGCAGCGTGTAACGCGTGCCGAGATAGCGGAACAGCGCTTCTGCGTAGAGGTTGTTGCTGTTGATATTGGTCTCTTTGATGATCTCCGAGAGCGGTTCCGAGTAATGGATGTACAGTTCGGTCCTCGGTGGCGTGAGCGGGTTGTAGTCCGCCAGATAGTTCGCGTCGCGCAGGATTGTTATGCCTGCTTCTTTGAGTTTGGCAGTCAGGTGTCGCGCCAGCAGCAGACCAGGATTCGGCAGGTCTCCTTTGACGCCGAACGTGCCGAGGTTGGACGGTACCGCTCCTGTCAGGTATCGTTCGCGGCTGTAAGGCAGACCGCTCACAAAAGCTCCGTCGTAGGTGATCTTGTCGCAGCGGATATGATTGATGAAATAGACATCCTCCACCGCGGGTTCGGTCTTGATCACTTTGGCTACGCTGCCGGGTTCGCCGCTCTGCAGCACGATATTCATCGTGTTGCCGTAGTAATTGAGCGCAAAGATTCCCGGTGCGTAGTAGTTACCTGCGTCCTCGCATAGCCAGTTGGGGTTCTGCGCTTCGCCGTCCAGCATGGTCATGTCTGCAATCACGGCTCCTTCGATGCGTTGAATACCAGCTGCTTGGATTGCCTTCACCCATTTATCCAGGAAGCCCGTTCTGCCTTTCCAGCCCAGCGAAGGATCACACCCTCCGCGGATATAGAGGTCGCCGCGAAGCACGCCGTTCTCGATCGTGCCGGAGTATTCGAGGATCGTCGGAAAACGGAATCCGGGTCCGAGTGTCTCCAATGCTGCTCCGGTCGTTAATAGTTTCATGACGGAAGCAGGCGGCACGACATAGTCTTCCCTGTAACTGTCAATCACTTCTCCGGTCGTCAGGTTCTGTACTAATACAGACATATTTGCCTGTCCTGTGATCGGGTGGCTCGTCAGGAAGTTGACGGAGAGTAATATGCTAAGAAAGATATTCATGCATTGCTTTGGCGGCTTTGCGTCCGTCGGACATAGCGAGGATGACGGTTGCGCCTCCGCGGACTATATCACCTCCGGCGAAGAGTGTCGGGATAGCGGACTGCATTTGTTCGTTCACAATAATCGTGCCTTTCTTGCCGATCTCCAGTCCTTCCACGGAGGACGGGATGAGCGGGTTGGGGCTTACACCTACCGCTACGATCACTAAATCGACCGGAATGGTGAGCGTCTTGCCTTCTACGGGGACCGGGCTGCGGCGTCCTGATTCATCGGGTTCGCCGAGTTCCATCACTTGCAGCACAGCTTCGCAGACACGTCCGTTCTCGTCCGCGTGGTACTCAATCGGGTTATGAAGGGTCATGAACTCGATTCCTTCCTGCTTGGCATGCTTGACTTCCTCGACACGCGCAGGCATCTCTTCTTCGCTGCGGCGGTAGATGATCATGGCGTGTTCAGCTCCTAATCGTTTCGCCGTACGAACGGCATCCATGGCGGTGTTACCTCCACCGATGACGGCTACGTTCTTGCCGTACAGCAGCGGTGTGTCGGTCTCCGGGTTCGAAGCGTCCATGAGGTTCACGCGGGTCAGGTATTCGTTGCAGGAGAGTACGCCGTTCAGGTTCTCTCCGGGTATGTTCATGAATCGCGGCAGACCTGCTCCCGAGCCAACGAAGATACCTTTGAAGCCTTGCTCCTCCAGTTCTTTGACAGAGATGGTCTTGCCGATGATGGTGTCGGTGTGGAACTGCACGCCGAGTGCGCGCAGACCGTCGATCTCCCGGTCCACGATGGCGTTCGGCAGACGGAACTCCGGAATACCGTATTTGAGCACGCCGCCGATCTCGTGCAGGGCTTCGAACACATGCACCTCGTAGCCGTATTTGGCTGCATCGCCGGCGAAAGTCAGTCCGGCAGGACCACTACCAACGACCGCCACTTTGGCGCTCGTTGTATTTGAGATTTGACATTTGACATTTGAGATTTGGGGCTGCGCATTGGCGTAGTCTGCGACGAAGCGCTCCAGATAGCCGATGGCAACGGCAGGGTGACCCATCTTGAGATGGATACAATGCGCTTCGCATTGTTTCTCCTGCGGGCAGACACGTCCGCAGACGGCAGGCAGCGACGAGCTCTCTTTGATGATTGCGGCTGCGCCGAGGATGTCGCCTTCTTCCAGTTTCTTGATGAATCCGGGGATGTGTATGTTGACCGGGCAACCCTGTACGCAGGTGGGGTTCTTGCAGTTGAGGCAGCGGTGGGATTCCGTGATCGCTTGCTCGAAGGTCAGACCTTGGTTCACCTCCTCGCGCAGGCTCTTCACGCGCACCTCCGGACGCAGCTCCGGCATCTGTACACGCGGGATTGCGACGCGGTCTTTGGCGGTTCCGGTGAAGGGGCAAACTGCTGTTTCTTCGGCTTTGCGTGGGCTTTGTGTCGGCTTCGACTGTCGGTCAGCCGTCGGGTGACCGTCGGCGGCGACAGCATTGAGGTAGGTATTTAGTGCCTCGGTTTCTTCGGCTTTGTAGGACTTCATTCGGCTGAGCATTTCGGTCCAATCCACTGCGTGTGCGTCAAACTCAGGTCCGTCCACGCAGACGAATTTGGTCTTGCCGCCGACTGTTACGCGGCACGCGCCGCACATGCCTGTTCCGTCCACCATGATGGTGTTGAGCGAAGCTTCGGTGGGGATGTTATATTTGGCGGTGGTGAGGGCAACGAACTTCATCATGATCGCCGGACCGATGGTGATACATTTGTTCACCGGTTCGCGGTTGATCACTTCTTCTACTCCGACCGTTACGACACCCTGTTTGCCCATGGAGCCGTCGTCGGTCATGACGATCAGTTCGTCGGACCATTGTGCGAGTTCATCCTTGAGGATGATGAGGTCTTTGTTGCGCGCAGCGAGGACTGTGATGACCTTATTGCCAGCTTTCTTGAGTGCTTCGGCAATAGGCAGCATCGGAGCAGCTCCCACGCCTCCGCACGCACACACGACCGTTCCGTATTTCTCTATGCGCGTAGCGCGTCCGAGCGGACCTACGATGTCGTGCAGGCACTCGCCCGGCTCCATCGCCAGCAGTTTATGGGTGGAGGCACCTACTTGTTGTACGACCAGCGTGATTGTGCCTTTCTCTATGTCTGCTCCGGCGATGGTCAGGGGCACACGTTCGGATTTGTCGTCCACACGAATGATCACAAAATGTCCGGCTCTACGGCTACGTGCAATGAGCGGAGCTTCGACGATGAGCTCCGCTACATTGGCTGAGAAAAATCTCTTGGAGAGAATTTTATTCATTATTTAGAAATATTTGGTTTCTTTACCTACGATAGAGGACAGTAAGTTGTTTGCGAGACGCGAAGCGCCAAAACGGAAGGATTCGTTGTTGAGCCACTCTTCGCCGAGGATCTCTTTGACGAGGGTGAAATGCTGTACGGCTTCGTCGGTGGTGGAAACGCCACCTGCGGGTTTGTAGCCCATCTTGACGCCCGTTTTCTCGCGCCAAGCCTTAATCGCGTGGCACATAACGAAGGTAGCCTCCGGCGTAGCGTTGACAGCGATCTTTCCGGTCGAGGTTTTGATGAAATCGCAGCCTGCAGCCATGGAGAGAATGGACGCTTTCCAGATGTTTTCTGCGGTTTTGAGCAGACCTGTCTCCAGAATCACCTTGAGGTGCTTGTCTCCGCAGACCGCTTTCAGTTCGCTGATCTCGTCGAAGCACTCCTGGTAGTTACCCTCGAGGAATTTGCCAACGGAGAGCACGATGTCGATCTCGGTTGCGCCGGCTTTGAGCGCCATCGCGGTCTCTGCCACTTTGACTTCAAGGAAAGTCTGCGAAGCAGGGAAACCGCCGCTGACGCAGGCAATGTTGAATTTCGGGTCCTTCAGCGCTTTGCGCACATGCTCCGCCATCGCGGGATAAACGCAGATCGCGGCTACGTTCGGAATACCCGGAAAATCTTGCTCGAAGTTATTGACCGCGTTCGCCATCTTCTCCACTTTGGCGATCGTATCGTCGGCAGAGAGGGTGGTGTAGTCAATCTGGTGGAGGCACTCTTTCCATACCTCGACGTTGTTGTTCTCAGCGAAGTGTTTTTCTTCGATTTCAGCTACCTGAGCCTTCACTTGCTCATCGGTAAACGGGCAGGGATACTGCGCAAATAATTCTTCAAAGTTCATAATGATATTTACAATTTAAGTATTTACAATTTACAATTTTTCATCGTTGAGGCGACCGATGATGGTTTCGTTTCCGCGGACGTGTTCGCCTACGGCGACGAACATCTCGGTGTCGAGCGGCAGGTACATGTCCACGCGGCTACCTAATTTAATGAAACCGAGGTGGGTGTTCCGGTGCGCCTGGTGTCCGGGTTTGGCGTAGGTGACGATGCGTCGCGCCATCGCTCCGGCTATCTGGCGAACGGCAATCTGCACTTTGTTCGGCGTTTCGATCACCACGAGCGAACGCTCGTTCTCCTTGCTCGATTTGGGTAACCATGCTCCTTTGTGGTGTCCTTTCTGGTGCTCGGAAACGAGGATGTTTCCTTCGATGGGGTACCAGTTCGCATGGACGTTGAAGGGCGACATGAAGATCGATACCTGCAGTCTCTTCTCGTGGAAATACTCGTCCTCCTCCGTTGGTTCGACTACGACCACGCGTCCGTCCGCAGGTGCGATGATGAAGTTCGGATCGTCGATCTCCAGCACGCGAACGGGGTTGCGGAAGAAATAAGTGACAAACACCAGCAGCGTAGCGGTTAGGATCAGCGTGACGGCAAAGACCCAATGCGGCTGCACAAACAGATAAATCGGTACGTTGATGATAAAAAGCAGCAGGACAGTGCCGCAAATCAGATTGCGTCCCTCTCGGTGTATTTTAAATTTTTTCATTGTATTATGTCCATTGTGCATAGGGGAATTGCGCCAGCATTTCGGCTGCTTGGTCCAAACCTTCTTGCAGTTTCTTCTCAATCATAAACTTAAACATCATGGGGATGTCGGCTTTGACGGTCAGTTTGATTCGTGTGTCGGTCGGGTTTACCTCTTTCAGCTGGATCCAGAAATTCGCATCCATCGGTATTCCTTCCGCGCCGAATTTGATGGTGTCGTTCTCAATCCGATCGACGATGGCGATGGATATTTTCTGCGCCAAGCCATCTACTTTCATCCGCACGCGGTCGGGGGTGATGTCCATCTCCTGGATCTTGTCCTGCGGGATCAAATCGCGCACGCGTTCCAGATTCTCCAAATTGCTTAGTACCCGGTAAATGTCCGCTGCCGGACAGGGAGCAGAAGTGATCTTACTTTCGTATTTCGATTCGCTCATGGTGTTAATCGTTTTTGGTATTTTTGTATTTCAAATGAGGTTTTCCCTATTCTGAGTTCCAGTTCATGGATGTCGCGAATGACGATCTGCAGGTGCTCGGCTACGGCAAAAGCTCCTTCGTCCTTTCTCCTCTCATTCTCATCCTCGATCCTTTTTCCGTCCCGATAGACCAAGATCTCTTTGCCGTCGTCGCGCACAAGGATCCTTCTTCCTTTGATCTTCAGTTTTCCGTCCTTCACGACGTAGAAACCGTGGTCCTGGTATTTCTCGTTGCGCTCGTAGCGGAAATCGTTCATCAGGCTGTCGGCAAGTGGCAGGAGGCTGTCCAGCTGGCTCTGGTAGAACGCCATGCTGCGCACCTGTTCCTCCAGCCGGATACTGTCCTGCGCATGTTTCTCCGCGCGGTATTGCTCAACGCGCGAAGGTCTGTTGCACGCCGTAAGAGCGAGACCGATTAGTATGATCCAAAGCCACTTTTTCATTTCGGCTGCAAAGGTACAAAAAAAAAACAACATATGCAAGTGCATAGGAAGAAATTTCTTTTTTTTCTGATTTCTGACGGCTATCTAATCCGCCAAGCGACTCCCAATCCCAGATACACGTCGTTTTTCGGACCGCGGAGGATAGGCTCGGTGTGATAGCAGTTGAATCCGGAATACAGGTCTAATTGCACTCGCGGATGAACGAGATAGGTCACTCCGAAATCCAGATAGACCATGTGCACCGTGCTGTAACCCAATACCGCCGGGTCGAGGTCGCAGTCGAAAGAATTGTAGTTTTCGACGAAGAGACCTAATTTGTCCGTCGGCATGAAATTGAGACTCAGCGAAGCGAAGAAATCCGGCATCGGAGCCCATTCGACCCAATACGCGCCGAAATCGTAACTGATGGAGAACCAATTGGTTATTTCGTTCTCAAAGAGCAAGTCTATGTCTCCCGCAATAGGCATTCTTTTTGCCATTTCGGAGGTGAGCGGCAGACCTATTTCCGCCATCAGGCTGATTTTCGGGATCCACTTCAGCCTCCGTTCGTCGGACCCTTCCCAGAGCAGGATTTTGGAGCCTATATACAGCGGAGTTGGGGCGTAGAACTGTCTATCGGGTAGTGAGATCGTGTCTGAGTGGTCGAATAAACCCAGCGCTCCGGCGTACTCCATCCGAAGTTCGGCGCGTTTGTCCAAGCCGAAGCGGAAGGTGGTAGCGGGCAGGGTGATGGCGTGCAAGCCCAAGTAGTGTTGCGCTTCAAAGCCTGTTTCCCATTGGATTACACCGCGTTCTAGAACGGTCGGACCTGTTCCTGCGCCCGGGCGATCGGGTTCTACTTCGGCAGGAGTGGCGACATACGAAACTTCCTCTGCCACTATTGCTAATGGCAGAAGAAGCGATAAGATCACTATGTGAAATCGAGGGTTTATTGCTGCTGCTCTTTTTTCTCTTTGTGCTCTTTGTGCTTGGGCCCTTCGCCCTTGAGTTCGCCTTTATGCTTAGGTCCTTCACCCTTCTTCATGAGTTCGCCTTTGTGTTTGGGTCCGTGGTAACGGAGGACGGCTTTCACTTGACGCTCGTTGAGTTCCTTGGCGAACTTGCCTTCAAACTCCTTGTACAGTTTGGCTTTTGCTGCGGCAAACTCGCGGTAGGTAACAGCGAACTTAGCGGCTTGTTCTTCACTCAGGTAGAGTTCTTCGCTCAATACCTTGATATCCTGCTCAATGCGTTGTTCAGGCGTGAGTTTGCACTCTTTCTTTTCTTTCTTGCACTCTGCCTTTTCGGCTTTGGCTTCCTGAGCACTCAGGTTGATGGCTACGATGGCGCTGATCGCCAGAATCATAATCTTTTTCATAACGCTTAATTTTTAAATTTTCAATGTTATTTTGTGAGCTCACAGCGATCGTTGCAAATACCGTGCCAAACTTTTTTAGGGATTTGGGTTATTCAAACGTAAATTCTGTTTTCTCGACGCCGTCGCCGTAGATGGTCTTGAAGTCGTCGTGCATGGAGATCACTATATAGCCTGCCTCGCGCCACTGTTCACCGAGTTGGAGGGCTTTCGCACGGTTGGCGTGGTCGCGTGCATCGTCGTCGGCAATGAGCATGAAAGCAAGCGTTTTGTGGTTCGTGTTGCCCAAGCAATAGTTATGCATGGCGCAGTCTCCTCCGCTGTTACCGAACGAGAGGACAGGCACTTTGCCTATCTCCTGGGCGATCTGGAGCACTTTGTTGGTCTTGAGGTTCTTGATGATCAGTTCGTCCGTGCGGACGATGTCTTCCTCTTTGCCCATGGTGTAGTTGACGCCGGCTTCGGTACCCTGCGAGGTTGATTGCAGGCGCACGTCCATGCCTATGACGCGGTTGGGCGCGATGCCGAGGCTCTCCGTCAGGGCGCGGCAGATGAAGCGGTCAGAGCCGGAGACGACATAATAGGTGAAGCCGTTCGCTTCCAGATACTTGAACACTTCTAGCATGGGCTTGTAGAAACTCTGGGCATAGGTCATGCCTGTAAAGCCGTTTGCGGGCGTGGCGGCGTAGGTCTTGACATAGCGGTCGAACTCGGCGAGCGTCATACCCGAGTAGGCTTTGGCGGCGGCATAGGCATGCTTCATGTCGAAGTGGTCCGGCAGTTTGGCGCCGAGGCGCACGAAGTCGCGTATCTCCTGCGCCGTCTGACACACATCCTCCGGCGCTTTGGCACTATAAGCCGTGTCGTCTAACACGCGGTATTCCAGCAGGTTATACTCGAAATAAGTGGGGTACAGCTCGCCAACAAACGTGCCGTCCATGTCGAAGGTGGCGATGCGGTCCGCCGGTTCGATGTAATTGGGTGAACCCGGGTTCGTCACATCCGTCACGTACTCTTGCAAAGCGGTGAGCGCTTCGCAGTCGTTCCAGAGGGTGAAATAGTTCTTCGGCTGCGCCGGTTCGTTGGAGTTACAACCCACGAAAACACAAAGGATCAGGGTGTACAATACAATGACTAAGTTCTTTTTCATTTTTCTATAGAAAATTAAAATTGCGTGCAAAAGTACAACTTTTTTCCGAAATATGCAAAAAAAATCGCCCCGAAGGACGATTTTTTATTGTGAGATATAGTCGAGCGCGGCTTCTAATTGATTGTCTCTGTTGCCGGTTTCCCATAAGGCGGCATCGAGCGGCACTTCTTTTGTAGGGGTGATGCCGATACTCTCCAAGGGACGCAAGTTGCCGTTCTCATCGGGATAGAGACATACATATTTGGGAACATATCCGCAAACGGGCGTTACTCCCGCTTCTCCGAACGCGCCCGAATAGGTAGCGCTGTAATCGGAAGGATCTGCATTGAGTGCACTGAGCGCGCCGTACGTACGCGTTCCTATCAGCGCCCCGTTGGGTAGCCGCGTCACGCCCCAAGAGGTGTTCTCCGCCATACTGATTGAAGCGGAGTTGCAGAGCACGACGATGGGTTCGCTCTCTATCACCGCGTGCTCTCCCTCATACGTAGGACAGGTGAACGGTATAAGCGGCGCGAAATCCAGCCTGCCGGTACCGTTCTTCACACGCAAGGTGTGCGACTCAAAGCCGCCCGAGGGCAGCAATGCGCCGAGCAGGTACTTATAGTCATTAACATATCCGCCGTTATTGCACCGCATATCGAGTATCACGCCGCCCAATGTGCCTGCCGAATGCAGGCTCTGGATGGTGTCGAACCAATGGTGCCAGACACGGTTGACCGCCTGCTGGTAGGCGTAAAGTTGGGTAGTGGTGTCATGCGTCTGCTTCGAGGGTTCGAGATAAGGTGTGAGTCCGCATCTGCCCAGTCGCAAATAGGCTATATTGCCTTTGAATAACGCAAACTGAATCGTCCCCAGCAGATCGTCGAACAGACTCCGGTCAATTGGGACGAGCGGCACGCCTATCTGCTCGCCAAGGAGCGCGTAGGTGGAGCACAAGGCATTGTAGGCTTGACCAAGCCGGTTCTTGAAGGTCAACCGGTAGGAAGGAGACATGAACCGGGCAGAAGCTATGCTGCCGCACAGCTCCCGCGCCAACGAATCGAGGTTGTGCGCCGCGGCATAGAAGGCATGGTTGCTCTCGTCCGGTCCGCCCAGACTGTCAATACGCGCCATGTACGCCTGTGCCCCAAGGCTGGCGCGGGCGCAAGTAGATTCGATCAGTTCAAAGCAGATGTCGGTAGAGCCGGTATGGTCGTACGCCAAGACCGGGTATTGAGCCACCTTGCCTGCCACGTAGGCATCAAGCGAAAGGGGCGTGTTGTTGTCCAGCTGGTTTTCACTTCCGCGCTCCGCCCTGATACGCGCCGCGCTGGGAGCGATCTTGATGTACCTGCCCGTCTGCAGGTTCTTGATCGACAGATTTATATGCCCGTCATGCAGCGGATTGAGGATCTGCTCATACAGAGCCTGGAATTCCATATCGGAAACGCGCTTGTGCTGCGTGGTATCGTCCAGCGCCTCGAACTGCGGCAGATAGGTAGCATATACCTTGTCCCAGTCCAGTCCTTGCTCTGTCTCGAAATCCCAGATGCAGTAGTTCTCGTTCATCGCCTGCCAGAGTGCCTTGAACTCACCCGCATAACTCTTGCCGGCAAGGGCGTAGGATTGGTTGTCGTTCTGGCCATAGGACAGCAGCTCATCGCCCATCGGACGACAAGAGAAAGTACAAAGGGACAAAGTACCAAGTACGATATAGTGTGCAAATCTTTTCATAAGTCGTAATGTTGATTCGTGGTTAGAAAATATAGGCAAAGCCTATGTTCATGCCGATAGTGGTGTTATAGCGGTTGTCCTTCACTCCCATGTAGGGTTTCACGGCGCTGATAAAACTGTAATAGCACCGTCCTTCGGCATGGATCGCCCAGTGGTCGTGGAACCGGTAGCCTATACCGACACCTCCTGCCAAACCGAAATCGCCGCGCTGGTCCTTCTCCGGTTGGAAAGAATAGGTCTGGTCGATAGACCGTTTGCTGCCCACCAGAGGATCGTACATCGTGCCCTGGTATCGGCTGGACAGCCAACAGCCGGCATACACGCCTATATTGGCAAAGCCATAGACCTTGCTTCCGCCGAAGCGGAACTGCGCCATCACCGGCAGTTGCAGATAGGTGTTGCGCGTGACATAATTGGTAGCGGCATATATTCCCGTGCGGCGGAAACGATAATTGCGCTCCGTGGCTTCTACCTCTGCGCGCAACCCCAGCCACGGCAGAAAATCGTACTGGCCGAACACGGCGGCACTCCAGCCCCATGCGCCGTCATAGCGGTAATCCGACTGGTAGTTCGTGTTGATGCTGTACCAGTTATGGTCTGCGCCGCCGGAAAGACCGACACGCCACTGCGCCTGCAGCGGCTGGCAGAAGAAAGACGCCAGGCTCACAAACAGAGCTAATAATAAGGGGTTTGTACTTCGCATATTGCCTATTTTTTGAATTTGCGTGCAAAGGTACGTTTTTTTTGGGAAATATGCAAAAAAAAACGCCCCAAAGGACGATTTTTATTGGTGATAGGTGATAGGTCATTGGTGAACGGCTCGCGCCATGATGCGCGAGAAATGCAAGTGAGATTATAGTGTGAAGCGCTTACTAACCAATGAATCACCTACGAATCACTAAAGAATCACCAAAGAATCACCAAAGAATCACCAAAGAATCACCAAAGAATCACCAATAGATAACAGCATACTAACCCCACCCCGAGTTGTTCTACGGACGGCCACCGGCAGTCCGATCGAGCAGAGCTCTTCACCCGCTCGGGGGGAGGGAGAAAGCCCCCCGACCCCCTGAAGGGGGAGGAAGGGAGGAGAGAGGGCGGGGGATAGCATCGCCCTGAAATGGACGAAAGAGGACGGCGGAGCCGTGCCCGATTCAATCGGGCGCAATAGAAGAAAGGGACGGCGAAATATTTCGAGGGCAGAAGGGCGAAAAATTTCGGCACGCCCCGCAAGCGGGTTCCCTCCGAAATAGAGGGGGAGGTGGAGCAAATGCATTTTTTTGCTTTTTGGGCAGAGCCCTGTTTAGTATGCACAATACCCCATTTCGTACAAGTCCGATGGGCTATAAGTGCCTCCAAAACACGAAAATTCGTAAAAAAAGCAAAAAAAATGCATTTTCTTGCAAAATAATTTGGTCATGTCAAAAAAAAGTAGTACTTTTGCAGGCTTTTTCGCGTGAACGGTGCCTCGTACGCACGTATATAACATAAAAATCAAGAATGAATACGGGTACGAGCACGGCGCAAGAGCAATATGGAAACATTTAATAACAAATTTAATTAACAAACAACAAAATGCCTACAATTCAACAATTAGTTAGAAAAGGAAGAGCAGAACTGGTGGACAAATCGAAGAGCCCGGCTCTTGATAGCTGTCCGCAGCGTCGTGGCGTTTGTGTACGTGTTTACACGACGACCCCGAAGAAACCTAACTCCGCAATGCGTAAGGTTGCCCGTGTACGTCTGACCAACGCAAAGGAAGTGAATGCTTACATCCCGGGAGAGGGACACAACTTGCAAGAGCACAGTATCGTAATGGTACGTGGCGGTCGTGTAAAAGACCTGCCGGGTGTTCGTTACCACATCGTTCGCGGTACGCTTGATACCGCCGGTGTAGCGAACCGTTTGCAACGCCGTAGTAAGTACGGAGCTAAGCGTCCGAAAGCAAAGAAATAATAAGCAGTCAGCCGTCAGCCATCAGCCGTCAGAAAGCCGAATGCTGAAAGCTGAATTCTGAAAGCTCTTTTAATTAACTAACTAAATGTTCCATATTTGGGACGAAACAATGGGTTGAGGGTTGAGTAAGGGGATCGAGATTTGAAAATTTGAAGATTTGAAGATTTGAAGATTGAGATTCGCTGAAGTGATCGACAACCAAAATTAAATCAATTGAAACAATGAGAAAAGCAAAACCAACAAAACGTGTGATCCTGCCGGATCCCGTGTATGGCGAAGTAATGGTGGCAAAATTTGTGAACCACCTGATGCTGGACGGTAAGAAAAATACCGCATATGGAGTATTCTACGGCGCACTGGGCGTAGTAGAGGAGAAAATGAAGGGAGCAGAGAAGCCTGCTCTTGAGATCTGGAAACAAGCGCTGGATAATATCACCCCGCTGGTAGAGGTTAAGTCGAAGCGTATCGGTGGTGCTACTTTCCAAGTGCCGACAGAGATCCGTGCGGATCGTAAAGAGTCGATTGCGATGAAGAATATGATTGCCTTCGCACGCAAACGCGGCGGTCACTCGATGGCAGAGAAGCTGGCAGCCGAGATCATGGATGCCTTCAATAACCAAGGTGGCGCATTCAAGCGCAAAGAGGATATGCACCGCATGGCAGAGGCTAACCGCGCATTCGCACACTTCAGATTCTAAGAAGCCGTCAGTTATCAGCCGTCAGCCGTCAGAAAGCTGAATGCTGAGAGCTGAAAGCTGAAAGCAACAAAAAAAGATTGAAAGATAAACAAAAATGGCAAAACACGATTTAAAATTAAACCGTAACATCGGTATCATGGCGCACATCGACGCCGGTAAGACTACGACCTCAGAGCGTATTCTGTTCTATACGGGTCTTACCCACAAGATCGGTGAGGTGCACGATGGTGCCGCTACGATGGACTGGATGGTTCAGGAGCAGGAGCGCGGAATCACTATTACTTCCGCAGCAACGACCACGTACTGGAACTATGCAGGCAACAAATACAAGATCAACCTGATCGACACTCCGGGGCACGTAGATTTCACAGTAGAGGTGGAGCGTTCGCTGCGTATCCTTGATGGTGCAGTTATGGCTCTCTGCTCGGTAGGTGGCGTACAGCCGCAGTCCGAGACGGTATGGCATCAGGCTGACAAATACAACGTACCGCGTTTGTGCTATGTCAACAAGATGGACCGTTCCGGTGCAAACTTCTTCGACGTAGTGCGCCAGATCAAAGAGGTGCTGGGTGCGACTCCGTGTCCGATCCAGATTCCTATTGGTGCAGAGGAGACCTTCAAGGGTGTCGTTGACCTCGTGAAGATGAAAGCGGTTCTCTGGCACGACGAGACGATGGGTGCAGAGTATGTTGAGGAAGAGATTCCGGCAAACCTCGTAGCTGAGGCTGAAGAGTGGCGCGACAAGATGCTGGAGACAGTATCGGAGTTCGACGACACGCTGATGGAGAAATACTTCGATGATCCTTCGACTATTACCGAGGATGAGATCCGCGTAGCGATCCGCAAGGGTACCCTGGCTATGAAGATCTTCCCGGTGATCTGCGGTAGTTCCTTCAAGAACAAAGGTGTGCAGACCATGCTGGATGCAGTATGCGCTTACCTGCCGAGCCCGCTGGATACCGAGGTGATCAACGGTACCAACCCGAATACCGAGGAGCCAGAGGTTCGTCACCCGAACGATGAGGAGCCGCTTTGTGCTCTGGCGTTCAAGATCGCAACCGATCCGTATGTAGGCCGTCTGTGCTATTTCAGAGTCTATTCCGGTCACCTCGACGCAGGTTCGTATATCTACAACCCGCGTTCGGGCAAGAAAGAGCGTATCAGCCGTATTTTCCAGATGCACTCGAACCACCAGAATCCGGTGGAGACGATCCTCGCGGGCGATATAGGCGCGGGCGTAGGATTTAAGGATATACGCACGGGCGATACACTCTGCGACGAGAACAAACCTATCGTACTGGAGGCAATCGAGTTCCCGGCACCGGTGATCGGTATCTCTGTAGAGCCGAAGAGCCAGGCGGACCTCGACAAGCTGGGTGTTGGTTTGGCTAAACTTGCAGAGGAGGATCCGACTTTCACCGTTAAGACCGACGAGCAGACCGGTCAGACTGTGATCTCCGGTATGGGTGAGCTTCACCTCGAGATCATCATTGACCGTCTGAAACGTGAGTTCAAGGTGGAGTGCAACCAAGGTCGTCCGCAGGTAGCATACCGCGAGGCTATTTCTCAGCCGGTAGAGCTGCGTGAGGTTTACAAGAAGCAGTCCGGTGGTCGTGGTAAGTTCGCTGACATCATCGTTCGCGTTGAGCCGGCAGACGAAGGCTTCCCCGGCGGACTCCAGTTCGAGGATGTAGTCAAGGGTGGTAACGTGCCTAAGGAGTATATCCCGTCGGTACAAAAAGGTTTCGAGATCGCAATGAAGAACGGTGTTCTCGCCGGCTATCCGCTTGACAGCCTGAAAGTGACCCTGTTGGATGGTAGTTTCCACCCCGTTGACTCCGACCAGTTGTCCTTCGAGATCGCAGCCCAGATGGCATTCAAAGAGGCATGTGCGAAAGCGAAGCCGGTGCTGATGGAGCCGATCATGAAGGTGGAGGTTGTGACTCCGGAAGAGAGCATGGGTGATGTCATCGGCGACCTCAACAAACGTCGTGGTCAGGTCGAGGGCATGGACACCAGCCGCACCGGCGCACGTATCGTAAAGGCGAAAGTACCATTGGCAGAGATGTTCGGTTATGTAACCGCCCTGCGTACCATTACCTCCGGTCGTGCAACGAGTTCGATGGAGTTCAGCCACTACGAGGCTGTAAGCTCGTCTATCGCAAAAGCCGTGCTGACTGAAGTAGGCGGCCGCGTAGACTTAGTCTAAAACGGGATCCCGATATATCGGTATATCGAGAAATCGAAATATCGATATATAGGGAACCCGAAATAAAATAAAATAAGGAACGTACACGTACACACATGCGTGTGGATATAAGTACGGCTCCAAACATACGTTCGAAAGAACAACAATTAACCCTGCGGGGCGCGGGTCATCTTAGCAAATGACTCTTAAGGTTATCTGCGCTCTGCGAAGTATTAACAAAATAAAACACTATTATTTATTATGAGTCAAAAAATTCGTATCAAACTGAAGTCTTTCGACCACACCTTGGTTGACAAGTCTGCAGAGAAGATCGTCAAGACCGTAAAAGCAACGGGTGCAGTAGTAAGTGGTCCAATTCCACTGCCGACTCACAAACGTATCTTCACGGTAAACCGCTCGACCTTCGTTAACAAGAAAAGCCGCGAGCAATTCGAGTTGGCAAGTTACAAGCGTCTGATTGACATCTACAACAGCAACAACAAAACCGTAGAAGCCCTCATGAAATTGGAGTTGGCGAGCGGTGTAGAAGTAGAGATCAAAGTTTGATGAACGCCGGAGCGTTTCCTTCGGATAGTAGCTGGAAAACTAGTAGAACTAGATAAACTAGAATAACTAGTTAAACTAGACAACCCGAAGGCGAGAACGCAGGCAAAGATTAATTAACAATTATTAAAAAAACTAAGCAACAATGCCAGGTTTATTAGGAAAAAAGATCGGAATGACTTCCGTCTTTGGTGCCGACGGCAAAAACATCCCGTGCACCGTTATTGAGGCAGGTCCTTGCGTAGTGACTCAGCTGACGGTTACAGCGCAGCTCAGATTGGCTTTATGCACAAGAGCGAGAAGCACACGAACAAGGCAGAGGCTGGCCATTTCAAGGCAGCCGGCGTAGAGCCTATGCGCCACTTAGCAGAGTTTGAGTTCGACGGAGAACTCTCTCTGGGACAAACAATCACAGCAGCAGACCTCTTCGAGGAGGGCATGTTCGTTGATGTCATCGGAACCAGCAAGGGCCACGGTTTCCAAGGTGTCGTTAAACGTCATGGCTTCGGCGGTGTGGGTCAGAGCACTCACGGTCAGGACGACCGTCTGCGCGCTCCGGGTTCGGTAGGTGCATGTGCATACCCGAGCCGTATCTTCCCGGGTACCCGCATGGCGGGTCAGATGGGTGGCGACCGCGTTACGGTCCAGAACCTCGTCGTACTGAAAGTAATTCCTGAGTACAACTTGATCATGGTCAAGGGTAGTGTACCGGGTGCTAAAAACTCAATCGTCATTATTAACAAGTAATTAGTTATGGAACTTAGTATTTTGAATCAAGCCGGCAAAGAGACCGGAAAGAAGATTGCTCTGAATGACGCTATCTTCGCAATCGAGCCTAACGACCATGCTATCTACTTGGACGTTAAGCAATTCTTGGCAGCACAGCGCCAAGGCACAGCAAAAGCAAAACAGCGTAGCGAGAATGCTCACTCGACCCGCAAACTCGGTCGCCAGAAAGGTGGCGGAGGAGCACGTCCGGGTGATTTGAAATCTCCGGTTCGCGTAGGTGGTGGTACGATTTTCGGTCCGGTACCTCGTGACTATGATTTCAAGCTGAACAAGAAAGTAAAACAGCTTGCTCGTAAATCCGCTCTTTCGCTTCGTGCAAAACAGAATGAACTGCTCGTATTGGACGCTCTCAATTTCGAGGCACCGAAGACCAAAGCTATGGTAGAGGTTCTGAACGCTCTGCAGGTAGCAGGCAAGAAAGTGCTGTTCGTGATTGCAGACGCGAACTTGAACGCTCGCAAGTCCGCCGCTAATATCCAGCGTGTGAACGTAGTGAACGTCAACGAGCTGAATACCTACACGATTATGAACTCGAATGTAGTAGTTCTGACCGAGGCTTCGGCAGCTGCTATCGAGGCAACTTTTAACGCATAAGGAGGTTGAATTATGGCAATTATTATCAAACCAATCGTCACTGAGAAGATGACCGCCGCCGGCGAGAAACTGAACCGCTATGGTTTCATCGTAGCTCGCAATGCCAACAAAGTTGAGATTAAGAAAGCGGTAGAAGAAATGTACAACGTTCAGGTTACGGATGTAAACACGCTGATCCGTGCTCCGAAGGTAAAACAGCGCTGGACCAAGTCCGGTCTGCTCCGCGGTGCACAGCAGGCTTACAAGAAAGCTATCGTAACTCTGGCGGAAGGTGAAACAATTGATTTTTATAGCAATATCTAAAAATGGCTGTACGTAAATTAAAGCCCACAACACCGGGGCAAAGACACAAAGTTATAGGTGCGTTCGAGACAATTACCGCGAGCGCTCCTGAGAAATCGCTTGTGTTTGGTAAAACCAAAACGGGTGGTCGCAACAACGTCGGTAAAATGACGATGCGCTACATCGGTGGAGGTCACAAACAGAAGTATCGTGTAATTGACTTCAAGCGCAATAAAGATGGTGTTCCCGCAGTAGTTAAGACTATTGAGTACGATCCGAACCGTAGTGCTCGTATCGCCCTCCTGTTCTATGCTGACGGAGAGAAGCGCTATATCCTTGCACCGAATGGACTGCAAGTAGGTCAAACTGTAATGTCGGGAGAGAATGCTGCTCCTGAAGTTGGAAATGCACTGCCGATGTCGGTGATTCCTCTGGGAACGCTGATTCACAACATCGAGCTTCGTCCGGGTCAGGGTGCCTGCATGGTACGCTCCGCCGGTACGTTCGCTCAGTTGTCGAGCCGTGAGGACAAGTATGCTATCATCAAGTTGCCTAGCGGTGAGCTCCGCAAAGTGCTCGCAGCATGCAAGGCTACTGTAGGTGTAGTAGGTAACTCCGATCACGCTTTGGAGAAATCCGGTAAAGCAGGTCGTAGCCGCTGGCTCGGTCGTCGTCCGCGCAACCGTGGCGTTGTAATGAACCCTGTAGATCACCCGATGGGTGGTGGTGAAGGCCGTCAATCCGGTGGTCATCCACGTAGCCGTAAGGGTCTGCTCGCTAAGGGATACAAGACACGTCATCCGAAGAACCAGAGCAACCAGTACATTATAGAAAGACGTAAAAAATAACCTATTAAAGTCAAAGTAATAGTATGAGTCGTTCATTGAAAAAAGGACCGTTTATCAACGTTAAGTTGGAAAACAAAGTGCTGGCTATGAATGAGTCTGGTAAAAAAGAAGTTATCAAGACTTGGAGCCGTGCATCAATGATTTCCCCTGACTTTGTAGGTCACACAATTGCAGTTCACAATGGAAACAAGTTTATTCCTGTGTACATCACGGAGAATATGGTAGGACACAAACTCGGTGAGTTCGCTCCGACCCGTACCTTCCGCGGCCACTCGGGCAATAACAAGAAGTAATCCATTGCAATCAAATTAACATTATTTAAAACTCAAGATTAAAATGGGTGCAAGAAAACATAATAGTGCAGAGGCAATGAAGGCAGCCCGCAAAGAGCAGTACTTCGCCAAAGCCAATAATATCCCTACCAGCCCGCGTAAAATGCGTCTCGTAGCAGACATGGTACGCGGCATGGAGGTGAACCGTGCACTCGGTGCGCTGCATTTCTCTACTCGTGAGGCAAGCCGCGCGCTCGAGAAGCTCCTGAAATCTGCTATCGCTAACTGGGAAGTAAAGACCGGTAAGAAAGCAGAGGACGAAACTCTCTATGTAACGAAAATCATGGTTGACGGCGGTATGATGATCAAGCGTATGCTGCCCGCTCCTCAGGGTCGTGCTTATCGCGTCCGCAAACGTTCCAACCACGTTACAATATTTGTTGATACTAAAAATACTAACGCTGAAAAGTAATTTATTATGGGACAGAAAATTAATCCTATAGCTAACCGCCTGGGTATTATCCGCGGTTGGGACTCCAACTGGTTTGGAGGCAAGAATTACGGAGATACGCTGCTTGAGGATAGCAAGATTCGCGAGTACCTCAATGCTCGTCTCGCAGAGGCTAGTATTTCCCGTATCGTGATCGAAAGAACTCTGAAACTTGTGACTGTTACTATCTGCACCGCTCGCCCCGGTTATATCATCGGAAAAGGTGGAGAAGAGGTTGACAAATTGAAGAAG
>CACWZZ010000012.1 GCA_902765485.1 uncultured Bacteroidales bacterium
TAAGAAACACCGCGAGGTGACCCGGCGTTTTTGGGACAGCCTGAGTGGCGAACAGCAGCATCAGGCAGCGGTAATCATTCCAAAGAAAGTAGCAGAAGGTCGGTTCGTGCATTACGATCCGATCCGTGCGCTCAAGGAGAACACGAAGAGGGCAGGGTTGTACGGTCCGACCAATTACAACGGAAGAGCCCTGCCATCGGAGCCGGTAGTGATCGCCAAATGGCAGGGCAGATGGGGGACCTACACAAAAGCGGATGTGGAGCTGTACGGGTTGGAGACAAAAGAACCATGAAACAGGAGGGTAAAGCCGCCGTTGTGCCGCTGTGGGGCCGGGGTCGTCCTAAGGTGGTCGCGTGATGGTCGCGAGATGATCGCGAGATGGTCGCGAGATGGTCGCGTCGGCAACACGTTGACTAAACCTTGACTAAACCTTGACTAAACCTGAAAAAGGTTGACTCGAAAACTGAGTTAGGATCTTAAAAATCGTAAACTTTTGACTCGATACCTGAAAAGGTTGACCGGAGACAGAAGACAGAAAGGAAGGCTCGCGCAATGATGCGCGAGAAATGCACATCGAAAAACGCGGGGCTAAAGACCCGCGAACGGAACGAAGAATATTAACCAATCCGCCAAACTTGGCGGATACAAAAAACAACATTAAGTATGGGAAAAGTAAATTTTGAGGCAGGGATAGAGCTCCTGCGCGGAAGCGTGACAAAAACGGATAAGTACTACATCCGCTGCTATCGGAGTAAGAATGGTAAGGTTAGGTATATAGTCCAAGCCAAGCCGGACCGATCGAGGCACAAAGCGACCCCGGCGGAGGCTGCGAACAGGATAGCGTTCGGGAAACGGTATGGAACGGGGAGGAAGGGAAAATGAGATGGCAAGAGAGATTGTTTTTACAAAGAAGGAGCTGGCACGGTCCATATCCCGTCAGTTGGGTGTGGAGATCAGTGCGAATGAGTTCGGCCGGTGGCTTCAGATCATGGACGAGACGAAGGGTATTCCTCATTATGACAAATTGAGCAAGACCTTGGACGTCATTATGACAAATTGAGCAAGACCTTGGACGCAGAACAGGTGCGCGCCGTGAGCGAATGGCTCGGATACGAGCTGGAAGAGGGGTTGTAAGGTCTATCGTGCAGAAGAAAGGGCGCTATCGTGCAAGAGGAGGGTCGAAAATTTGGTGGGTTCGCGAAAAAGCAGTACTTTTGTCGTCGGAATTGGAGATCAATGACTGCGTTACTACGTAACTTGTATAATTGTCTCAATTCCTCCTCTCCCCATCGGACGCACTAGCGCTAGCGCCCGCCGGGGACCCCGGGGAATCTTTTCGGAAAGATAGGATAACGGTCAGTCGGGGCGTCTATCGCCTATCCTCAGTCTCGACGAACCGGAAAGGGATATTCCGAAAGACAGCCGGCTATAAGAAAAGGCTCGCGCAATGATGCGCGAGAAATGCAAAATGTCAAACCTAAAACTTAACGAAAATGGCAAAAATCACCTTACATGGAATGTTTGCCCGCGGGCAGGAGTATGATGCGGAGCATCAAGGGTAGCCCCCCAGCCCCCTGAAGGGGGAGAGGATTGGAAAAATCGTCCTTCGGGGCGATTTTTTGCTTTAGAATTTTGAATTTTGAATTTTTTGTTGTATCTTTGCAGCAAATTTGAATGATGGAGCCTATTTGTGCTATATCAACGGCGTTCGGGACAGGCGGTATTGCTGTCATCCGGGTGTCGGGAGAAGGGAGTATCGCGATCGTCGATACGCTCTTCCACGGGTGTACTCGCTTGACCGAAGCCAAAGGTGGAAGTGTCCACTTCGGACGGATCGTTGCCCCCCAGCCCCCTGAAGGGGGAGAGGTTTTGGACGAAGTGCTATGCTCCGTTTTCCGCGCGCCGCATTCGTTCACGGGTGAGGACACGGTGGAGATAGCTTGTCACGGCAGTCTCTACATCCAGCAGGAGTTGTTGCGGTGGCTGATTGACGCAGGATGCCGTGCTGCCGAACCGGGCGAGTTCACCCGACGCGCTTTCCTCAACGGCAAGATGGATCTGACCCAGGCGGAAGCGGTCGCAGACCTGATTGCGGCGCAAAGCAAGGCGGAGAAAGATCTGGCATTGAGCCAGTTACGCGGTTCGGTCTCGACCGAGTTAGCCGCTCTGCGAGAACGGCTGCTGCATTTCACTTCGCTCATCGAACTGGAACTGGATTTCGCGGACCATGAGGAGCTGGAGTTTGCCGACAGGGCGGAGTTAAGTGCCTTGGCGGACGAGATAGAATCGAAACTGGCGAACTTATTGTCCTCTTTCCGCACGGGAAACGCCATCCGCAACGGTATTCCGGTAGCGATCATTGGGGCGCCGAACGTCGGCAAATCGACGCTGCTGAATGCCTTAGTGGGCGAGCAGCGCGCGATCGTCAGCGATATACAAGGCACGACGCGCGACACAATCGAAGATACGGTGATCCTCGACGGAATCCTCTTCCGTATCATCGACACAGCAGGTCTGCGCGAGACCAACGACACGATCGAACAGATGGGCGTCGAGCGCTCCCTGCAAGCCGCACAGAAAGCCCAGATCATCCTGTATGTGAAAGCCCCCCAGCCCCCTGAAGGGGGAGGAGAAGAGAGCCTCGCCAAATCCATTGCAGCAATCAAAGGAACGGTCATCCGCGTCCTGAACAAATGCGATACAGGCATCCAAGGAGACGGAATCCGTATCTCCGCCAAGAACGGCGAGATAGAGCCGCTGAAACGCGAAATGGTACGTATTGCCAAAGAGGGCATGCAGAGCTCTGCCGTGATGCTGAGCAATGCCCGTCACTACGAAGCGATCACTCGTGCGCACGACGCTATCGTGCGCGTCAAAGAAGGAATGAGCGCTGGGCTGTCCGGCGAACTATTGTCTATGGACCTGCAGGACTGCCTTGCGGCAATCGGCGAAGTGACAGGACAGATCACCAACGCCGAAGTATTAAGTAATATATTTAGCAAATTCTGTATAGGAAAATGATTTTATCGATGACGGGTTATGGCAGAACCGAAAGCCAATTCCGCGGACGCAAGCTGGTATGCGAGATCCGCTCGTTGAACTCCAAAGCAATGGACATGTCCGTTCGTCTGCAGCCTGAACTGCGGGCACATGAGTTGGAAATCCGCACACAGATCACCCAACGCGTGGAGCGGGGAAAAGTGGAAATAGCTATCTGTTATCAGCTGTCAGATGCCAGCTCTCAGCCTTCGGCGATCAACTGGAGCGCGGCGAAGGAGTACGCGCGGCAGTACGGAGAGCAGTTTGGCGAACCGGTTCCGGCAGAGGTGATGGGGGCTATCCTGCGTTTCCCGGATGTGACCAAGAGCGGCGAGGAAGGCTCGGACCTGACGGACGAAGAATGGCAGGCGGTCCAAACTCAGATAGAGCAGACTCTGGACGAGTTTGTCGCTTTCCGGACGCAAGAAGGAGCCGCGCTGCAAGCAATGTTCACCGAGAAACTGGACGGCATCGCTGCGCTGCTGGCACAAGTGGAACCCTTTGAGAAAGGACGTGTGGCGAAGATCAAAGAGCGGCTGGAGCAGAACCTCGCGCAACTGTCTGCGCAGACCCAGGCGGAGATAGACCGAAACCGACTGGAACAAGAGATGATCTATTACCTCGAGAAACTGGATATTACCGAGGAGAAAGTGCGGCTGGCGAACCATATTAAGTACTTCCGCGAGACGATGGAGAATGCAGATGCAGTCGGTGTCGGCAAGAAACTCGGGTTCATCGCGCAGGAAATGGGGCGCGAGATCAACACGCTCGGCTCCAAATCCAACCAGTCCGAGATGCAGATCATAGTCGTCAAGATGAAAGACATCCTCGAGCAAATCAAAGAACAAGTTTTAAATGTGTTATGATATACATTTTCTGTGCGCCTTCGGGCAGCGGCAAATCGACCATGGTCAAGCATCTGTTGACCGAATATCCGGGTCAGTTCGAACTCTCCGTCTCCTGCACGACGCGTGCGCCGCGAGGCGAAGAAGTGAACGGACGGGAGTACTATTTTATCTCCGTGGAAGAGTTCCAACAGCGCATCGCGGGAGACGAGTTCATCGAGTACGAACAGGTCTATGAAGGGCTCTATTACGGCACGCTGAAAGCGGAGATCGAACGTATTGAGCAAGCGGGACACCAAGTGCTCTTCGACGTGGATGTGAAAGGAGGACTGAACCTGAAACGTATCTTAGGCGACCGCGCTCTGTCGGTCTTCATCTGTCCGCCGTCCATTGAGGAGTTGCGACGTCGTTTAGTGGGGCGCGGAGACACCAGCGCAGAGATGATAGAGAAACGCTTGGCGAAAGCGGAGTATGAGATGAGTTTCAAACCGCAGTTCGACCGCGTCATCGTCAACGACGACCTGCCAAACGCCTTCGCACAACTGGATAAACTGATAGCTGAAAGCTGAAATCTGATGGCTAAAATTGGCATATACGGCGGTAGCTTCAACCCGGTCCATTTCGGGCATGTGGGTTTGGCGCGATGGGTCATCGAGCATACTGACCTCGATGAACTATGGCTGATGGTGAGTCCCAATAACCCGCTGAAACCGGCAGGAATACTCGCGCCCGAAGAGGAACGGCTTGCCGGAGTGCAACAAGCCATCAAAGACATACCGGGCTTGAAAGCCTGCGACTTTGAGTTTCACCTGCCGCGACCGTCTTATACCGCGAACACGCTGCGGGAACTGCAAAAAGCTTATCCGGAGCACGAGTTTACACTCATCATGGGAGAAGACAATATCGCGATCTTCGATCGCTGGTGCGAATACGAATATATCTTGGAGAACTTCCGGATCTTTGTCTATCCGCGGAAGGGAGAGAAATCAATTCTCAATTCTCAATTCTCAATTCTCAATTCTCCGAACGTTACGTTCTTGGAGGGCGCTCCTCTTTTCGACATTTCATCATCCGCCATTCGCCATTCGCAAGGACGTCCGTAAGGGTCAGTCCTTCGGCTTCGGCTGCGGCTTGCAGAGCAAGGCAGTCCGCCTCGTAGAAACCGCTCATCCATAACTCTCCTCCTGCGCACAGCAGACGGGCGTACAGGCTCATTTGGGAAAGAAGGATATTCCGATGGATATTGGAGAGGATGAGGTTGAAAGAGCCTACCCCCAGCCCCTCCCTGAAAGGAGGGGAGCTCAGGTCTCCGAGACGCACATCCATCTCTACACCGTTCAGCGCAGCGTTCTCCCGCGCATTCTCCACACTCTTGTCGTCTATATCGATAGCAACCACCGTCTCGGCTCCCAAGCGTTTGGCAAATATCCCCAAGACACCTGTTCCACACCCATTATCAAGGACACGACCTAAAGTACCAAGTGACGAAGTACCAAGTGACGAAGTACCAAGGACGAAGGACGATGCATCTTGCATTTTGGCATTTTCCAGGAGGGCATTGATCATCATGGAGGTCGTCTCGTGGTAACCTGCGCCGAAGGCGCAATGCGGCACGATCCGAACACCCAGAGGCAGTTCCTGAACAGGGTGCTCCGCTTCCCATGCCGCATTCCAGTTCTCGTCCGGACAGGGGGAAATTGAAGATTGAAAATTGAAAGGTGAAAGGTATTCCTCAATCGCCTCTCGGTTTTGCTCCCAGAGGTCGGAAGGGATATAATAGTCCTCGCCGTCAATGGTGTCCACGCCCAAGTCACAAATCGCTTGGTCGAACAGGTCTTTCTGCCATTCTTCGGCGAAAGAGGTCTCAATGTGCAAAATATGATAGCGCATCTCCTACTAAATAATTGCTGCCGCCGATGAAGATCGCGTCTTCCGGCGCGGCATGGTCTAAGGCATAAGCAAACGCGTCTTGCGGCTTATCAAGAGCGATCTCCCCTTCGGGGGAGAAAACCGGACTCTCCGGATGGATTTGGTGCCACAAAGTGAGCATCTCTTCCGCTGTCCGCGCACGAGAGGTGTTCGGCGTGGTGAAGATATAGCTGTATTTGAGATTTGAGATTTGACAATTGACATTTGACATTTGACATTTGTCATTTGTGGGCATCAGACGCATTACTACGTCCGTATCTTTGTCGTTCACCATGCCGAAGACAATCCAAATATGCGGGTGGGGCAGTTCCTTGAGTTGGCGGGCGACATACTGCAGTCCGTGGCTGTTATGCCCCGTGTCGCAGAGGACGAGCGGTTGTTTCTGCAGCGTCTCCCAACGCCCGCGCAGACCCGTCAGACGGCATACATGTGCGAAGCCCTCACGGATAGCTGAAGGCTGAATGCTGAATGCTGAATGCTGATAGCTGATAGCTTTCAGCGCGACGTAAGCGGTCTGGAGGTTATGCTCCTGGTAGATCCCTTTGAGTTCGCTTTCCGGCGCTTCGCGCAGCCTGCGGGTGCGCATATATCCGCATTGGTCGGCAAACCAGATCCGGCAGTCGGTCGTTTCCGGTCCGTCTCCTAATATATTGCACTCGCGCGCACGGTCGAGGAAAACATTCATGGTTTGCGGGTGGGTCTCGCCGATGACACAGGGCACATGAGGTTTCATGATCCCTGCTTTCTCGCGGGCGATCTTCGTCAGGGTGTTTCCGAGAAACTCGGTGTGGTCCATTCCGATATTGGTGATGACGGAGAGAATGGGTGTCAGCACATTGGTGCTGTCGAGTCGTCCGCCGAGTCCCACTTCGACGACCGCTATGTCCACTTGTTGCGAAACGAAATATGCAAACGCCATCGCGGTCATGGTCTCGAAGAAAGAGGGTTGAGTCTCGTCCAGAAACGCCTTGTTCTCCGTGATAAACCGCGCTACTTCTTCTTCGGAGATCGGCGTGCCGTTGACGCGGACGCGTTCGGTCAGCGAGACCAGATGCGGGCTGGTGTAGAGCCCCACTTTGTATCCGGCGGCTTGCAGGACTGCAGCAATGAGATGGGAGGTCGAACCTTTGCCGTTCGTGCCTGCCACATGTACCGCGCGCAGCTTCTCGTGCGGGTTACCCAGATGCGCCATGAGACGGAGTGTGTTCTCCAGCCCCGGCTTGTACGCCGCGCCTCCCACCATGTGAAACGGCGGGCGCGACGAATACAGATATGTGATCGCTTCGCTATAATTCATCAATTCTTCTCTACTACTTTGAAATCGAGTATTCCTTCTCCTCTGCGTCGTGCGAGCCAGCGGTAGAGCGGCGGCGTGACATGGATGGAATGGGAACGGCTGGTGAGCGCGACAGACTGACGCGTGGAGGGATTGTAGATCGCTACATGGAGTCGTCCCTGACCTTTGTTGCTCGATATTTGTTCCGCTAACTCATCTGCCAACTCCGGCGTAAGCCGGTTCAGCGCAAGGGTTATATTCAGTCCGTCGGTGCGTTTGTCCTGCGCCTCGTTCAGCATCTCCACTTTCTGCACGATAAACTCGTATTCGGCTTTCTCGTCCGGCTGCTCTTTGAACCACCGCTGTCCGTTGCCTTTCTGCTGGATGACGCCGGTGATGAGGACGTACAGGTCTTTGAGCATCATGTGCGCGAACTGGGAATAAGCATTTCCGAAGAGCGCAAGGGTGTAACTGCCGGTGTAGTCCTCGATAGTGTATCGTCCGTAGGGGTTGCCTTTCTGGCTGATGCGTTGTTCCGCTTCGGTGATAATTCCACCGATGAGACAAGTCTGGTTCTTATGCGCGGCGATGAACTCCGAGGGCAGGATCGGACGCTCTTCTTCCTCTTGCGGCGGCGTCTCTGTTTTCTTGGTCTCTACGGCTACCGGCGCATCTTCTTCGGCTGCGTCCGGCGCTCCGAAATCGAGTGCGTCCTCTTCCTGCGCAGGCGCAGCAGGCGTCATCTCCGCTATCTCGGCGCGGATACGTTTCTCTGCGGCGTCGCGCTCCTCGGGCTTGCGCCAGCCTTCGAAGAGCGACAGCTCGTTCGCCGTGAGGTTGCATAACTCGCGCACTTCGTACTCGTACTCGTCCAGCGGGTGTGCGGAGAGGTAGATGCCGATCAGCTCTTTCTCTTTGTTGAGCCGCTCAATGGTGTTCCATCGCGGCACTTGCGGCAGAGCAGGGTGGTGTACTTCCACCTCTATGTCGAAATCGTCGAAGAGCGAGTTGGCATTGGAGGCTTGGTCGGCTTGGTATTTATTGCCGTAGTTCATCAGCAGGTCGAGTCCTGTGCTGCCGTACTCATCGGTTCCGAAGAACTGTTCGCGGTAGATGTCTTCGAAGCACTCGAAGGCACCTGCTTGCGCGAGGTTCTCTATCGTCTTGCGGTTGCAGGACTGGAGGTTAACGCGCTCCAGGAAATCAAAGATGTCCTTGTATTTGCCGTTCTTCTCCCGTTCGCGGATGATGGCTTCTGCGGCTCCTTCTCCGACGCCTTTGATCCCACCCAGACCGAAACGGATAGCGCCGTCTTGGTTCACGATAAAACTGAGTTCGGACTCGTTCACATCCGGCTCCAGCACACTCAGCCCGAGCGCACGACATTCGTCCATCAGCTTGGTGACCTCTTTGATGTCGTCCTTATGGACGGTGAGGTTCGCCGCCATGAACTCGGCAGGGTAGTGCGCTTTGAGGTAGCCGGTTTGGTAAGCCACCCACGAGTAGCACGCCGCGTGCGATTTATTGAAGGCGTACGAGGCGAATTTCTCCCAGTCTTTCCAAATCTTATCCAGTATCTTCGGGTCGTGGCCGTTGGACTTGCCGCCCTCCATGAACTTGTCTTTGAGCGATGCCAAGACAGACATCTGTTTCTTACCCATCGCCTTACGCAGTTTATCACTTTCGCCGCGGGTGAAGTTCGCCAGCAGACGACTCAGCAACATGACCTGCTCCTGATAGACCGTGACACCATAGGTGTCCTTCAGGTATTTCTCCATCACAGGAATGTCGTACGTAACGGGTTCGATCCCTTGCTTACGGCGGATGAACTGCGGAATGTAATCCATCGGTCCCGGACGGTAAAGGGCGTTCATGGCGATGAGGTCACCAATGACGGTCGGTTTGAGTTCACGCAGGTATTTCTGCATACCTCCGGACTCGAACTGGAAGACCGCTACCGTGCGTCCCTCTTGGAAGAGTTTGTAGGTCTCGGCGTCGTCAATAGGAATATGATCGATGTCCACATCTTCGCCGCGCGCTTTCTTGATATTGCGCAGACATTCCTTGATGATCGTCAGGGTAATGAGTCCGAGGAAGTCCATCTTGATCAGTCCGACGGACTCGACCACATGCCCGTCGTATTCGGTCACGAGCACACGTTTCTTGGTGGTTTTGTCCTCCACGGAACTCAGCGGGGCGAAGTTCGTCAGGTCGTCTGCGCCAATGATCACGCCGCAGGCGTGTACACCCACTTGGCGGATCGTGCCTTCCAACCGCGCCGCGTAGTCCAGCATCGAGCGGATGTTCGGATCGCCGAACTTATACTCGTGCTCCAGCTCGTCCACGTATTGGTAACAGTTGCGGAGGTTCACTTTGGGTTTCTTGGTCGTGCCCGCCGGCAGTTTCTTGAGTACCGAATCCGGGAACTCGCGGTCGGGGATCAGACCCTTCAGTTCGTTCACTTTGGGCAGCGGCACTTGCTGAACGCGTCCCACGTCCGCGAGAGCCGATTTGGTAGCCATCTTACCGTAGGTAACGATATGCGCCACATGCGTCTCGCCGTACTTGCGGCTCACGTAATCCAGCACTTTGCCGCGTCCGCAATCCTCAAAGTCCGTATCAATATCCGGCAGCGAGATTCGGTCGGGGTTCAGGAAACGCTCGAACAGCAAGTCGTATTGCATCGGGTCCAAGTCGGTGATTTTCAGGCAGTAAGCTACTACCGATCCGGCAGCTGAACCACGTCCCGGTCCCACAGAGACATCCAGTTCTTCGCGCGCCGCACGGATGAAGTCCATGACGATCAGGAAGTAACCCGGGAATCCCATGTTGATGATGGTGTTGAGCTCGAACTCGATCCGTTCTTTCAGTTCCTCGTCCTCCGCAAGCCGTTTCTCGCCGTAGCGCACTTTCGCGCCCTCCATCGTCAGATGGCGGAGGTACGCACTCTCGAACGCCAGACGGTCGGGGTAGTCGCTCTCGTTGCCGAACGAAGCCGGAATGTCAAATTTAGGCATGTACGGCTTGTGGTCGATGTCGTAGATCTCCACTTTGCCGACGATCTCCTGGGTGTTCTCCAGCGCTTCCGGGATGTCTTGGAAGATCTCGTACATCTCTTCCGGCGTTTTGAGCCACTCCTGCTTGGTGTAGTGCATTCGGTTGACGTCGTTCACATAGTGGTTTGTGCTCAAACAGATCAGGCGGTCGTGCGCCTCCGCGTCTTCCTCATTGATGAAATGCGAGTCGTTGCTGCAAATGACCTTCACGCCGTATTTGCGCGCCAGTTCGATGAGGACAGGGTTGACCTGTTTTTGTCTCTCGTAAACCTCTTGGTCTCCACCGGGTTTCTGGGTCTCATGGCGTTGTAATTCAATATAGTAGTCCTCGCCGAAGAGGTTTTTGAACCACTGAACGGTCTCTTCCGCCTCTTTGAACACACCCTGTTCGATCGCTTCCTGCAGGCTGATTTCTGACGGCTGAGTGCTGATGGCTGATGGCTGACTGCTGACGGCTGATGGCTGACTGCTGACGGCTGACTTCTGACGGCTGATTTCTGACGGCTGACGGCTGAAGCCGTCCAATATCTTCTGCGGCAACTCGCCGCCAAGGCAAGCCGAACAGCAAATGATGCCTTCGTGCCATTTCTCCAGCAGCTCTTTGTCGATTCGCGGCGTGTGGTAGAACGCGTCGGACATGTATCCGGCGGAGACGATGCGGCAGAGGTTGTGATAGCCCTCCAGGTTCTTTGCCAGCAGGATCAGGTGCCATCCGGAGCGGTCTATGACGTATGTCCGCCCTTCGCCGTTGACAGCTTTGTCGTCCTTCATCGAGTGTCTTCCGCGGCGGGCACAATAGACCTCGCAGCCCGCGATCGGAGTGAAGGGCACAAAGGGTTCACCTTTCTCCTCCGCCTCCGCTTTGCGTTTCTTGTTCACGTCCTTGCAGTAATCCAGCAAGTCCTTGATTCCGTACATGTTACCATGGTCAGTCAGCGCCACGGCGTTCATGCCGGTCGCAATACATTTATCCACTATCTCATCCACTTTGGACAGTCCGTCCAGCAGCGAGTAGTGGGAGTGCACATGCAAATGTGTAAAATTCATAGTACTCCAAATTTGCTGCAAAGTTACTGCTTTTTTTCGATATTTGCAAGTGCACAGGGAGAAAAATCTTTTTTCTGCAAGTTTTTTGAGAGATTTTTGTATTTCGGAAAGTGGAGATTTTGGTCAATGAAAGCGGATTTTTGGCTAATTTTCAGGTGTTTCGGAATGGAGCGTAACATGCTGATAATCAGTCTTCTGTGTCGTAGTATAAATTAACAAAGTCTAGAACTACCACGAAAGTACCCCGATGCGGGTCTTATTTAGGGGTTATTTGGGCTTTATTTCGGGTGCAAAGGTACAACTTTTTTTGAATTGTGCAAGTTTTTTTTGAATTGTGCAAGTTTTTCGCTTTTTATTTGCATATATGCAAAAAAAGTATTAATTTTGCACCGGATTTTTAGTACATTTTTTTGCTCGCCTAATGCTTACGCCATCATAGGCGGTGCCGGCAAATTGCGGGTATCGCTTGCGAGCATATATTATTTACTATACCGGCACGGCGAAAGCCGTCCTTAAGGAAGGCGAGTTTGTGCCTCCAATCATTAAACTCACGAAGAAGAACTAAAAACGGCAATATAATAGAGAATTAAACAAAAGCGATAATACGTATGAAGACTAAATCGACAGTCGGAAGACTGATTACTCACACCATGCGGGTGGCTGCTATGCTACTATTGCTCGTGGCGGGAACGAACGCCGTAATGGCAAGTGACTGGGTGCTGAACGAGGACAAGTACTCGGCGACTCATTACACCGACCACCTCTATCTGGAGGTTTTCCTTGCCGACCTTGACTACAGGAACACTTACTGTCAGGAGGGAACCCTCATTGCAACCAACGGCAGTAAGAGCATAGACCTGCTGACGCTCAAGTACATCAACGAAGGCGACGATGACAAAGACGACGCCGAAGTGAAAGCCAAGTTAGTGATGCCGAACGCCAAGGCATGGTTTACCAATGAGGTGTACGGCTGGGGTGAACTAACTGCGAACGAGCAGACATTCACGCTCCGGAAATGGGGAAGCGACAAGCACTATATGACCGCGAAGATCGACCTCTACTACTCCGCGGAGATGGCGGGAGGTAACTGGAAAATCTATTTCCATTTCAAGCACTCCAACGACTCCTGGTACAATATGACCCTTGCTTCGAGCGTGGGGACGAGCACGCAACTCGGTCTGAGCGACTTCGACTGGAAATCATACAAGGTGGAGCGGACGGGCATCGACCAAATGACGTTCACCGTACCTCAACTGCCGAATGACATTGACAGCAAACTCGAAGGCGTACGTATGCGCCAGTGTACATACGACGTGCGTTATACGTTTTATAAACAGGACGGAACTACCGCTATCGTCAGCAAGAGTTACGAAGCGGGTTCTTCCGAGAAGACAGAGAACTGCGCTATCCCGGACAGCGTAGGCAATACGGCGCGTATCGATGTGAGGGTGACCGCCACCCATGGAGTGAAGGACCCCGACAACTGGTTCAATGTACAGACGAGGACAGATACGAAGGAGAACGCTTTCCCCGTCATCCCTGCTCCGGGCGCTATCACGACCGACTACCGCCAGTTTGACCACCAGACGGCAATGACATGGACAACACCCTCCGGCTCCAATTATTTAGCCGTAACGCCCTATATCTATCGAATGGAAACGGACAGCACCGGCAATAAGAAATCCGGCTCGTCGTGGAGTCAGCGCGGCAGTCTGAGAAGCACCCGCGGCGGCGCACTCGGTTTTACCGACGACGGGGCGGATATCGGCACCTATTACAAGTATATGGTGGTCAATGTCCCCACCGACTATATCGGCAATGGTGTCGCTGAGAGCAGTCTCAACTCCCCCTCGGACGCGCTACTCGCCAAACTCGGCTCTGCCACCTCGGCGGTAGTGACCACGGCTCCTTCCGTCACGATCCACGACTTACAGCAGGACACGACCATTAAGAACAAGGTTGTTTTCACATGGCAGTACAGCCGAGTGCCGGTGACCGACGCTACCGTCAATTTCAAGATCATGCGCAGGAAGAACGCTAACGACGCATGGACCGAATACCGAAGCGACATCAGCGCGGATGCTAATCCGGCTGCGGGGTACCGGGCTACGTTTGAAGACAGCGACCTGCCTAATTCCTCGGTCAAATACGAATACAAAGTGCGGTTGGATCTGGCGGGCGGCTACCGCTTCGAGAGTGCAACCGTGCGAGCCGGCTTGTTAGCAGGCACAACGCTACAGTCCTTCACCGCCTCCAAGGGTACGCATCCCGGCACGGTATCTCTGGACTGGACAGCCAAGCAAGTAGGAACCGACAACAGCACTTATATCATCTCACGCCGGTATGTCAACTCCACAGAGGATTTCAAACCGGTAGAGAGTATTAGTGGCACGAATGCCACCTACACCTACCAAGACAACACCGTCCAGCCGGGCTATTACTATGAGTACCGTGTAGAGGTGTACCAGATGGACACGGCAAGCACCCTTGCGCTTCAGAGCACGCTTTATGACGTGGGTTTCTGCCAGTCGCGGGGAACGCTCTCCGGTCTCGTCAAATACGGAACGGGAACCGCCGTGCCGGATGCACGTATGTGGCTCCGTCCCTCCGATACAGGGGACGACAATACCATCACGGGCAGTTCGCAATACGTGAACGGCGTGTCGGAAGGTATAGCCTGGAAAGCGGATTCGGCTGAGTTGGCAAAGGTCTTCGGCAGCGACAAGGATTATACCGTGCAGTTCTTCGTCCGTCCCGACGCAGGACTGAGCGCAGACGCAGTACTGGCGAATATACCGGGAATGGAAGAAATGATTACAATGGGTTCCTCCACAACCAACGGTTATCAACTCGAACTGCGGAGATACAATCCTACGATAGATCTCTCAGAGCTCACCGGTGACTACACGGCGCAAAACTTTTACATTCTTACCGGGGCTTTGGAAGAGAACTACAAGATTTCTATTGCCGACGGCGCTACGGTTGTACTCCAGAATGTCACTATCGAAGGAACTGAAGACGAGCAGTACAATTGGCCGGGCATCAACTGTCTGGGAGATGCTACCTTGATTTTGGAGGGTGAGAATACCGTCACCTGTTTCGGTAAACTCAATCCCGCAATCCATGTGCCGGAAGGCAAGACGCTTACCATCAAAGGTATGGGTTCGCTGGAAGCCAAAAGTAACGGTATGGGCAGTGGTATCGGCGGCGGAGCCAAGAATGGCAAGGAAGCCCTCAGTTATGGTAATATTGTCATAGAGGGCGGAACCATCCGTACTATCGGAGGTTTCACCGGTATAGGAGGAGGATTCGCCTGCAACGGAGGAGATATCACCATTGCAGGAGGCGACATATATGCAGAAGGTAATGGAGTATTTGGAAATGCCATCGGACCGGGCAGCAGTGTGCGAGGCGGTACAGTCACTATAGAGAACACCGTCAGCCGTGTGGAGGTCACGCATGATGGGGGATGTCTCTTTGGCGAATCACATGCTGCCTCCTGTGGAGCAATTACTATCGGAGGAACTGTTTATTGGGATGGCGCAAACTACCAGAACGGCGGGAAAGATATTCTGCAACAAGAATCATACACCTATACCGGTAACGGCAGTTGGACAAGTACATACACTCCTGTCAATCATGAGTGTATCATCACGTCCACCGGCGTGACCATCCCTTCCGGCAAGTATTCCTTGCTGACGCTGAGCAAGAGAGGCAACCAACTGAGCATACAGGTGGACAGCAGTGAAGTAAAGACCATCACTGTCTCAAGTCAAGACTTGTCCGCTCCTTTCTCTCTGGGCGGTATGCAGGGCATTGCTGAAGCCCAAGCCTTCAAGGGGTACTTCGCCGAGGTGCGTGTGTGGGACCATGTGCTGACGGACGCGGAGAAAGCCGGTTATTTCGACCGCGTGCTGAACGGTCGTGAGAAGGGGCTTGCGCTCTATTGGCCGCTCGACGAGGGCTTGGAGCGGTACGCTTTCGATGCCTCCTACGCCAGCGACCAGCCCAACGGACGGCACGCTACGGTAGGCAATAACGTGACCTCTTCCACGATCGTGCCTGCGGAGGCTCAGCTCTCCCGCTACGCTGTGACCAACGAAAAGGGAGAGTACCTCATCCGCGGTATTCCGTTCAAGGGCAGCGGTTCGGGCTACATGATTGTGCCGGAAAAGGGTATTCACCGGTTCAACCCCAACACCCGCTCGCTTTTCATCAGCCCGACGAGCCTGACGGCGAACAATATCGATTTTGAGGATGTCAGCTCGTTCCCCATGACGGGACATATCTATTATGCAGGTACGAATATACCGGTTGAAGGTATTCAACTGTTTATTGACGGAATCGTAGTTACCGCTAACGGCGAAGTGCAAACGACCGATGCGGAGGGACGCTATTCCATCAGCGTTCCTGTCGGAGAGCACTATGTGGAAGCGCGACTGATGGGACATGAGTTTGTTGACGGCGGGCGGTTTCCGACAGAGGGCACGTATAACTTTGTGGACCGCGTGCAGCACGATTTCACCGACTCGACATTGGTGAACTTCGTCGGCCGCGTAGCCGGAGCGAAGTACAACGACTCCATTCCTGTGGGCTTCGCCAAGTCGAAGAACAACATCGGTGTGGCGAAGATCACCCTCCGTCTCAACAACCCTTCGTTCTCCTTCAACTGCTTGGAAGAAGACCATATGACACCGGCAACTACCGACCGTTATTTCGAGAGCGACACGGCAGCTATCAAGAGCCACGCATGGACCGGTTCGGGAGAGACGGAGAAAACCAAATATATCTATATCACTACGGACAGCGCAACGGGCGAGTTCTCCGCCAAGCTGCCGCCGCTCAAGTATGTGATAAAGAGCGTTGATATATGCAAAAACAATGACAATATAGAGTTCACCTCGCTGCCGGAGGTTGATCTGACGAATGCCAAGCAGGAATCGACCGACTCCCTCCTGCATGTCACAGAGCACGGCGACACGCTGACGAGCAGTTACAAATACCACACCAAGAAGGTCTTTACCCATTACTCGAAGCCGATAGTGGACATCCGGGAGAAAGGGCATCCTGTAGGTGCTTTCGGTTTAGATTCACTCATCGTGCCCATCGACGAGGAGCACACCGATACCCTCCGAGGTGTCTATACAACGGATGGTAGCGGAGCGGTACAATATATGTTCGAGTACCCGGTTTACCAGATGTTAGGCGGAGTGGAATACGAACTCCACGGCTATGAGGCATATACCAATTACGACGGCGAAAAGCCTGTTACGGACACGGTGAACCTGAATGGCCAGGACCTGACCATAGGTAACGAGATGAGTGCAGAACAGGGCGTTATCTACAAAGTGCCGGAGGACTCTACGCGCTACCAGCCGGGCGAGATTTATCAGTTGCAACATGACCTCGTCACGCTGGACAAAAATGGCCGTGCTACGCTGCGGTGGACAGTAGGTGCGCCGAATATAACCAGTCCCTTCACCCGCCAGTTCAATATCACCCTCAAACGCGACGACCGTACCTATGAGCCGTTCCGCATGACTGCCATCGTGCTGGGCAACCTCACCACAGGCAACAACTTCGTCACCAAAGGACCGGATCATATACAGTTCATCCTGCGTGACCCGTATGGCGCACAATCCAAGACGACGCTGAAGAAAGGTACGGTAAATACCGTCAGCAAATACTACACCTACCAGCGCTCCGGTGACCATTCAGCGATTTCGGATTGGTTCGCCGGAACGGAAGTAGCCACGGCAGTCGGAATAGGAGTCGCACTGATCAATTCATCCAATATAATTACCACGCTCACCGGCGGGATAAAAGCCAATTGGAAATATACGCACAAGCAGGACTCTATCTTCCAAACCACTACGGTCGAATCTATCTCTACCAGTGACAAAGCCCCCTATGTAGGCGCCCGAGGGGACGTGTATGTCGGCACATCGAACAATATCCTCATCGGCAAATGCCGCAAGGTTTGTGTGAAGAAGGACGTACAGACCGGTCGTTACCGCATCGTGCTGGAAGACGCGCTGGCAACCGGCGCTACCATCAACACGGTATTCGCCTATACGCAGTATGACCTGGAGACCGTCATGATACCCAAATGGAAGGACCAGCGCAGGCAATACTTGACGCAAGTGGCAACGGAGCAGGAGGCACGCAACTATGTGAACACCGGTCAGCATGTCAAGTGCATCACATGGTTTGATCCAAGCAATGAACATTATGGAGACTCAGGCACCTATGTGTTCGTCCGTCCTCAGGATACACTACTATATCCGGAGAAAACAGAGATAGACAGCGTACGATGGTGCAACAACCAGATTAAGGCGTGGGAAAACTGCATCCGGAAGAACGAGGAGGCGAAAATCAAAGTCATGGACGGCACCAAATCCCCGCAGAACTATTCTATAGACGGCGGTTCTTCCCGCACTTTCACTTTCCGCCACGACACCACTTCTATAGACCAACAACTGACCGACTATTCGGTTCTTGCGGTAATTGGTTGGAAAAACAATTGGCGGATCAAAAATTACATCGATGTAGGTTTTCAAACCAATACCCAGCACTTAGTAGGCGGTGGTAGCATCAGTGGATCGGGCAATGACTCGACGAGCTATACCGAATGGGAGTATGTACTCAAAGACGGCAACCGCGACACAGAGATCTCTGTGAACATGTACGATGCGGAGTGCGGCAACAACAGCAAGATCTTCTCCCTCTTCGGCGGACAGACCTACAACCCCTACGAGCCTGCCGACTCGACCCATTTCTACATGGGCTCAGACGGCAAGCCGCTGCCATTAGGCAACGGTTCAGTAAGGATGGAACAGCCGGATATCCGTATCAGCAAGGGCAACGAGGCCCCCGCCAAGTCCGTCACGCTGACGGACATCCCTGCCGGACAGAGCGCAACCGCCACCCTCTATTGTTCCAACATGTCTGACGTCCATCAGGCTTTCCCGTTCGGGTATGATGTAGCTATCGCAGAGAACACCGACACGACGGGATTGCAGATACTGATGGACGGCGTGCCCATCAACGGACGCACGATATGGACCGATCAAGGAACGACGGTCAAGAAGACCATCACCATCAGCCAGTCCGACCAGTCGATCCTCCACCATGAGGGTATCAAGCTTCGCTTTCAGTCCCAATACCAGTCTGCTACCATCTACGATGAGGTGACACTTAACGCTCATTTCGTGCCGTCCTCCTCGCCGGTAGAACTGAGTGTGACCAACCCCGTCATCAACACCGACCCCACGAACGGAAACGGTACGCTGCAACTGAAAGTCTCCGGGTTCAACCGGCTCTTCAAGAACCTCAGGAACGTGGGAATCCAATACCGCTTCGCCGGAAGCACGCAATGGACGACGCTCCATACATGGGTGACGAACCAAGCCGACTCGACGGACAAGAGTTTCAACCTTCTTCCGCCGACAGGAGACCTGCACTTTACCTTGGATATGTCCGATAATATCAATTATCGCGAGGGCGAATACGAGTTCCGTGCCTTCACCACGACGCCCTATGGGCATGAGCAAGTACAAGTCTATAGTGACCCGACGACGGTCATCAAGGATATGACCAAACCCCGCCCCTTATATACGCCTGCGCCCGCGAGCGGTATATTAGGAATAGGCGAACAGCTCTCCGTCGAGTTCAACGAGGATATAGTCCCCGGCTATGTAGGCGACAAGAACATCATGGTCACCGCCAAACTCAACGGACGGCCTATCGACCATGAGGTGTCCTATCAAATCCTGCCTTACGGAACAGAGCCCAAAACAATCAATCCCGTGTTCCTCAACGGGGATTTTTCCATGGAGTTCTGGCTCAACTGGCACGAAGAAGGAACGGTGCTCCGTCACGGAGCCGGAGGAAGCAGTTTTGCGCTCTCCGTTGACGGCGAAGGACACGCCATCGTCAAAATAGCAGGTGCTCAGTTCACTAGCAAAAACTCCGTACCGAAGGATAAATGGACCTTCTTCGCCATGAACTACAAAGCGAGCACCATGACCTTCAACATGATCGCGCAGTATGACGAAACAACCGTTTACCTCTTCAGCGGCGAACTTGTGCAGGAGGCAGATATACAAGTGGCGGACTATGCGATGGACAACTACCTCTATTTAGGACCTATTAACGCGAATATACACAACCTTGCGCTCTATAACACCTATCGGGATGTAATGGATGCCGCCTCTAAGAAGTACGAGTCGAAAGACACCTATACCTATGGTCTGACGAACTACTGGCCTATGAACGAGGGACATGGAACCATTGCAGGCGATGCGCGGCACACCCATGATTTCAAGGTACAAGCCTCATGGAATATCCTCAACACCAACTACGCCTTGCGTATTGATAGCACCGCGGGTGCGCAATTCGATATCTCGCGTATCAACACTGGCATGAATGACAGTTATGCGGTTGAGATGTGGTACATGCCGTCCAACGTCAGACGCGACACCGTCTTTGAGACGCAAGGTCTCTGCCTGCATTTCGACTCGCTGCGTAACCTCGTTCTCCAATACGGAAAGAAATCGCAGACCGTAGCTGCTTATGCCGATTTCCCGCAGATCAATACCGGCTGGCATCATCTGGCACTCAATGTAGTCCGGGGGCAGGCGGCATCCTTCTATCTCGACGGCAAACGTACCGCCGTCATTGCCGAAGCGGATGTACCGGTATTCAAGGGGGCGATGTTTGCTGTTGCCAAAGGGAACGACCTTTCTTCCGTGGACGAAATCAGGGTATGGAATGCGACGCTCTCCGAGGAGCGGCTGCTGAGCAATATGTACCACACGCTCGACACCTCGGATGTCTATTCGCGCGGTCTCGCGGCGTACTATCCGTTTGAGAAAGACAGCACCATCAACGGCGTGAAGACCAAGGGCTTCACCATGCAGAATATGGCACCTCGCTCCGAGGCGGGCGCGATGGCGGCTGCACAGTTCATGGCTGTCAATGGTACGGCAACGCCTCCGCTCAAGAATGCGCCATCCGAGGTACGAATCACAGCCCTCCCCGTAGCATCCGAGCGGAAGGTGGTCATCAACCTCTCCGAAGCGGAGGTCTCGCTCAGAGACATAGAGGGCACGACGCTCAATATCACCATGTCTGAGGTACACGACCTGCACGGCAACATGTCCAACCCCATCAAGTGGACCGCTTACGTACAGCAAAATACGCTCAAATGGGGCAAGGACTCCGTCAATATCTTCAAGAAATACGGCGAGGACTATACCTTCGATGTGACTATTGAGAACAAGAGCGGCCAGATAGAATATTACACGGTGGAGAACATGCCCGCATGGCTGACGCTGGTGGAAAATGACCAGACAGTAAATAGCCAAACGGTAAATGTCTTTGAGGTTTCACCCTTAAAGACCAAGACCCTCCGCTTTGCGGTCAATCCCTTCGTGCCGGTAAGCAACTACGATGTGACGATAGGGCTGAAAGGCAACAACGGGATTATAGAACCGCTTCGTATTGTGATGAAGGTATCAGGCAATACGCCGGAATGGACCGTTGATCCCGCCCTTTATGACCATTCCATGACCATCATCGGGCAGGTCTATCTCGGCGGTATCCTGATGGAGAACCCGGAGAGCATGGTGGCGGCTTTCATCGGCGGTGAGTGCCGGGGTATAGCACACCCCGCGCAGACACGCGGTACGGCTTATATTACTTTGCTAGTCTATGGAGAAGATACGTCGAAAAAGGATAGTGCAGCTCTTCTCTCCTTCCGTATCTGGGATGCATCCAAAGGCATTGCCTACACGGATGCCAATATCCAACTGCCAAATGACCCAATGGTAAATGAGGTGGTCTTCCGTCAGGACGCAATGATTGGTAATTTTGACACGCCGGCTATTTGGACCAAGTCCGACAGGGTGGAGCAACTCATCCCGGTACACGAGAACTGGAACTGGATTACCTTCGGCGTAGAGCCGCCCTCCGAATACTGCGACCACGTCTTCACGCCGCAATACAAGGGTTGGAACGTGCTCGTCAAGGATGAGAACACCTTTAGCCAGAGCTCCGGCTCTATCTTCAACGGACCGCTCAAGCTCGCGGTGAACCGGATGTACAAAGTGCGCATCCAAAGTACTCCCAAAACAACGGACGCAGTGCTTGATCCGCTGCTTTCCGTCTCGGGCCGTCAGCCTGCCGCCAAGGAGATGCCGGTCACCCTCCAACTCGGCTGGAACTGGATGCCGTACACCCCGCTCACTACCAAACGCGCAAGTGTTGCACTCGCAGGGGCGCAGCCGAAGAAAGGAGACATGATCAAGTCGCAGACAGCGGTGTCTATCTACGGCGCTTACGGATGGGAAGGCACGCTCCTCTCTCTGGAGCCGGGTCACGGATACCTCTATTTCAGCGCGGACAGCACGACCAAGTCCTTCCTCTATCCGGAGGACCTCTACCAGCCCCATGCCCTCCTTGCGGCTCCGGCTTGGTCTGAGCTCAGCCAAACACGCAGTGCTCAAACCACTTCAAACAAGCGGCTTGCCGCTCAAGCGTACACCGCATATCCCTCCAACATGACCATGACAATCCGTCTCATGGACGGCGAGGCGGTAGTGGATACCTGCGAGATAGCGGCGTATGTCGACGGTGAGTGCCGCGGTGCCGTCCGTGCGCATACCGACAGCCTCTATTACCTCGTCATTGCCGGCGACGGTGCAGGGCAGCCGATGGAGCTCCGTACTGTCATCCACGGTGAAGAGAGAGTCATAGACAAGACCCTTACCTTCGTCTCCGACAACCATATCGGCACGCCGTGGGAACCATATGTGATACAACTCAATCCCGCACAAGATATTGAGGAAGTCGAAAGTCAAAACGGGACAGAGCCTGTCGAAAGCGTGCAGAAGCTCCTCATTAACGAGCACCTGTACATCATCCGTCCCGACGGCAAAATCTACAACGCTACCGGCGCACGAGTAAAATAATTGTGTGATCGCGTTGGTAATCCGATAAAAGGAATACTAATGATAATTGGTTACCGCTAAGAAGAAAAATCGCTTTTCGGGCGATTTTTCTTTTTTTATTTGCATATATGCAAAAAAAATAGTAATTTTGCAGGCTCAAATTGTAAAAATTAGTCGAAAGTCGAAAGATACAAGAGAAAATATAAAGGGAAAAATAAGATATGAAGCCCTATATAGACAATAACGGCAGAGCGTTGCCTTATCCTTGGATTATCAATACAATGCTGTGTATCGTGGGTGGAATGCAGACCATTCGTTTGCGGTTCTGGAGCCGACGTCCGCGGCATGCGGCGGAGAAGACGCTGCGCGATATTTTGATGATTTCCAAAGATACGGTTTATGGTCAGGAACACCATTTCGACCGGATTCTGAGTGCGACCAACGCGGACGATTTATTCAAACTCTATCGGCTCTATGTGCCGGTGAACGACAGTTTTGAGAGCTTGCGCCCTTACGTGGAGCGGCATAAGAACGGCGAGGAGAATGTGTTATTTCCCGGTAAACCGGATATGTATGCTACCACTTCGGGTACTACTTCTGCGCCTAAATGGATCCCGATGACCCATAAATACCTGAAGGACGTTTACGGCAGGATGAGCCATATATGGACATGGAATTTCGTCAAACACCGCAACCGTATTTTCGGCGGACATATTTTTACGACCGTTGGCAAAGAGTGCGAAGGCTACGCGCCGGATGGCACTTTGTACGGGGCTGTGAGCGGTGTGTTGGTTCGCGATATACCGCCGATCATCAAGCAACATTACACGGCTCCTGCGTCGGTCATGGCGATCCCGGATTACGGCACGCGCAACTACGTGCTGATGCGTCTGGCTTTGCAATACCGCGACGTGACGCTGTGGGCAACGGCGAACCCTTCGACGATCCTGGAGCTGCTGCGTGCACTGAACGAGAACACGGAGCAAATGATCAACGACATTGAGAAAGGCACGATCAGCGAAGATGTGGATATTCCTTACGAGATCCGTTCGGAGCTGGACGCGTACGTCTCTCCGAAACCCGAACGGGCTGCGGAGTTGCGGCAGATCTTGGCGGAGAAGGGACATCTGTATCCGAAAGATTTCTGGCCGTGGCTGCAATACCTGAGCACTTGGAAATGCGGCAACACCAAGATTTACATGGACAAATACATGGACCAGTTCGATTGGGACAAGACGTTCTATCAGGAGCTGGGATATATCGCCACGGAATGCCGTTTCGGTTTCTCGCTGGACGACACGAACGAGAGTGTGCTGTTCCCGCAGTTCCATTATTATGAGTTTGTGGAGGAGAGCGAACTGGACAGCCCTCGCAAACATTTCCTGCAGATCGACGAGTTGGAGGTCGGCAAGCGTTACTGCGCGTACGTGACGACCTACGCGGGCTTGTACCGGTATAACATGAACGACCTGGTGGAAGTTGGCGGCAAGTATTATAACACGCCGACGGTTCACATGGTGTCCAAAGTGAACGGAATCGTGTCGCTGACGGGCGAGAAATTGTACGAGCCGCAATTCATGGACGCGGTTCACCAAGCGGAAGACGAGACAAAGATCAAGACCAAGTTCTTTGTCGGATTTGCAGACGTGGAGGAGTCCAAATACCATTTCTATTACGAGTTTGAGGACGAGAAGATCTCGCAGGAGCAAGCGGAGGAATTTACCAAAGTGGTGGACGAGAAACTGCAGCAGATCAATATCGAGTACGAGTCCAAGCGTCAGTCGTTCCGTCTGCATGCCCCGGAGACGCACATACTCCTTTCTAACGCGTACGCGCGATTCAAGGCGGCGTGCCTGAAAGACGGATTCCGGGACGGACAGTTCAAATTCAACCTGCTGATGCAGGACGAGAAACGCCGTAGCCGATTTAACCTGCTGTTGCGGATAGAAAGCGGTTTCGAGCGTTTCAGCGAAGGTGTAATCAACAGAGCAGAGAAGATTGATGAAAGAAGAAAACAACGTGCTAAACGGCGTCAAAGCCGTCGTAGTGGATCTTGACGGGACGATTTATGACAAGACCGGTCTGGCGCAGCGTATAGTGGCGCGTCTGTGGTGGTGTCTGCCGCTGCTGGCAGCGGAGCGTTTGGCGCGAAGGAATGCGCATTATGTCCAATTCGCTTCAAAGGAGGAGTTTTTCGGCTTTTTCTTTGAGACGATGGCACGCGGTCATTGGTGGGGAGCCGGAATTGCCCGCGCATGGTATTTCGAGGTCTATCTGCCGACGATGGTAGGTCTCATCCGGCGCTACCATCATCCGCGCAAGGAAGTGCTTGAACTGATTCGCGAGGCGAAGGCGAAAGGGCTGAAGGTCGCGATCTACTCCGATTACGGCGCCGTGGTGGAGAAACTGGAGGCATTGGGGATTGATCCCGACCTGTTTGACCTGCTGATCTCTGCGCCGGAGTTAGGTGCACTCAAACCCTCCGAGCCTTGTGCACGGAGGGTGTTGGAGATGATAGAGGCAACGCCGGAGACCACACTGTTTATCGGCGACCGCGATGACAAAGACGGCGCAAGCGCACGAGCCGTCGGAGCAAGGTTTTTAAAGATTTAAAGATTTAAAGATTTGAAGATTTGAAAATGAACAAGCGATATAAAGATTTGGAAGTGACGGAGGGGACGTATGTGCCGCCGGTGAAGACGGATTTTCCTGAAGACGATCCGTATGTGGGCTTGTATAAGCCGGTCTATGACCGCGATTTTCCTGCGGTGGACGCGAACTATCCGTATTTCGATGAGTCCCCGGCGAACAAACGTCTGGTTGCATTCGGGTACACCTTTGTGCTTCGTCTGCTGGGATGGGTTCTGCGCCTCAAATACGGTCTGCGTTGGCAGATAGAGGGGGAGCAGAAATGGCATCGGAGTTCGTGTCCTGTGCGGAAATGGCTGCGGCAGTTTGACCTCTCGCGTGGCGCGATAACTGTGGCAAACCATTGCTACAGACATGATTGTGCTTCGGTACTGACCACATTCCATGCTTCACCCCACACGCGCATTCCGATGTTCGCACCTAATTTCCGGACGAAGGACCAGTTCTATCTGCGGATTGTAGGCGGAGTACCTATTCCTGACGCGGAAGCAGGGTTGAGCGCGATGAAAGCATTCAATGCCGCTTTTGACCAATACAACGAGAAGGGATATTGGTTTCATATCTTCCCCGAAGCCAAACGCTGGGATTGGTACAAGCCGCTGCGTCCTTTCCAGAAAGGCGCGTTCACCATGGCATACAAATACAACAAACCCATCCTTCCTTTTGCGGTCACGTATCGTCCGCGGACAGGTATTTACCGCCTTTTCGGACCGAAAGACGAGCCGCTGACCCAAGTCATTATCGGCAAGCCGATTTACCCCGACACGACGAAACCTCGCGCAGCCGAAACAGAACGCTTATTAAACGAAACACACCAAACAATATGCCGTTTAGCAGGAATAAAACACAATACATGGCCGTCCTCGCCCTTATTGTTGCAATGATCATTTGGTCCGCCAGCGGGATTGCGATCAAACAAGCTATGACCGTTTTTCCTCCGCTGACAATGATCATTCTGCGGTTCACTCCGGCAGTCTTTCTGATGCTTGTCATCGGACTGATTTGCCGTAAGAGCGAGCTTTTCCGTTTGCAGAAAGTGGAACGGCACGACCTGCCGCTTTTCGCGTTAGCCGGCTTCTGCCAGCCGTTCCTTTATTACCTCTTGGAGACCTTCAGTTACGACGCGCTCAACAGCCCGACGATCGCCGAAGCGCTGCTCTCCACGAGCCCGTTGTTAGCACCTGTTTTCGCCGCTATTTTCCTGCGCGAGAGGGTGACGAGGAATAATATTATCGGAATCTTGGTTTCCACTATCGGTATGTTTATGCTGGTGCTGGTCGGGAGCCGTAATTTCTCGATCGGCAGTTATTGGGGTGTGCTGCTGGCTTTTGCCGCCGTTTCGGCTGCCGTGGCGGACTCCGTTGTGATGCGGAAAATACCGGCTCAATACAGCCCGCTTACCATCATTTTCTATGCGCAAATGGTGAGTCTCTGTTTCTTTATCCCGCTGTGGCTCTGGCGCGAAGGACCGAGCGCGTTGACGGCGATCGAATGGAGCGCGCTGGGAGATATATCCACGCCGCTTTCCGTCGCGGTAATAAGCGTGCACTATCTGACCATTTTCTCCAGCGTCATTGCGTTCATCCTTTTCTGCTACGCCCTGCGGATTGTAGGGGTCTCGCAGGCGAATGCGTTCAATAATATCCGTCCGGGATTTACGGCTCTATGGATGCTGCTTTTCTTCGGAGAACAGTTGCCGCTCGGCAAATGGATCGGCATGGGACTAATCATTTTAGGGCTGTTTATATGCCAAAAGCAAGAAAAAGTTTCCTGTCATTAAGATTTTTTTGTACAGACGAAATATATTTCGTACCTTTGTGCGCTATTACGAAACTGAAATATAACAAACAATAATATGGAAAACATCTACACTATCGAATTTTTCTACGACCTGCTGTACATCATGTTTATCGTGGGACTGGTCGTGTTTGTATCGCTTTATTTTGTGGACGCTGGCTACGGCAAGATGCGTTCGGAGAAATGGGGCCCGTCGATGAGCAACAAAGCCGGCTGGTTTTTGATGGAAGTGCCGGTTTTTCTGGTGGTGCTCTATATGTATTTCAAGTCTTTCCCGCTCTATGGCGGAGTGACAAAGAACGTGCCTTATTGGCTGTTTTTCCTGTTCTTTGAGTTCCATTATTTCCAGCGGTCGTTTATCTTCCCCTTCCTGCTGAAAGGCAACGGACGGATGCCGTTTGCGATCATGATCTTGTCGGTCGTGTGGAACCTGATTAACGGCTACATCCAGGGCTATTGGCTGTTCCATCTGGCGCCGCAGTACTATCCGGATATGTACACGGCGGAGTGGGTGTTGACACCGCAGTTTATCATCGGTACAATCATTTTCTTCACCGGATGGTGCATTAACATTCACTCGGACTACGTGATCCGCCACCTGCGCAAGCCCGGCGACACGAACCATTACCTGCCGAAGAAAGGACTCTATAAATACGTCACCAGCGCCAATTACCTGGGAGAAATCACCGAATGGCTCGGTTTCGCGATCCTCACTTGGTCGCTCGCCGGACTGCTGTTCTTCTGGTTCAGCTGCTGCAACCTCGTGCCGCGCAGCAACGCGATCTACAAGAAATACGAGGAAGAGTTCCCCGATGAATTCGACCGCAAGAAACTGAAACGAATCATACCGTTTATATATTAAAATGAGCAAATTATTTACTCCTTTTCAATTAGGACCTATTACGCTACGCAACCGTATTATCCGTAGCGCAGCATTCGAAAATATGGCGCGTAATAATGCGCCGACGCAAGCGTTGCAGGACTATCATGTGTCAGTGGCACGCGGCGGAGTAGGAATGACGACCGTAGCGTACGCTGCAGTGGATTTGAGTGGCGTGTCGTTCGACGGGCAGCTCTATGTCCGTCCGGAGATCATTCCCGGGATGAAGAAGATGACCGATGCCATCCATGCGGAGGGTGCGAAAGCTTCCATTCAGCTGGGTCACTGCGGTAACATGACCCATTTTTACACCTGTCATTGCATGCCGGTGAGCGCCGACACATGGTTTAACCTCTACAGCCCGACGATCCACCGGAGACTGAAAGTGGAGGAGATCCACCGGCTGGTGAAGAAATTTGGAGAGGCGGTGGACTGGGCACGCACTTGCGGCTTCGACTGCGTAGAGATTCACGCCGGACATGCGTACCTGATCTCGCAGTTTATCTCGCCGCGCACGAACCACCGGCATGACGCGTACGGAGGTTCGTTTGAGAACCGCGTGCGGTTTATGAACGAGGTGCTGGACGAGGTCATGGCACACGCCGGCGACGACATGGCGGTAGTGGTCAAGACCAATATGTGGGACGACTGCTGGCACGGATCGGACATCGAGGAGGGAATCAAGATCGCCAAAGAGATCGCCAAGCACAAAGTGCACGGCATCGTCCTCTCCGGCGGAACCGTGAGCCGTTCACCGATGACAATTCTTGGCGGCGCTATGCCGTATAAGACGCTGGCGCATTACATGAACATGAAATCGTTCTGGTGGCTCAAAGCGGCGCTGAACATACCCGGAGTGGCACCTATTATGATGCCGACTCAACCCTTCAAGGAGCTGTATTTCATGGACAAAGCGAAGATCTTCCAGAAAGAGATCAAGGACGTGCCGCTGATCTACGTCGGCGGTGTGCAGAGCGGCGATAACTGCCAGCAGATCATGGACGAAGGATTCGAACTGTTCCAGATCGCGCACGTGTTGATCAAAGATCCGGAGTTCGTGCACCATGTGCAGGAAAACCCGCATTACCATGCCGGCTGCGGACGATCCAACTACTGCGTGGGACGTATGTACACGCTGGATATGAAATGTCACGAGTGCGTGGAGCGCGACGGCGAGAAGATCCCTGCGCGTCTGCAGAAAGAGATAGCGAAACTGGAGGGCAAAGCCCGTGAGTCTGTTGCCGCACAAAAGGAGGGGAAATGTTAGCATTAGTAACCGGCGCGTCGTCCGGAATCGGACTGCAATACGCTACCGCCTTAGCGCGGGATTACCATTGTGATCTGTTGCTGGTCAGCAACCAGGAGAAAGAGCTGGAGCAAGTGGCAGCAGAATTAGCAGAGACGTACGGCGTGAAGACGATCGCACATTTTGCGGATCTCTCGCTCGCAGACGCAGCGGAGAACTTACATGCATGGTGCAAGGAGAACGAGTATGTGATTGATATACTGATCAATAACGCCGGTGTGTTCTTCTTCAATCCTTATTGCGAGACCTCGATGAAGCGGATCGACCTGATGTTGCAACTCCATGTGGTGACCGTAGCCAAGTTGACGCGTCTTTTTGCCGCCGACATGTGTGCGCGGCAACTGACGGATGAGGAGGCAGCGCAACGCATCTGCGGACACAAGCGAATGAAAGGCTATATCCTCAACATGAGCAGTATGTCTGCGTGGATGGCGATGCCCGGTATTCAGACCTATAATGCCACCAAGGCGTTTATCTATAATTTCTCGAAGTCCATCTGGTACGAACTGAAGCCGCAAAACGTCGGTATTACCGTCATGGCGCCCGGAGCCGTGGACACCGCTTTGTTCGGCTTGGCGCCCAACCTGCGCAAACTGGCGGTGAACCTGACTGTTTCCATTCCGCCGGAGAAACTCGTGAAACGCGCCCTGCGCAAAATGTTCCGCAATAAGAAAGCGGACACACCGGGGTTCATCAACTGGCTCTCGACGCCGATCTTGAAACACACCCCGGACTGGCTCGTTTTTCTTGCAATAAAATTTGTCGGAAAATATCAAAAGTAAATAATTTTCGTTAATATTCAGTATACTTTTATTACGAGGCTTAAAAATAGTAAACTTTTTCTTATAGTAAATTATTGGCTATATGAAGAAAAAGTAGTAATTTTGCGCCGTTTTTTTGAGTATTACTGAATATATGAAACATTTTTACAGTTTATTGGTGTTAGTTTGTGTTTCTCAAGCTATGCTTGCAGAGACCCTAACCGGTGTTGTTACGGACGCTTTTACGCGTGAGCCGCTGATCGGCGTGACGATCTTGAATACGGCGAACAACAGCGGAACCGTGACCGATTTCGACGGAGCATTCTCGCTGGAGGTGACTTCTCTGCCGGCAACAATCAAGTTTTCGTATGTGGGTTACCAGACGGAGGAAAAGGTTTTCAAAACCATTCCTGCCGTCTATAATTTAGGAATGCAGGCGGACAACGAGGTGTTGGACGAGGTGGTAGTGACCGCCGGTCGTTTCGAGCAGCGAATGACGGATGTGACTGTTTCGATCGAGGTGGTCAAGCCGCAAGCGCTGCGCAGCCAGGCTCCGACGGACCTCTCTGCTACGCTGCAGACCCTGCCGGGTGTCGAGGTGATCGACAAGCAGCCGTCTATTCGTGGCGGCGGCGGATGGACCTATAGCGTCGGTTCGCGTTGCCAAGTCCTGATGGACGGAATGACGATCCTGAACCCCAAGACCGGCGAGATCAACTGGAATAACATTCCGCTGGAGAACGTAGCGCAAGTGGAGGTGGTCAAAGGTGCTTCTTCGGTGCTCTATGGTTCGTCCGCGCTCAACGGTGTGATCAACGTACGTACCCAGCGTCCGGGAACGGACCCGGAGACGAAGATTTCCGGATATGTGGGTGTTTACGACAACTACAAGAACTATTATTACACCGGTGCCCGTCTGCCGCTCTATTACGGCGCTGAGGCTTCGCATGCACGCCGTGTGGGAAATTTCGATGTGTCCGGTGCTATCAGCGGATTCAAGGATGAGGGCTTCCGTCAACAGGGTTTCAACGACCGTGTGCGCTTCGGCGGAAACATGACTTATCACATGCCCACCGAGGCAAATAAATACGTCAATATGGGTCTTAACATGAACTACGTAGCGAACCGTTACGGCGATTTCTTCATCTGGCGCAGCCCCAAAGACCCGCTTCGTCCGTCGCCGCTGACCAATATGGGACGCAACGAGCATAACTTCAATATCGATCCTTTCTTCAACTATGACGATGTAGAAAAAGGAATCTCGCACAAGCTGCGCACGCGTTTCTATATGACTTCGGATAATGTCACCCGTCCTTCGAGTGTGATCAGCACCAAGGATTTGCTGAAATGGGGTCTGACCAGCTTCGACATGGACAAAGTAATGGGGTATGTGAACGACGTGACCGGTAACATCGGGAACGGTATGGATGTAGCGGACGCGCTCTTGCTGACCTTCAAAGACGTGACCGTGCCTATTGCCAACGAAGACTGGCTTACCGCCGTGGTGAACGGTATTGACCTCGTGAAGAACGGTCTGGGATATACTGGAACGGTTGCAGAGATGCAAGACGCAGTCGCTTACGCGATGGACCTGATGGCGGATAATTCTCCCACTCGTCCGGAGTTGACTTACAACGGATATATTGACTACCAGTTCGCCAAACAGTGGGAATCCGGCGTGCGTCTGACGACCGGTGTCAACTGGAACCATATTACCAACACGGCTAATATTACCGGAACGCACCATACGGACAACGTGGCAGCATACCTGCAATACGACCACCGTATTGCGAACCGTCTCTCGCTCTCCGCCGGTGTGCGTTTTGAGTACTACCGAATGGACGACCAATACAAGGAAGCCAATATCCAGATCGGTAACTGGCTCTGTCCGGTCCGTCCTGTCTTCCGTGCCGGTCTGAACTGGGAGATTTACAAAGCCGGATTCCTCCGTGCTTCCTTCGGTCAGGGCTATCGTAACCCGTCTATCACGGAGAAATTTGCCCGCAAGGACATCGGTGGCGTCGGCGTTTATCCGAATAAGAACATCAAGCCGGAGTCCGGATTTAATGCCGAGCTGGGTTACAAACAGCTCTATAAATTCGGTCCTGTATCCGGTTCGTTGGACGTAGCCGCGTTCTACACCGAGTACCAGAACATGATTGAGTACCAGTTCGGTCTCTTCCGCAACTCGGACTACTCAATGATCAATTCAATGTACGACGTGATCGATGAGTTGAAGGGTATTATCAATGGTTTCGCGCAGACCAAATCGCTCGCGAATGCCGGTATTGGTATTGGTGCGCAGTTCGTCAATGTCAGCCATGCGCGTATTTACGGTGCAGAGGTCAGCACCGCCGGTATGGTGGATATTAAGAAAGATATGAATCTCCGCTACTCCATCGGATATACCTTCACCGAGCCGGAGGATCTGGACAATGATCGACGCATCGAGGAGGAGAAGACCTATACCGACCCGCTGCAAATGAAAAACAAGTCCAATGACTCGAAATACCTCAAATACCGCAACAAACACTCCTTCAAGACCACGATTGACTATACCTATAAATGGTTCTCTGTCGGCGTTAACATGTCTTACCGCAGCAAGATTCTGGCGGTGGACTACCTGATGGTAGATGAGCGTGTGAAAGACCAAAAAGACCTGATGGACTACGCGCGTATGTTCATCTTCGGCTACGAAGACGGAGTGTCGTTGCATGACTATTGGATGAGCCATAATAATGGTATTTTCACAATGGACCTGCGTGCATCGGTTCGCTTCAAGGAGCATGTGGAGGTGCAATTCCTCGTCAATAACTTGCTCAATACCGAGTACAGCTATCGCCCGATGGCTTTGGCTCCACCTCGTACGTTTGTATGCCGAATGAATATTAATTTCTAAAATAAGAAAATGAATAAATGAGAAAATAAGAAAATGAGAAAATTTGTATCAATCATAGTATGTCTGTTCGTTCTCTGTGCCACGGTGCCGGCGGTAACGGTGAACGATGTAGCCGGAACGTTCAAAGGTACATTGCGAATCGGCGGCACTCCTTATGCAAATAAAGAGATTTATATCCTGCCGGGTGTAGAGAGCAACACAGTGACGTTCGTCCTGCCGGATTTCTCCTTCAACGGAGGCGCTTTGGGCGATATTGTGTTGGTCAATATCCCGATGGAAACAAACGGGCAGTTGACCTTGGAGGATCGCCCGTTATATATGCGTGCGCTGGATACCTATGTCGCTGTGTCTATGACGAGCGGATCGGTGCTTTCAGCTACGAACGCCAAAGTCAATCTGAATATTGATGTGGAAGGAATAGACCCTATTGCGGTCGCTTTCTCCGGCACACCCAATACCAACAACTATGACTTTGAGAACGGTGGTTTCGAGGGCGCTTGGTCTGGTAATGAGCCTGCCGGATGGCATTCGTTCGGTTCGGCTACCGGAGGTATGGCTTCTTTCGTCACCGGTAACACGGACCAGTTCACCCGCTCGACGGACAAACGTCCGGGGTCGACCGGCTCGCAGAGTGCGGTGATCAAATCCAAATCCATCTTTGGCGTAAAGGCGAACGGTAACTGCACCAACGGACGTATTTTCGCCGGCTCTATGACCGCTTCGGACGGATCGAAGAACTATAATTTCTCCGAGCCTTCCGCGAATGATACGTATAACACGCCTTTTGTGGGGCAACCGGACTCGATGGTATTCTGGGCAAAATATGTTCCGGCGGACGGCAATCCTTCTAATTCTAATAATAAGGCTCGCGCGCACGCAGTGATCACTACGAATGCCAAATACCAAGACCCGGAGGCGGGTAATAACTACTCTTCGGTGAAGATCGCCGAGGCGGAGGTCAACTATTCGGCTACCTTCTCAAAGGGATGGCAACGAATCTCGGTACCGTTCAAATATTCTTCCGTTGATCCGACGAAAGCAGCCTATATGCTGATGACCTTTACCACCAATGCAACCCCCGGTGGCGGTACTACTTCCGGCAGCTCGGTGGATAACATCTATCTGGACGACGCAGAAATGATCTATAACCATAGCCTCTCGTCCCTGACGATGAACGGTGCAGCGGTTTCCTTCTCCAACGGAAACGCTTCGTTGGAGGCGCAATTCAGTGAAAGTGAGTACGTCTTCACCGCCAAAACGAACGGCAAGGCGTCGAAATCGTTTATCGGATATGATCCATTTAACTACCGCGTGCATGTCTATGTTGTAGCCGGAAACTATTCCCAGGCAAAGAACTACAGCCTCTATTCGCTACAGATGGCAGAGCCGGACATCAAACCCGGCGATACACAATACACCTATTCCGCTACGACTTGCGCCAATGAGCCTTATTCGGATGCCAACTTCGAGAACTTGACGGAAGAAGGAGCTTATACCAAGACCCTTCCAAATGCAGCCGGAGCGGACTCTGTTATTACCTTGACGCTGTCCGTTCTGCCGACTTATCTCTTTAATGAAGAGATCTCGACGGCAAATTCGACCATTGAATGGCGAGGAAAACAGATCAGCGGGTTGGAGTATTCCGACAAACCCTATTTCTTCTATGATAGTCTGAAGACCGCACAAGGCTGCGACTCAATCTATCGTCTCTCGCTCTACTATACCTCTATCCCGCGCACTTATGGCGAATATAAAGCTCGCATGTGCGAGGGTGACTCGGTAGAGTTCAACGGCGTATATTACCATTCTGCTTTCACGGGCGATATCGTTCTTTCGAAACCGAACCATTTTGGTGGAGACTCGGTGGTACATCTGACCGTGGAGATAGCGCCTAATTACCAGACCGAGGAATACATGACCATCCATCAGGGCGAAGCTGCCTCGTGGGCAGGATTTGACCTGAGCAAGATGGATCCCGGCATGATGACGCTTAAGACCCAATATTGGTCGGTAGATGAGTGCGACTCTGTTTGTATCCTGCATCTCACTGTCCTCTCTACCTCCAAGCCTTGGAACAAAGGTACCGAGACCTATACGGTGCGCAAGCTGTGCGGCAAATACGAAGGAGAGTTGATCATTGACGGAGCTATCTATGCGGATAAAGAGGTATATGTCCTGCCGGGCACTGTGGACAGCACGGTGACCTTCGTGCTGCCGGACTTCACCTATAATGCCGGCAAACTGGGACATATTGTACTCCCGAATATAGACGTCACTTCGTATGGTCAGCTGCTGCTGGAGCATCGGTCGCTCTATATGGACACGATCAGCGAACGCGCTACCGTGACGATGATTAACGGTCTGAAGGAAGGCAGGGAGGATTATTATTCCTTGCTCTCGCCGGAGCAAGCACAAGTGGTGCTCTATATCGAGGCACCGTCTCTGCCGCAAGGTATTCTCGTCTTCTTCCGCGGTATAGCAGATCGTGAGAAGAACTATGATGTCGTGAATGGCGGTTTCGAGGGCGCTTGGTCCAATAATGAGCCGGTCGGATGGCATTCCTTCGGCTCGGCTACAGGCGCTATGAACGATTTTGTAAAAGATAACGTGCATCAGTTTATTCCCTCCACGGAGGTGCGTCCTTGGTCTGATGGCAAACAAAGCGCACTGATTTCTTCCACGAAAATATTGGAAGTACCTGCGAATGGCAACTGCACTAATGGTCAGATCAATGCCGGTTCGTATAGTGCTGCAGACGTTACCAAGAATTACAACTTCTCCGATCCGGCGAACGAAGGATTTAATACGCCGTTCTATGGCCGTCCGGACTCGATCGTCTTCTGGGCAAAATATATCCCTGCGGACCGCGATGTGAAAAATGAAGTAAACAAGGCACGTATGAGTACGATCATTACGACCGATGCACGCTATCAAGATCCGGAGGACGGAGACCTCTATGCCGATGTCAAGATTGCTAAAGCGGAAGTCAACTATGCCGCTACAGCAGACCTCGGATGGCAACGCATCTCGACGCCGTTCCTCTATAATGAGGCTACGGCGGAGAGCAAACCGGCGTACGTACTGACCACCTTTACCACCAATATGTTGCAGGGCGGAGGATCGTCCTATACCGATACGGAGGCTAATCGCAATGTCTATGACTCTGTTTATTTGGACGATGTGGAAATGATCTATAATAAAGCTCTGACCATGCTCGTCCGCAACGAAGAGCCGGTAGGTTATAAAGACGGTGCATTCAGTGTAGAGGAGACCTATTGCGATTCGTGCGATCTCTATAGCGCAATGACCAATGGTATTTCCACCCAGACTTTCTTTGCCTTTGACGAGGCGCACCGCTGCGTCTTCGTCTATGTGATCGCTGACGATTACAGCCGCTCGATCGACTATTCGCTCTATCGCGTGGAGTTCACCGATAGCGACACAAAGGGGCTGGTCGATCCTACCGAGGCAATTGAGAATGTCGCTCTCCGCGATGCTCAGTTTGAGAAAGTGCTCTACAATGGCGAACTCTATATCCGTAGCGGCGAGGTGTGGTTTAACGCCTCTGGAAAACGCGTCAAATAATGGACAGTAAAATGGAACATTTCACGATGCAGGTTTTTTCGTGGTTTCATCGTGGTTGTTTCGTGGTTTATTTGTAGTAAAAATTAAACATTTTAGATATATGAAAAATAAAATTTATGTATTATTATTTTGCGCGGCAATGAGTCTTTCGCTCTCCGCACAGACCTACAAAAACGGCGTCTGGTATTCGCTCTATGACGACACTGAGCATTCTATGAATACCCAAGGTGACTATTCTACCGGAGGCATCTTTGCGCCTACAGCGGGCAAACTAAACACAACCTGGAAATATGAATGGGTAGATTGGTTAGGATTTTCGCGAAAGGTCAACACGGAGGTTTTGGAATCCGCTGATAATGGCTCTACTACCATTATCGTCGGTATGTTGGCAGAGCATACAGACAAGAATCAAATTACCTCGGAGTCGTTCAATGTAAGTGCCAATATCAACTGGATTAAATTCAACCGTCCTAACGGTTTTGATTTGGGAGGTCCTACGCATAAAGTTATTATGCAGCATATTGACATCCCTCTAGCTAAACATATTTTGCTGGCAGAAGGAGAGTATGGCAAGACGACGGACTCACATAACTTCGACACAATTGAAGTGGATGCCGTTTCGGAGGCTTATACGGTGAACCTTCGTTCTTTCTATACCGATGGCGACATCTACATCACTTCGTCGGATCCTCAGAACTTCCGCATTGGAGACGTGGAAAATACCAAAGGTCTTACTTATGAGGTGGGCGCTAATGCGTGCGCTTCGGCGAACGGTAAGGCGGCAGCTGCACAAGGCGGTACGCTCGGAAATATTGCTAACTATGCGTTCCCGATCTATTTCACTCCGCAGAAGGGCGGCGAATACGAGGCTACGATCACCATCACGGATGGTACTTCTACGGCTACTGTTACCGTGACCGGCGTTGCGCCGAAACAGGAGCAGACAATTACCTGGAACGAAGAGCAAACAACGCTCTTTACCAATGGTACTATCGCTACAGCTACTGCTTCGTCCGGTCTGGATGTAGCATACACCTTTGCCCCGGAAGGCGTGGTTTCCTATGCCGATGGTGCATTCCAAATCCTCTCCGCCGGCGTGGTTAAGATCACGGCTTCGCAACCCGGAGATGACATCTATTATGCAGCTACTCCGATCTCCAAGACTTTCACGATCTATCCTACGGAGACGGGGTCTGTCTATGGCGCAGCTATATGTGAAGGGGAATTCTACTCGGATGAGAACTTCGAACATCTGACCGAAGCCGGTGTTTACAAAGATACTCTGAAAACGACATACGGCGCAGATTCTATTATCACCTTCACGTTGGTAGTGAACCCGCTCTTCCATTCCGAAGAGGAACTTTCCTTCAATATCGGAGAAGAACAGCATAGCTGGCAAGGAATTGACCTGAGCGAATTCCCAATTGGCGACACCACGCTCGTTGCGGCATACCAGTCTGTCTATGGCTGTGACTCGGTCTATACGCTCCATCTGACAGTCAAGCCGCATATTATCACTTATGGCGCAGACACGATTCATGCTTGCTCCGGCGAGACTGTGATCTACGAAGGAAAAGCTTACAGACAGTCCGCTACGGATTCAGTAGTTCTCTCGGGACAGAACTACGCCGGCGGTGACTCGATCGTAGTGCTCGTCGTTTCCTTCTCGCAGTCCTTCTCCGTAGAGGCCTTCCTTACGATCACAGAAGGCGACGCAGAGACATGGCAGAGTGTTGATCTCAGCACGATCGGAGTTGGCGACACCACGCTGGTAGCGGAATACCAGACGATCCATGGTTGCGACTCAACCTACATGCTCTATCTGACCGTAGAAGAGAAACAGGAAGAGCCCGGTGATGAGCCCAAGGATGAGGCGATTCCGTTCACCGACGCAGACCAAGTTGGAGTACAGAAGATCCTCTATCAGGGCAATATCTACATCCGCAAGGGAGACGAACTCTTCGACATCCGCGGTATTAAGGTAGAAACGAAGAAATAAGGAGTACCTCCTTTAACGAAAAAGAGCATCCGTCAGGGTGCTCTTTTTTATTGGCGTTTATTTCAGTAGTTGTTTATTACTGTATTACTGTAGTTGTTTATTTCACTATGAATTATTTCAATTCCTGCAGGGCGCGTTTGAGTTCCTTGTCGAACCGCAGCGTGTAAGCGATTTGCCCTTTCTGGTAGTAATAGCGCAGAACGATCTCGGAGCCTAACAACTCTTTGACTCCCTCTTTGTTCCGCGCGATGGCTTCTTTATAACTCGGACGCAGGATTTCTTCGTATGCCTCCAGCTGCGCGATCGTAGCCGAGTCAATGTCCTCGTGCTTCGCCATCTTCAGCATGTCGTCGTAGAATTTGCTGGTCTCCGTCTCGTATTTATATCCCCGCTCTTCTAGGAAAGCGCAGAAGGACTCAATCTCTTCGTCGGTGATCTCAAACTCCTCCGGCTTGGCTATACTGTCGTGCGAATGGCGGTAGCGCGTAGCGTAGTCGAAGAAGTAATGGTCCATATAGAGCGAATAGGTGATATCTACTTTTGCGCTGTCGTTCATCACGATGTCTGGCAGAATACCTCCAGCCGTGTCGCGTTTCAGTTCATGTCCTTTCTGCCGCTCGCTGTAGTCGATCGCTTGAATGCAGCGTCCGGAGGGCAGGTAGTACTTGCTGGTCGTCACTTTGATGTGTCCGCCGTAGGCGATAGGACGTACGTTCTGAACCAAACCTTTGCCGTACGTGCGTTGACCGATTAACTTAGCGCGTCCGAGATCCTGCAGCGCACCGGAGACGATCTCGCTTGCCGAAGCGGAGTTCTTATCCACCAGCACTACCAGCGGCAGATCTTTGTACCGCGGGGTATTGCGGGTCTTATAAGTGCGGTTGCTGTTGCTCGTCTTGCCTTTGGTCTCCACTACCTTCGTGTCCCGATCGACGAACAGGTTCACGATCTGGAGCGCTTCGTCCACTATACCTCCTCCGTTGCCGCGCAAGTCTATGATCAGCGCGCGTGCCCCTTGGGTGTAATAGAGCTCGTCCAAGGCGTTGCTGAAGGCTTGCGCCGAGCCCTCCGTGAACTCGTTGAAGCGGATGTAACCCACTGGCTCTCTGAGACTGTCGGCGCGGAAGGCGGTGTAATAACTCACCGGCTCCAAGTGAATGTCCTCGCGCACGATAGAGACCTTGAACGGTTTCTCTACTCCTTCCCGTTCGAGCTCCAGCACAACGGTACTGCCCGGCACGCCGCGCAGCAGGTTGCTCACTTCGCTTACCGTCAGACCTTTGGTGCTCTTGCCGTCCACGGATAGAATCCGGTCTCCGGCTTCCACTCCTGCGCGCTGTGCCGGCTTGCCTTCGTAGGGATTGACGGCATAAGTCGCCAGCGAGTCTTTGTTCACTTTGCCCTTGCGTCCTTCGCCTTTCGCTTTGGGCAGGGGGCGTTGCTGGATAATACTACCTATACCGCCGTACTTGCCGGTGGTCAGCATGCGCAGGTCCTTGTCGTTCTTCTTGGGATAATACACCGTATAGGGGTCGATCTTACGGAGCATGGCGTTGATCGCGGTCTCCGTCAGATCTTCGTAATTGAGTGTGTCCACATAATTGACATCGACTTGGCGCAGCACGTCGTTGAAGATCGCGATGCACTCGTCTGCGCGCGTCGTGGCGCTCCGCTCCTGCGCGTAGAGGACGCCCCTTCCTAACCCTCCCCATAATGGGAGGGAAAATATAGCTATTAACAGAATTCTTTTTATCATATACAATTTCTCTTCTCCTCCCCTGAGGGGAGGTCGGGTGGGGTTCTCACCTCAACTCATTCGGCACAAAATCGCTTACGTCCTTGCCATACGCATAGAGGTCGCGCACAAGGGTGGAGGATATATGTGCGTATTCCGGACGGGTGTAAAGAATGATCGTCTCTACGCCGCCGAGTTGTTTGTTCGCCTCTGCCATGTTACGCTCGTACTCGAAGTCTTCTACGCAACGGATGCCGCGCAGAATAAACGGCGCCTCTTGTTCTTTCGCGAAATCAACCGTCAGGCAGTCGTATATCGCTACTTTGACGCGCGGTTCGTCCGCAAAGATCTTACGGATCGCTTCCTCGCGCTCACGAATGGGGAAAGTCTCTTTCTTCGTGCTGTTACGTCCTATACCGATGATGATTTCATCAAAAATCTTCAGACCACGTTTCACGATGTCGTAGTGGCCTACTGTGAAGGGATCAAACGATCCCGGGAATATTGCTCTTTTCATATCTCTAACCTTTTAACTTTCAACTTTCAACTTTCAACTTTCAACTGCAAGCCGGTAATTCTTTACCGGATTGCTGTACATCTCATATAGTTTCTCCCGCAGGAACGCTTCGTCCTTGTTGGGAATGTTGATCTTGGCGAGGCGGCTCTCGATATACTTATCAAAATCCGTGCCATGCTCATAGATCTCATATCCCTGATGGATATGTCGGTCGATAATATCGCAGATGTGCTGCAACTGGTCGTGGCTTGGCTGCTCGCGGTATTCGGGGTGCGCAGCCAACATCGCGTCTATCTCCGGATTGATACTGGGGGTCAGGCGATAGACCACTCTGCCTTTGTAGCCCTCAATGCCGGTTTGCATGGAGACGACGTCGTCGCGTTTGGTCTTGCGCCATTTGGGGTTATCGCGCTTGAGTTGCATCTCTGCTGCCTTCAGGTAGTCGCAGGGGTCAAATTCGTACGTGATGCTCACGGGGCAAATATTAAGCGCCTTCACGTTCTCGTACAAATCTCCTTCGCCTATGGTCAGCATGTGCAGCACCGAAGTCTGGGTGAGGTCGTTGCTGTCCTTGGCGCGTCCTTCGCGCTGCGCCAGCCAGATCGACTTACCGCGGCTGCGCAGATTGCGGATGTATGCCGACAACTGCTTGGCGTTCTCCAGCTGCGCATGAGGTGCAGCGCCGCGTTTGACGGCAAAGCAGCGATGGTATTTCATCAGATGTTCGATCCACGGCTTGGCGAACAAATTATCGCCCACGCCCATATAAGGGCGGATGAAATAGTGTATCCGCAGCAGGTACGACAGCCACGCCGCGTCCATAATGATGTCGCGGTGGTTGGTCATGAAGAAAGCCCCATGCTTGATGTCTTTCTCTATCTGTTTGCGGTCGCCGAGGTAGTCCAGTTTCAGACTCTTCGTCCGTTTCCACGCCCAAATCTGCAGGAGCGGGAAGACGATCAGAAAGTCCGTCAGCCATAGGATCCCTCCGACCCGATAAGCTCTAATATCTTTAAATTCGTCTTTCACTAATCTTCAAATTTTCAAATCCCCCAATTCTCCAGCGCTGCTTTAGCGGCTTCTCTGTAAGCGACCATGAGTCCTCCTGTGCCGAGCAGCGTGCCGCCGAAATAGCGCACAACGACCACCAGTATATTGTCCAGTCCCCGTGCGTCGATGGATCGCAGGATCGGCGCTCCGGCGGTACCGTGCGGCTCTCCGTCGTCTTTCGTCCGCCATAAGTTCGGTCCGAGACGGTATGCATAGCATACATGCCGCGCGTCGTGGTATTTTTTCTTATACCACGCTATCCGGGCTTTTGCTGCGTCCTCATCCGCGATCGGTTCTGCGAATGCGAGGAACTTGCTCCCGCGGTCCTTATAGATGCCTTCGGCTGCCATTAAATGCCTAATTTCTTGCGGATGTCTTTCGGGATAGCGTTCTTATGCACCAGCACGTCGTTGGTCTTGTATTGCATGAACGCTTCGCTCACGTACCAGATCCCGTTGTAGTCGGAGCGCATCGTGCCCCAGCTGTTTTTCACCATGTAGTACCGCTTGCCGTTCTGGTCTTTGGCGGTACCGAAGATCTGCATTCCGTGGTCGTCCGTCGTCTCCCAGTTGTCGAACGCGTTCTGGCGCATCTCCTGCGTGATCGTTTTCTCCGGCAGCGGTTTCTTGGTCAACTCCTCTTTCTTCTTGTCGTTACTCATGCCTACCCATTTCGCCATGTCGGAGCCGGTGATGTCCGCTCCATTGTCGTCGTCCGGCATGACACCGATCCCTTTGCGGGTGAAGCCGATCTCGCTAACGTCGGCTCCCCAAGCGAGGGTGTAGCCGTTGGCGATAGCGTGGTCAATGATCCGCATCATGTCCTCCATCGGCACGTTGTACATCTGGTCCATGCGCCAGTTATCGGGCACCTCCAGCGCGAAGCGCTCGTAGAACGGATGGTGGGTGTAACTGGTGATGGAGACATAGTCGTCGGCGTTCAGACCGAGGCTCTCAACGAAACTCTGCGGCGTGTATTTCTTGCCTTCGTATTCAAACTCCTCCGGGCATTTTCCCAGATACGTATCGTAGATGGCTTGCAGTCCTTCGCGCCAGACGGGACTTAACTTCTTCAAACCCGTCAGACCTTTGATAAATCCTCCCGCTACGCGGTCCAACTCGCCGTGAACGGGCAGGGTGTCGTTCTTCGTCCATCCGTAGCGGATGCCCGGCATCGCTTCCTGCGGCACGAGACCGTAATGTCCCATGCAGTAGATCACGTCGTATGCGCTACCGCCCGGTGCAAAACGCGGCTCGTTGTACAGCCGCACACAATACGTCGCGCGGTCCATCATGGTCTTGCTGACCACGAACATCTCGCTCAAGTCCAGCTCTTTGCCTTTCGTGCGAAGCACTTCCGATTCGATGAATCCGATCGTCGAGAACGCCCAGCAGGTCGAGCTCCGGTTCTGGTCCTTCACCGGCGTGATGCCAACGCTATCGACCGTCGTAAAGCGGAAACCTTCCGTCGTGTCCTTTTCTACTTTCGTTGTGTCTGTCTGCGCGAAAGCGAAGGTCGCGATCGCGGCAAGGGTAAGGGTGTATAAGATTCGTTTCATATCCAATTTTAAGTATATTATTAGCCTATTATCGTCATACTCTGGTGCCGAGAATAACCTAGGTATAACCTAGGTATCACCTAGGGTTGACCCGATAGTTATAGTATTTACTCCGGGAACTCCATCAGGTACGCCTTGATGAACGCATCAATGTCTCCGTCCATGACGGCATTGACGTTCGAAGTCTGGTAGTTGGTGCGGTGGTCTTTGACGCGTCGGTCATCAAAGACGTACGAACGGATCTGGCTGCCCCATTCAATCTTCTTCTTACCTGCTTCCACTTTCGCTTGCGCCTGACGGCGTTTCTCCAGCTCCAGTTCGTAGAGTTGGCTGCGCAAGTGGCGCAAGGCGTTCTCTCTGTTCTTGGGCTGGTCGCGCGTCTCGGTGTTCTCTATCACGATCTCGTCCGGCTGGCCGGTCAAGGGGTTGACGAATTTATAGTGCAAGCGCACGCCGGACTCCACTTTGTTGACGTTCTGTCCTCCGGCTCCGGAGCTGCGGAACGTGTCCCAACTCAGTCCTGCCGGGTTCACCTCCACCTCGATCGTGTCGTCAATGAGAGGCACTACGAAGACCGAAGCGAACGAAGTCATTCGCTTTCCCTGCGCGTTATAAGGACTCACACGCACGAGGCGGTGCACGCCGTTCTCGGACTTGAGATAGCCGTACGCCATGTCGCCTTCGATATTGAAGGTCACGGTCTTGATGCCGGCTTCGTCGCCTTCCTGGAGGTTCGCGATAGTCACTTTGTAATCGTGCTTCTCGCAATACCGCTGGTACATACGCATCAGCTGCTCCGCCCAGTCCTGCGCTTCCGTTCCTCCGGCTCCGGCTACGATCTTCAGCACAGCCGGCATCTGGTCCTCCTCATGCGAAAGCATGTTCTTCATCTCCAGATCCTCCACCTCTTGCAGCGCGTGCGCGTAAGCGGCGTCCACTTCTTCTTCGGAGACCAACTCCTCCTTGTAATACTCAAAACTCAGCGTCAGCTCTTCCACTGCCGCCCGCACACCTTCGTAGCCCTCGATCCATCGTTTGATGCCTTTGACCTTGCGCATCTGCGCTTCGGCTGCTTTGGCATCGTCCCAGAATCCGGGTGCCTGCGTGTGCAACTCTTCTTCTTCCAACTGAATGCGTTTCTCGTCGATCTGCAAGTACGCTTTCAGCTTGTCAGCCCGTTGCTGAACGTCTTTTAATTGTTCTATAGTTATCATAATTCAATTCTCAAATATAAAATCTCAATTTCTTCTCCCTCCCCTTCATGGGGAGGGTCGGGGTGGGGCTTTTCAATTCACCTGCTTATGCACATAAAGCCCCGGCAGCATGGTCATTTTGATTCCGTCGATACATGGTCCGAAGAGGTATAACGGATACGGCTGCCATACATCGCGGGTCCATTCGACGCTGTAGCGCCGCGGATGGATGTCCACCGCCGTCGGATTGCTTTTCGGTACAAGCGAGTTCGCCAAGCCGGTAAACAGATCTGCGTTCTGGGTCACGATCTTATAGGGGATGTCGTCCTCTTTATGCACCAGCACATCCAGCCCGTGGTATAGGAATCCGAAAGTGCCTTTGGCGATATTCTTGTCGCCTTTGTAGTTCGCCTCTACCTTGTCCACATGGCATGTGCAGGTAATCCCCACGAGCGGTCGGATGAAGGGGTTCATGTCGCCCAACTCAATCTCTTCGCCTTGCAGCGACAGCTCAAACGAAGAAGCTTTGTCCAGCGTGAAGTCATACCGTGCGTCCACATGTCCTTTCTCGCCGAACGGCGCTTTGGCGCGGTTGTGCCATACAACTCCGGGTTTGTTGCTCACGTTCTTCATCCATGCGTGGCTGTTCTTCACGTGCAGCTTGCCGCAGTTTTTCGCCGTCGTGTATAGCTCTACATCCACTATCCGCGCGAGCGCGTTCACTTCTTTGATCTGAAACATGATCGGCAGACTCCGCAGAAACTCCTGAGGCGTGCCAAACGGTTTCTTCGGCTTGTACCGCTCGTCCCGACATACATGCATCCGCTTGACGTCCACGTCGATGCGGTCCAGACTCCAGTCCTCGGTCTCGATCTTCTTGATCGGGTCAAACGGACTTAACTTGACGCTGTTCAGCTCCATGTCGATCCATGTGATCGGCTCTTTCGCCATCTCCGCCATTTTCGTATGGTTGATCAGGTTTTGCACCCGTGTGTAACCCCATTGGATGTTGAAGAGCTGATCGCTTTCGCCTGACGGCTGATCGCTGACTTCTGACGGCTGAATGCTGAAATCCCGCATCTCGATAGCTACCATTCCGTCCGGCGTTTCTACTCTCGCGGAAGCGATCGACACCGAGTAATTCGACTCGTCGAAACGGAATGCTGAATCCTGATGGCTGACGTCTGACAGTTGATAGTTGATGGATGCCAAATCCACGCTCAGACTGTCTATGGCGATATGCAGCGGCGAAGAAGTGCTCCTCATGCGACCGCTGAAATCGTCCACCTCAATATGGCTGACCGCGATGTCACGCAACCAGTTGCCCGCTTTCTCAATCGTAGTATCCTCGGGAATCGTCGGCAGGATGCTCTCCGGGTGCTTCTCGTCCAGATAAACCAGCGCTTTCGGCTCGTCCAGACTGATCTTATACACCACCAGCCTGCGATGGCGGAACAGCTCCGCATAGTTGATGTTCCAAACCGCGAGGGTAGGGATGTACATAGCTATTCCCGGTGCGCGGTCGAGGCTCTCCTCGTCCTCCAAGCGCAAACTATGGGTGCTGAAGGATATGTCTTTGACGATCGCCGAGCCGCTCAACAGGTTCAGATACACACCGCCGATTGTGGCGTCCGCGTCCGGCATACGAGCAAACGTCTTGCTCACCTCGCGCTTCACGATCCGCGACGCAATGATGTCTGCGCCTAAAAACAAACCAACCACCAGCACCGCCAGCGATCCGAGTACCCAAAGGGTTATTTTGGCTGACTTTTTCATTTTCTCAATGCGCTAAATCACCGTTGATCGCCCGCAATCAGCAGAATGATCCATGTAAGTAGCGGTGATACAAAAAACGACAGCAACGCCCATCCTAACGGATCGCGGTGCCTATTAACAGCCATACGATAAGCGATATGGATGCGAATAAAATACACTACCAGCAATGCCAATATTCCTGCCAGCACACCAATTATTCCAATGGCTAATCCCGACATTCCGGCGAACAAACCTATCAGCAAATCTTGCATCGTTTCCACTAAATTTTCCATATTTTATATATAAAATCGTTGTGCGTGCAAAATTACTGCTTTTTTGCGAATTGTGCAAATGTTTTGAATGAAAAATGATTTATGAGTGCATATTTTGTGCAATTCTACGTCCTTATTGCTATATTATCGCCGTTGTGATGTCTTCGCCCTCGGCGAGATTGAGTTTCTGACGGACCTGTGTCTTGCGTTGGTAGATGGTTTGGAGACTTTGACGGGTGAGCATGTTAATCTCCTTGGTGGAGAAATCCGCTTTGAGCAAACAACAGAGTTGCAGCTCCTTTTCGTTCAGCACGTCTTTGTATTTGTCCCTGAGATGTGTATAGAAGCCGTCATAGACCAGATCAATGGTTTGGTAAATGCTTTGCCAGTCTATGAGGGCATTGGCGGTTGTCTCGTTCAATGCCATGAGTCGTGCAAGCAGTTGCTGGTTGGCTTCGGTGGGTGTCCCGGCTATCGTTTTGATGACACCCAACTGCTGCAGCATCAGTTTGCGCACATCCGCGTTCCTGCCCACATGGTCACTTGGTACTTGGTCATTTTGTCCCTTATTTATGATTCCCCTCAGGGTCTCAATCTCTTCTTCTTTCTCCAACAGCAGCCGTTTGCGGCGGCGGCTGAGTCCCCAAATCAGCAGAATAGCACCCATTCCTGCAAACAGCAGAACGACGATAAACAGCATTTGTCTTTGCCTGCTGATGGTCAGATACAAGTTGCGTTCCCTGAGGTCGCGAATAGAACGCTCTTTGGCTTCTGCCACGCGGTAACGGATATAGTCCGTCTCCGACCAATGGTTATGGTATTGTACCAACGGGAAACAATGGTACGAACCCTTCTGGGCATATTCCAGCACTTGTCTGTGCGCAAGAAAAGCCGCTTCGGCTGCCGGGTCAAACTCTGCACTCTCTTTGTATTTGGCGAACAACTCCTCCACCTCGCGCATATACCGCTCCGCACGCTGTTTGTCACCTTTGTTCAGCCACAAGCGCGAGAGCGAATAGAGGCTCTCCACCTGCAACCAACTGTCCGCCTGGCGGTATTCTTCCGTCAACGCTTCCAGCATCTTTATAGCGCGGTCGGTTTGTCCGATTTCGCCCAACAGGTCGGCATAATTACGACGCACTACATTGACAACAAACGCGGAGTCCGAAGTATGTGCAATCGCTTTCTCGAAGCTCTCCTCCATTTTGTCGTATTCGCCAAAATAGAAATACGTAATTGCCATGCCGTTATAGACACGCACCACTTCGTCCAGATGGATGGCTTTCTCGTCACCGAGGCGGATGAGGGCTTCTGTGTAGTCACGTACGTGCTCATAATCATAATCACGCATGGCCAGTTCAGCAGATATACGCAGCAAAATCACTTCCCAGATATGTTCGCCTTTCTTCTCTGCTATCTCCGCGGCATATTGCTGCTGGCGCTGTAGCACTTGCTGCGCCTTTTCTTTATCATCATTCCACCACCAATAGAAAGCCTCCTCCATGCCCGCTTTCATCATATAATCCTCGTACTCGCCGTCTTGCAGCCACCTGTTGCGGAAATACTGCGCCGCCCAACAGATCATGGAGTCTTCGGACAGCGATTGCATGGTATTGGCGCGTATGTCTGCCACGCAGAACCAATACAGGGCTTTTGATTCTTCCGGCAACTGATCCGGACGTACCACTTCGCGCAGTATTGTCATTGCCGAATCCCTGTTCACAGTCAGTAACTCTTCCGCTTTCTGCACACGCTGTACATCCCCGTTAGCGCACGCACTCATGAGGCAAAGAGCCATTGCCCCTATCAATCCTGTTAAGAACTTGCTTTTCATCTGCTTGCTCGAAATTTTCTGCAAAGATACTACATTTTCACGAATTATGCAAAGCAAAACGTCCGCATATAAACTTTTCCCGAACAAATATGCTATATTTCAATGCTTTAGATGTGGCAAATATAAAGTTACAAAATTCCCAAATCTCGACTGCAAAGTTACTGCCTTTTTTGAATTTCGCAAATTATTTTGCAAAAATATAAAGTATATTTAATATTTTTAATGCTTTTGCTAAAAATATAAAGTATAGTTTCCATTTGAAAATAGATGTTCTAATTGCCGATTATTAAGATTTAGCAGAATGCGGTAGGCTTACCTGCCACGTACGAGACACCTACGGCACACATACGGGACGATAGAAGCCCGAAAATCGCCTCTTTTCGTCCCTCAAAAGTTTCCGATTATTAAGATTCAAACATAATGTTAAGAATCACAGATTCACTGATTCACACATAATTTTGTGTTCGTGTCTATTGGATAATATATAATTAATATTATATTATTATAGGTATTTTTGAAGCTACGCGGATGTGTGAATCTGTGAACCAGTGAATTGTAGCTGTCAATCAGCCATTCTCAAGCCACTCTCGCGCCACTCTTACTTTTTTATTAATGAGTCCCTCTATATATAGTCACAAAAGAGGCAAAATCTATCACCTCGTTTGCAAGATTTTTCATTTTTTTGCATTTTGTGGTCAAAGGACTGATTTTAAAGATTTCAATATAACGAGAGCAAGTGACATTTCTGCCACTTGCTCATCGTATAGGGATAGTATACCATTACTATACCTTTACTTAACTTCTTGACCTTGCAACGTATAGGTTTTATCTCCACGGAGGATGAGGATTTGACCGTCTCGGAGAATTTTGGTTGCAGATGTTCCTACTTCAATATTATCAAAGCCTTCAGATAATTTACGTTCTAATAGGAGAACATCACCATGTTTGATTTCATAAGTGGAGTTATAGCGCAGAATCTGTCCCTTCACAGAAACATAATCACCTACTTTTATTTGTTCGGGAACATTGCACCAATAACTTTGGAAAATCCTCCCTCCGTTTTCTGTATCTGCCATCCAAAAGATTTGTTGGCCTCTCGAAACAACCCCATCTGTTTCAGTCACATATCCTGTGATATTATATGTTTCTGTCGTAGGAGTATTATTATTTAGACCTGCTGCAATTTGACGCGCTTGTTCGCATGTGACATCTTGGATATTAGGGTTAACAACTTCCTCTATGTCTCCTGACAATTCGTAATAACCTAAACCATTCATGCCAAATGGTGTTACCTTAAAATACAGAATAGTTGGTCCTTCAAAAGTTATAGTTTCATCTATTACATAAGTTCCAGAATATGTTCCATTTCCTATGCAATAAGCAAATTGTGCACTTCCATTAACATAATGCCATCCGCCTTGGTTCAACTTATCATACAACGACACATGTAATTTATAAGAGTTTGAGCTTGGAAATATCAATTTATAATAGTCTACATCACTATCTTCATGAAGAGAAACCGTCCATGTTCCAAAATCTTCCATTTCCGAATCTATTTCCCATTGTAAAGTTGTTGCTTGGGGTTGTGTATTATTGGGCTCATATTCATCTGCAAGCAAAGCTGGAGCCTTTACAACAACGCTTACAGGGTTAGGATAGACTGATGTGCAATCCATATATGACCACTCGCTTTGATTATTTCCTTTTACTTGTAATGTCAAATTGTACGTTTTAGGTTCTGCACGAAGTTCAGTAAAAAATGTTAGAGTTCGTATGGCATTTGCGGGAAATGCTGTAGAAGAATAATCTACTTCTTCTATCTTTTCTGCAAGAGATCCATCCTCATTTAATAAACATAACCTAATCTTACCGTTAAAATTTGAAGAAGTTGATGTGTTCTTAACGTCAACATTAATTCTAACTTTTGCCCCAGTAATCCAACTTCCAAATATATTATCCATTCGATATGACGATACCGGTTTTAAACTACCAGAAGATTTAACAGTAAAAGCCACATTATTATATTCCGTAAGGAAAATACCCTCATCGGTTTTTACCAACTTGCTCTGTGTCTCATCATCGTCTTGATAATACATGTAGGCTCTGTACTTTCCAGGCAAGAAAGGCATACCTCCCGTAAATGTATACGTTTTTTGCACCGTATTTTGACCTGCATTTAACGAGAAATGATATGATTCATTCGACCAAGCAATAAAGTCACCACTATCAGTAAAAGCTGCCACCTTAAGATTTCCATTAAAAGCTCCAGTACCATTATTCTCAACTTTTGCAGTAAACGACATTGTTTTTCCAAATTTATAGGCATTAGGCTCAGATGAAGTAGAACTACTCGTATTTGTTGCCGTCAAATCAGTATTCATATATAAATCATAGTTTTTCGCTGGGGCAGAACCATCTTTTGGTTTAATACCAATAACAGCCTGTTGTCCTAAAGAATAATTATGATTTCCCGGAGTAAGAGCCGTCAAAGAGAAATATCCATTAGCTTGACCTCCCCACCCCCAATTAAAATGGAATTTATTATTACTGTCATATCCATCGCATATAAACGCATGTCCCCCACCATTTGGACTATATCCTGCATAAAGAACAGGCATTTTATTATTTAACTCTGTTTTAAGCATATTTGTCCATTGCGCGGTAGTGGTACTTTGATCAAATTTTTTGCCCGTTACTGTAGAAGCGTATCCGAAATATTCAGTCAAAGCTTTTTCTGCACTTGCCTGACCATATCCCACATCAACCACAAAAGCACCGCTACTACCTTGACCATCTGAATTATAATTCATAGATACAGCTACTCCACAATGGAACATCAATATTGCTACAGCATAATTTTGTGTAGAAGAAGTTGACGAAGACAACTTTAGTGGCATGTTGTCCCAATCATATGCCGTGCTTCCAAAGTCCGCAGATAAAGTTCCGTAATATTCCGATCTATAACTCTTGCTGCCATAACCTTTTTTAGGATATTCCCAGTACTTCATAACTTGCGCCATGGCAGTAGCTACGCAGCCGGTAGTTGGATGCCCTCCTAAAGAAGAAAGTGAAGGGTCAGACGGACACTTATTGTTATACCTAGGATATTGATCCCAAGAAGTCTGTATTAGTGCGCTTACTGCGGTTGTCGTAGTCTGCGCTTGGGGAGTACGCCTATACGTAGCCCATGCTTCGGTTACATCTTCAGTTGCTTGCAAATTGTTATCAACTGCTTCTTGAATTTCCAAAGCGTATGCCTGGAGTAATTCCTGCAACTGAATAGGCATATTATCAAGATCAATGCTGCCCTCATCCGAATAACCCAAAATAGGAGTAGCGCAATTATCACCAGCTACGATAACAAAACCACCATCTTCATTATTGAATATATAATACGGAGCGTAAGAATCTCCGTTGCTCATGCGAACTTTTTTCATGCCCGGTTGTTGCGGTGATATAAAATTCGCTTTTTTCTTCTGAACACGATTCACTTGAATCGAGTTGTTGAAAAAGTTTTCACCTATCGAACGAGCCTGATTCTTTGAAACAGGAGCAGCAAATGTAATTGCTGGAAGCAACAATAAGAAGAGTGATATTTTTTTCATGATACTATATTAATTAAATTTGAAGTAATACGTAATAGTACCTATTTGGTCATGCTCTCCTTCCGTGAAATTGGCTTTACGCGCGGCATCGAGAGCAAGTTGTATAGTTTGCTTATCATTTACTGTACCTCCTTTGTGAGAGACTGCAACAACATCACCTTCTGCATTTACTCGAATTTCTACAACTACGCTACCTTCTTGATTAAAACTATTTGATGGACGAGGAAGTGTGCCATGTATTCCTCGTCCTGCTAAACTCCAAGAATTACCACCTTTTGAACCACGCCCAATAGGATTAGCTCTGGCAACTGCTTCTGCGGATCTTTGCTCGTCTGCAGTTTCGTGAACTTGTTGTTGATTATACAATACGACTTTACCATTGGCATAGATAATTGAATTTATCTCATCAGCTCGCAGAATAAACACTGGACCATCGAGATTGTCCAACTCTTTGTAGCGGATTTCTGATGATGTTACTTCCAAAATCTTTGCGTCAATCTTCTGTGCCTTATTCGTCACAATAATGTCTTGCGCAAAACTGCAAATAGTTGTTACCAAAGTGGCAAGAGTAAATAACTTTCTCATATTCATACAATTTATTTTACATTCTCTAATTCGGTGCAAAAGTACTGCTAATTAATTTAATGAGCAAATATTTTGATGCGATAAATGCGATATCGCAATAATCGCAAAATTAACTCAGTATTTGTCTTAAATCGGCAGTATAACGAGTGCAGCCTCTCTTATTCAGAGCTCGTTTGTACGCCTCGTTAAAATGCGCCATGTCTGCATCCCTCATGTCAGTTACGCTTTCCACCCATAGGCGAAGATGATTATAATCGCCTCCATCCTCTAAATGTCCCAATGCTTTTAGTGTAGCCAAAAATGTTGCGACCTCAGCTCTGTTCATTTTATTAGTTCCATCGCTTGGTGTGGCTACACGTTTTAAGAGTTGAAGGATTTTTTGCTCTTGTTTCGGTGTGACATTTGATAAAATGGATGGTAATTGTTTTTGTTTATACAAAAACCGAACTAACCAAAGAACAAGTACAATAATCCAGCAAAACAAACCCCCAGTAAGACTGCCGGCTACTATTATGCGATATATCTGCATAAGAATGGATGGCCATTCAAATTCATGTAGACTAAACCCTAAAAGATTCTCCATAAAGAGAGACAACAGTTTATCCAGCAGCAATACCGCAAAAATAATGGTTAACGCGATTGCTGACTTCTTGAAGAAACCATATAGTTTGTTTAGTGCGAACATCTTCTGTCTATATTCTCATAAATTCATTAACACCATCATCTTCAACATGTTCCATTTGTGTTACTCCTTTCCCACTTTCATCATCCCAAGTCAATGTTACTTTAATAGCATGTTGGTAGTTACCTGTTAATGGTATTTCTGCTTTTTCAGTCACCTCAAGTTTGTTAATTCGATATTGTATTGAACCATCTTGAAATGTTAGAGGCTCTTTGCTTTCCATGTTAATCACAATATTCTTTGCTGTGCTTTTTCCTGTGTTTTTGAGACATAAAATATGGCGAACGAACAGCCATTTATATTGCACGTCAAAATGAGCTCGTTTGCTTTCCGCGGCTTCACGCTCTAACTTTTCTTTTTCAAGGGCTTTAATCTCCTTATCATGTTTGAAATACACCCAAAGAGAGAAACCAAAAGTTAAAATTGCTATCCAATCCGACCAGTTCATCTTTTAGTTTTTTATAAATCTTTCAAAATAAAAAAGCGGGCTTCAATGTTACTTGTCCCGCATATCCTTGGCTCTGGAATTGCCTTTAATGTAGTAGGTCAAGCAACTCAGAAGCCACGCCGTATATAGATACAACATACTCTATGGTATGTGTACGAATATACAAGCAGCCGTCTATTGTTGCATTGCCTTGACTACATTTGTTCGAATTTTCCAGATTCAGGATATGCCAAGTACAAAGCGTAATAAAACGCTGTTAATATCTCAATATGTCACCGCTTTTTTTACGCTGTCGGTGTCAGCGTTGCAAATTTAACGTCGTGCAAGCGACGATATTTCTTCTTTATTTTGCCATCAGTTGGCGTTGGACGCTGCCGATGGTGGCACAATGGATAATTGGCATGTCGCCTGCTGTATGTTGGCGCGGAAGGAAACGACCTTTGGTAACAGCAGAGAGCATTTTCTCTACAAACGGTTCCAGATTGATTAAGTCCACATGTATTTCGCTGTGGGTGAGGTTGTATAACTCATCCGCAGCCGAACGGGAGATTTGCTCCACACCTGCCATGTCTAACAGATATTCGTTGGTCGGCACTAATGAAGCAGCCAAACGCTCCATCATCTGACGCGTATGTAATTCTGCGCCGTATTGCTCTTGTATATTAATAATCTGTTTCATACTCAAATCATGTAATCATATAGGTTAAACTTATCGGGCATTTGTGCCGGAATACGTACCATAATCATTGTGCCCTTAAAATCTATCTCTGGCGGTAAGGCAAGAATCTTACGGTCATTAGACGTTAGCAGTAACAAGGCATTTCCTGATAATACGGCAAACTCACCTTTTAGGCCATCCACTACCATCTTCATATTTGACGAAATGCCATAACCTCGGTTCTCCGTATCCGGCAGATTCTTTACCGAATAACCGTTTTGCGCAAGATTAAGTGCATCTGCATCGCTGTCGCCCAATTTGTCAAGGTGTTTCTGAGCTGCCACATAACTTCCGTAGATAGTAATACCGAAATCAGCAATGATAATTTCTATGGTTCTTGCAGCCTTGTTATACATCAAATACGCGTAGCCTTTGTCCGTTTGCGCATGTTGCTGGATGTTGCAAATCAACTCGTCCAACAGATATGTAAGCGGCATATTGAGGGACTTCAGTAAGTCCGGCACGTATGGCTGCAGATGTTCTTTCAGTTGCGAAATAACACGCGCTGTTGAATCGTCATCCAAAGCAAAAGGCACTATCAGCGAATTTGTTTCGCCATGGAAGAGAGAGGTCAACGCGTCCAAATAAGGATATGCTGACCCTTTTTGATTGCTCTTGGTGACACTATCAAAAAATGCAGACAATGTGCATTCTAAATTGAATATATCCGTATCGTTTCGCATGTCTTTGCAACTTTCGGCTGCAAAGTTACAACAAAAAATCCGAATGTGCAAATAAAATTCATTTTATTTTGCCATTTGCAGGATTTTGCGAACGTAACTTCGGGGGAATTACATAGTAAGGCGGAGTCCGAAGTTACTGCTTTTTTTTGATATATGCAAGAGAGAAGGCGATTTTGTGCGTTTTTTGTCTCTCGGTCATCTCGGCTTTAAGGAGTAAGTGCGCCTTAATCGCTTCACGGTTGTGAGTTGCCGTTTTTTTCTTTTATTTTCCAAGCAGCCAATCTATCACATTGATTTTACGTATACCGTCAATGTTTGCGCTATCAAAGTCAGTAGTCAAAAGATATTTAGGATAAGTGTCCTTAATCTTTCTTAA
>CACWZZ010000013.1 GCA_902765485.1 uncultured Bacteroidales bacterium
AGGAAAAGCAAGCTTCTCCCGCGCTGCCCCTCGACTTGCATGTGTTAGGCCTGTCGCTAGCGTTCATCCTGAGCCAGGATCAAACTCTTCGTTGTAAAAGAAATTTATAAGATAGCTCAGAATAATCGAATTTATCAAGTGTAGAATTTTTCGGGAACCTAAATAGCTCATGACTTGCGTCATGGCTCTTTATGCAGTTCATGGCACAAGGCCATGGACTTCATATTCATTCAGTTCTTGTACTACATCTTGTTATGAATAGACATTCTTTCAAAGATCATTTTTTGCTTGCGCCCTTTTGGGTAACCCCCGTTTTTTGGGCGAAAGCGAGTGCAAAGGTACTACAAATTTTTGAACTGACCAAATATTTTAGCAAAAAAATTGCATAAAAAATGCACTTTCTTTGTAACTGATTGAAAATCAACAACAGAAATTTTAGGCTTTTTTGAGTGTTTTTTGGGGATAAGAGTGAGAAAAGGAGATTTGTGGGTATGAGGGTGTTGGGCACGCGTGCCTATACGCGTATATAAGGAACGCGCGTACGTGCGCGATACGCGAATGGACGGGACGCGCAAAAATGTTCACAAATTAAGCAAATTAAACAAAGATCTAGGCGCGAGAGATGCACAAAGAGGAGAGGAGACGAAAACGCCCCACTCTATGGAGAGCGGGGCGATAGACCGATTTTCCGAGATTTCGAGATTTCGAGAATTCGAGAGATCGAGATTTCGAGATTTCGATATATCGAAACCGATTCGGGAAAGCGGGAGGGTTATTATTTTACTTCCTCAAAGTCAACGTCTTCGGCGGAAGGGTTGTCGCCGTTATTGCCGTTGTTTCCGTTGTTGCCGGAGGTTCCGGCATTTCCGGGCTGACCGGCATTCTGCTGAGCCTGCTGTTGGGCAGCGTACATCTCAGCGGAAGCGGCTTGGAAAGCAGTCATGAGTTCGTTGTTCGCTGCTTCGCAGGCATCTGCGTCGCGTTTCTCGTACGCCTCTTTCAGTTTCTTGAGTGCTTCCTCAATCGGAGCTTTCTTGTCCGCCGGGATCTTATCGCCGAATTCCGCGAGTTGTTTCTCGGTCTGGAAGATCGTAGCGTCAGCACGATTGAGTTTCTCGGCTTGCTCTTTCGCCTTCTTATCGGCTTCGGCATTGGCTTCGGCTTCGGCTTTCATTCGTTTGATCTCCTCATCGGAGAGTCCGGACGAAGCTTCGATACGGATCTTCGCATCCTTGCCGGTAGCTTTATCCTTTGCAGTTACATTAAGGATACCGTTGGCATCGATATCGAAGGTAACTTCGATCTGCGGTTCACCACGTCTCGCCGGCATGATACCATCGAGGTGGAAGCGTCCGAGCAGTTTGTTCTGCGCCGCCATAGGCCGCTCGCCCTGATAGATGACGATCTCGACAGAAGGTTGATTATCCACCGCGGTGGTGAAAGTCTCTGTTTTCTTGGTCGGGATGGTGGTGTTCGCCTCAATCATCTTGGTCATGACACCGCCCATGGTCTCAATACCGAGGGACAGCGGGGTGACATCGAGGAGGAGGACATCCTTTACTTCACCGGTGAGGACACCGCCTTGGATAGCCGCTCCGACAGCTACTACTTCGTCCGGGTTAACGCCCTTGGACGGCGCTTTGCCGAAGAACTTCTCAACCGCCTGTTGGATAGCCGGGATACGGGTCGAGCCGCCGACGAGGATAATCTCGTCAATATCGGATGTTTTGAGTCCCGCGTGTTCAAGAGCAGTACGACACGGAGCGATGGTACGCTGAATCAGATCGTCGATGAGCTGCTCGAATTTAGCACGGGTCAGGGTCTTAACCAAGTGGGCAGGCACTCCGTTGACCGGCATGATATACGGCAGGTTGATTTCCGTAGAGGTAGAGGACGAAAGTTCGATTTTCGCTTTCTCAGCCGCCTCTTTGAGTCGCTGCATAGCCATCGGGTCTTTGCTCAGGTCGGCACCGCCGTTCTCTGCCTTGAACTCCGAAACGAGCCATTCGATAATACGGTGGTCGAAATCGTCACCTCCGAGGTGGGTATCACCATCGGTTGCTTTTACCTCGAAGACACCGTCGCCGAGTTCGAGGACCGAAACATCGTGGGTACCGCCACCACAGTCGAAGACCACAATCTTCATATCCTTGTTGGACTTATCAAGACCGTACGCGAGTGCCGCTGCGGTCGGCTCGTTGACAATACGGCGGACATTGAGTCCGGCAATCTCACCGGCTTCCTTGGTAGCCTGACGCTGCGAGTCGTTGAAGTACGCAGGAACGGTGATGACTGCGTCGGTAACCTCCTGTCCGAGGTATTCCTCAGCGGTCTTTTTCATCTTCTGGAGGATGATCGCCGAGATCTCCTGCGGGGTATAGAGACGTCCGTCGATATCCACACGCGGGGTGTTGTTGTCGCCCTTCGTTACTTTATAAGGAACGCGTGCGATCTCAGACTGCAAGCGGTCGTAGGTCTCGCCCATGAAACGCTTGATCGAATAAATAGTTTTGGTCGGGTTGGTAATGGCTTGACGTTTAGCAGGGTCTCCCACTTTGCGCTCACCACCATCAATAAATCCGACAACAGAAGGAGTAGTACGTTTACCTTCCGAGTTGGCAATAACGATAGGTTCGTTACCCTCCATTACGGCTACACACGAGTTCGTGGTACCGAGGTCAATTCCAATAATCTTGCTCATAGTTGTATGTTTTTTTAGTTAATAATCCAGTTTATCCAGTTTAACTAGTCGAACTAGGGGATCTAGTTGATCTAGTCGAACCAGGTTCGCTATGAGTAAGACAAAGTTTGTGCCAAAGGTTTTTTGGCAGAATAAGGCTGACAAAATGGCAGATTAGAGGAGGAATCGGCGGCGGAGGAGGTGGATGTCGGCGGATGTGAGGAGAAGCTGGTTCTCCAGATAGGAGGACATGCCGCCAAACTCACGGTCGATGAGGTTGAGAGTGCGGATGAAATTATTGGTGGAAACGCCCATGAAGGCGCGGATAACTTCCATCTCGGGTTCGCCTCCACCACGACGGATGATCTCTGCGTTGAGGCGATCCACGAGTGTGCGGTACGCAGCGTTGGAGAGGTCAAAGTCCGCAATGATCGCTTCCCTGTCCACACCGAGGGCAAAAAGCAGATACGCAGCTCCCCACCCTGTCCGGTCCTTGCCTTGGAAGCAATGCCAGAGTATTCCGCCGTCCTCGGGGCTCTCCACGATCAGGCGAAGGAAGGTGGCGTACTGGAGTTGGGAATATTCGCTACGGATGAGCGAGGGGTACATGTTTGCCGCCATGGCTTGCACCTCGGGATAGAAGGAATAGTTGACGATGTGGCTTTCGAGGTCGAGGAAAGCTTCTTGGGGAATCGGCTGCTCTGTCAGTCTCTCGGCGCTGAGGTCGATGGTCGGCAGGAGATGATGGGTTGCACCCTCCACAGGCTGATCCGGCAAGGCTTCCGCTTCTCCGAAAGAGCGGAAATCGAAGATGCGGACGAGGTTGAATTCGTCATGGAGACGTTTTAAGTCGGCAGGCGAAGCGTCATGGAGGTGCGCTGTACGCAAGATACGATGCGGTCGTACGGCGTGCCCTCCGGCGCCGATCATGCCACCCAAGTCGCGGGCGTTCACTATGTTATCAAAAGAGACTTCCAATTAATGTTTAGCGTTTAGTGTTTAGTGTTTAGAGATGCGGATAGAAGACATCGTTGATGAGGCGGAGGAACTCTTGGTAGGCAAAAGTGTCTGCGAGGGGCGAGAGAGCGTCTGCGAGTCCGCGGTAGTGCCACTCGTGGGAGAACTTGTCCGTGACATGGAAGATTGACCAGAGGTCGTCACCTTTGATTTGATAGTCGCGCCATATCGCGCGCATGTTACTTAGTTTATCTCCCATCGCTACGACTTTTGCGTCAAAAGGCGCCGCCGCGAGACGGTTGATTGCCGCCTCTTTGCGTGCATGCCAACTATCCGCTTCGGAGACGCCATCGATGAAGACATCGCTTTCGTCCTGAACGAGTTGCGCTACTCTGTCGCCAAAGAGGGAGCGGAGTTGGTCGATCGTGACGTCGGTGTCTTCGATCGTGTCATGGAGAGCTGCCGCCGCCAGAAGTTCCTGGTCGGAGGTGATGGTGGCTACAATCTCCACCGCCTCGAGAGGATGGACGATGTACGGAAAGCCTTTTCCGCGGCGCTCCGTGTTATGATGGGCGTTGACCGCAAAGATGATTGCACGGTCCAAGAGGTCTGAATCAATATATTTATTCGCCATAGATGCAAGAATGATTAGTAAATTGTGCCCTCCAGCATAGCTCGGAACTCGGGCATCGGGCAATGGGTGTCACGCTCAACGATGAGTGTTTTGAGTCCCGCATAGACCTTGATTTGGCGCTCCACTTCGTTGAGATCAGCTCCGGGTCCGAAGAGAGGATTGCCGTTTTTATCCTTGGTATCATAAGGAATCAACGGGCAGTCGGGCGAGAGGAAATACTCTGCGGCAAAGGCATCCCAGAAACGTCGCGCGGTGGCATTGGACATGTGGTATTGCTCCATGGTCCACGCTTCGTTATTGAGACAGCAGCAGAGATAGACCATACCGAGGTCGAACATGGGATAGCCGTAGCAGAAATCGCCGAGGTCGATGAAATACGGCGTACGCACACCGTTTTTCTCGGTGAAGATACCGTTGGAGAACTGGAGGTCGCCATGAATAGCCGTATCAGCTTCCGGCGCAGCAGCAATGAAATCGTGGATATTCTGTTTTTGGTCGGGAGTAAAGTCGGGATTCGTGTCCAGCATGTGGTATAGACGGTCTTTGACCGACTCAAACCGGTCCGTGGGAACATGGATGGAGTGCAGTTTGATACAGAGGCGCGCGAACTCGCGTGCGTACTCCTCCGTGCGTTCCGGTTCATCTCCGCAAGCGCGCGAGTAAGAGCGTTTGCCTTCCAGACGACGGAAACGTATTCCGACCTGCTTACCGTCCGTCACCAAGTCTCCGGGTTCGGGCGAAGGGATGCCCAAGGCGTACACTTTTTGCGCCAGCTCCAACTCCAACGCCGCTGCATCAAAATTGCGGAAATAGAGTTTGAGCATGATATTGGGATCCGACTTGTGGTTATAACTGGCACCGTTGGCTCCTTCGCCGGTGCGGATGTAGTCGTTGAGATCAATCTGGGTCATGGGAATGTGAAATTAAAAATTAAAAATGGAAAATTATTTTTGCATGAAGGGGAGGTTGAGAGCTTGGGTGTACGTCAGTTCCGCCAGCTCGGCATTGTGGCTGTTATGCCCGTTCAGGATGTCGAAAAGCCGCTCCAAGCCGATCTTGCCACCACCTGTACTAAGGACACAGACGATACAGATATTCTGCAGCCCGACCGCGGAAGAGATAATATCCAAGTCGGTGTTTCCGAGCTGGTGTCTCGCCAAACGATAAGCGTCCTCTTCATAGCGCGAGATAAGACGGCTGACGTCGCCCAAGGTGTTGCATTGGAGTTCCTTGAGGATGCGCAGGTAGCGAATGAGCGGCGCGTCCATAATCTCCGCCTGGTTAATCGCCGCAATGCGTTTATTGAGTGCATCGAAAGGCTTTGCCTGTAGGTACGAACGGAAGGTATCGCCATCGAGCAGCACTTCGTCCAGACGTCCGGAACTAACCAGTTGCTGGACACGGCGGCGGTAGTCGTTGATCTCCGTACGGATACGGCTGAACTCATCGTCCGCCATCTCTAACATCCCGGCAAGTCGGTTCATACGACGCAGATACTCGCGCGGAATCTCGATGCCGGACTTATATCCCGTGTCATGGTTGATCGACGCCCACGCGTGCTGGAGGGTCGTGCGGAGCTGAAGCTCAAAACGCAGCGGGTAATTCGGCAAGCGGCAGATATAATGGAGCGAGTTATAGCCAAAACTATCAAGCTGGTGAAGCCGGCGTTTGTCCACCGAGTTTTCCCAGTCGATATCAAACATCTGCTCCGCCATCGCCGCGACACGGTCCACATCGTCGGTGTAGAACGTGATAATTCGCGCACCGAGGACATCCGTTATATCCGCGAGCGTCGCGTATTTAGCGCCCTTGAGCGCCAGTTTGCCCGCCAAACTCTCTTCGGTTTTGATACGCGCTTCGATCGCCGTGACATAAAGTCCGTTGCGGTCCAAGGCTTCGCGAAGCTTCGCAAGCACCTCCTCTTTCATCTGCTCCAAGAGCGGCAGCGAGTCGCGGTACTCGTCCAAGATGAGCTGGCAATGTAGATCAAGCGAATCCATCATTGTATCTCAAAAAGGCTGATAAATCCGGTCATGATAAAGACCTGGCGAATATCGGCGTTGATGTTGCGAACAATCACTTTGGAACCATGAGCAGCCGCGTCCTTGCGGATAGAAAGGAAAATACGCAGACCGGACGAAGAGATGTACTCTAACTTGGTACAATCGAGGATGATCTCTTTGTGAGAAGCCTCCTGAAGGGGTTTCACTTGCTCCGCCGTAGCGACCGCAGCCGCTGTGTCCAGACGTCCGTCGAAATAGGCAATGATTTGATCACCGGATTCTTGAATTTGAGTTGACATAATTTTATTTACAATTTAATGATTTACAATTTTTTAATGAGGGTAAGGATGTTCTTGTCATCTATGCGTTCGTAGATGATTTGGTCCATGAGCTGGCGCACGAGATGTATTCCGAGTCCGCCGATAGCGCGCTCTTCCGCCGAGAGGGTGATGTCCGCTTCGGATTTTTGGGTCGGATCGAACGGAATACCCGAGTCGGAGATCGTGAAGATCATTTGCCGTCCTTGCTCGGTCGGCACCTCCAGATACTCGACGAAGACTTTACCGTCCGTGCGATCGGGATAAGCATAGAGCATCACATTGCTGACCGCTTCTTCGAGCGCCAAGTTGATCGGCATATTGAACTCCGCCGGCACATTCAGCCCATCCACCCATTCGGCGAGGGTTGGAATCTGCTGGATGTCATTACGCATGACAATCGCAGGGAGTTGAAAACGGATAGCCAGCATGGTGAGATCGTCGCTCTGCTGGGCGTCGCCCGCGAAAGAAGCTACTTTGGCACGCATGGCGTCCACTATTTGGCGCGGCCGGAGAGCAAGCATTTTTTTCACCTCCTCCAACATACGCGACTCGCCGAACAGCTCATGGCGTGTGTTCTCCGCCTCGGTCAGTCCATCCGTATAAAGGAAGAGAAGGTCGGAGGGATGCAGGTCAATCTCCTGCGACTGATACTCAAAGCCGGTGAGGACACCGATCGGCAGATTCGGCAAGACAGTCAACATCTCGCCGTTGAGTAGAGGCGCGTTATGCCCGGCGTTGCAATAATGGAGATGTCCGTTCGTGAGGTCCAAGACGCCGACAAAGAGTGTGACGAACATGTTCTGGTCGTTCTGCTCAGCGAGCGTGTCGTTGATCTGAGTTGCTATCAAATGGGCGTGTTCCTCGTGCGCCGTGACGCTACGGAAGAGGGACCGGATCGTCGCCATGACAAGCGAAGCCGGAACACCTTTTCCGCTGACATCGCCGACGCAGAAGAAGAGTTTGTCGTGGCGCACATAGAAATCATACAAATCGCCGCCGATCTCCTTCGCCGGATCGACCATGCCATAGATATTCAGATCCAAGCGGTCGGCAAAAGGCGGAAAGACCTTCGGCAACATCGCGCGCTGGATCGTTTGAGCGATCTCCAGTTCGTTCATCATTCGCTCCTTCTGGTAGTTCGCGGAGATCAGATTCTGGATATTACGCCCGCTATGATACATGATAAAAATCAGCAGCGCGAGGCCTAAAATCATCAGAATCGTCACAATAAAGCCCACGTAGCGGAGGTCGGCGTACAAGATGTCCTCCGGAATAATGATTGAAATATGCCACCCCGTCGCATCAATCTTCTCCTCGAAGATCATATACTTGCGCCCCGGCATGGTGTCCGGACGGGCAACGATGTCCACTCCCATAGCCGAAGCGATCGAATAATAGCTGTCCTTATAGACCTGGAGGTACTCCGAGACGCGGTGGAGACGGCTGATGGACAGATCGACGCAAACGACCGCAACCACTTTGCCCTCCTTGTCATGGACAGGGTAAGAGCAGCTGACGACCATCGCCCTCGCGCCCGCATCGTCCAGATAGGGCTCGGACCACCAAGTGCTGTCAATCGTGAGTCCATTATTGAACCACTCGGCTTGAAAATAGTCGTGGTCCTTATTACCTATTTGACGCGTGTATATGCGCGCGCTATCGCCGGAAGAGATCCGGCTGCTGCATATCTCATACCAGCGGCCTTTGGAGGGATAATAATCCGCGATGAACGCCACTCCGGCGCTCTCCACATTATCCAATGTCTCAACCAAGGTATGCGTGCAGGTGTACATGCCCTCCGGGTGATCCAGGCTAAGCTCCACCATATTGGTCAGCATCTTCGCCGCCGCCTCCAGTTCCGCAGTAGCGGCATTGATCTCCAGCTCAGCAGCACGCAGTTCAGCACGCGCCCTATTCTCCGCCTCACGCTGGATCGCTGCGCGGCTGTAGAAATATTGAAGACAAGCCGTTGCCTCTAGAACCAGTCCGGCTACCAATAAAATCCAGAATCCTCCCGCTCTCGCTAATTTCTTTTTATTCTCGTCCATTTGGGGTCATAATTTTCATTTTACGGCGCAAAATTACTACTTTTTCGTCAAATATGCAAAAAAATGAGGGGTAAAATGCATTTTTTTTCAAAATTATTTTGTCAATTCAAAAAAAAGCAGTACTTTTGCACCCGCTTTCGAAAAAGAACGCGCTGGGTGCTATCGTCTAGTGGCCTAGGACAACGGCCTCTCACGCCGTAAACCCCGGTTCGAGTCCGGGTAGCACTACTAAAAGGAACGCAAGAGCGCTCCTTTTTTTTGTGTTGCCGGGGTTCCTTTTTTATTAAAAAATTATTTTTTTTTATAAATATTTGCATATTCAACATTTTTGTTGTAATTTTGTACCCGATTTTGAAATCTAAGCACATGAAAGTTCGAAATTGTGTACTTGTAGCATTGTGTCTCCTATTCCTTCCTGTCTTTATACAGGCGAAAGAGAGAGGAGAGCGCGTGGTTTGGGCGTCGAAAGCAAATTCGCGTACGGGTCTATATACGACCAAGAATTTCTTCGTTTCACAAGGTATATCCATCGGCGTAAACGCCATGTACTATTTCGGCGATGTGGACAATGAGGGCTTGGCTTTTCATGGCGGATTCAACAAAGAGAACTTGAGTTACGGCGGCGGTTTGAATTTCGGATACAATATTCCTGCGGGTAATCATTGCAATCTGCGCGTAGGACTGATGGCAGGAACGCTGCGGGGCAATAACAAGGAAAAATTCGATAATCTGCCCGAGCCTCGCGACGATTACCGTAAATTTCAATCGGTTCTGATTCATCCTTCTTTCGGCGTACAATACTATCCTTTCGCCAACGCCGGGTTCTATCTATACGGCGGCGTGGCAGTAGCAGCCAGCATTATCACCAATTATGAATTCTTCGCCTATCGCAAGCAGCCGGGCAGCGCAGAGCGTGTGCGCACGAAACTGGAGGGCAAGACATTCGGTATCCTGCCTATAGTACAGTTGGGTATCGGATATAGTTGGCGGTTAGCTCCATCGTGGTCGATGAGTGCAGAGATCATGGTGCAGGAAGGATTGATTGATACCCATTACATGAACCTGGATGCGTTCCCGTTGGCTCCTTCGCAGAGCAGCGACGGTCAGGCATTAGGCAACAGTTTCGGCAAATGGACAGACCGCTACGGCAACGAGCATATCCACTGGAACGACGGTTGGTTCCAAGTGGGTATTACTGTGACGTACCAGTGGCGTAACTGCGAGAACTGCCGGATACTGAACAACTACTCGGGTATCAAAGGCCGGAGACGTTAATTTTTCCGCTCCACCGTGCCGGTTTCGGCATACTCCACGAGATTTTTGATGATTATTTGGAAGCGCCACTCGATGGCGTTTTTCCATGTCTTGTCCGAGATAAAAGCAGAGAGCACTCTGCCGAAAGTGAGGTTGAATTCATAGTGTACGCGCGTGTGGGTCGGATCGATCGGGTCCAAGCGGAAGAGAACCTCCCCACCCTCCAAGATCGAGCCGCTATACGTAGCAACCATCTTTGCCGTAAGGGGATATTGGCTGGAAGCAGGGCGCGTGAGGGTATATTTGGTGCCCAGATGCTGGTCCTTCCACCAGCGCACACCCAGGACATAGATATCTATCGAGATGTCTCCGGTCTTGAGCACCGGGTCATAAACGCGTTCCTTATAGTTCAGGAGAATCGCATTGCGGCTCTCTTTGGTCTGTTTTTTCAGGGTGTCCTCTTTCTCCCGTTTATCGATCCCCACGTACGCCCATTGATACAATGAATCGGACTGCATCTGGAACTGGCGGCAGTATTTGGATGCCGCTTCCAGCATCGCCGGCAGCGGGGCATTACAAATAGTATCCACTACGACGCCGCGCCGCTGGGGACGACCAAAAACCACGGCTGAAGCCATGAGCAGAAGAAGCGTGATTCGAAACCTCATAGAATTAACATTCAAAATCCAGACAAGTACGCAATTCGGTATTCGGACGGACGACACCATCCGCCACCGCCACATGGGCAGGATGGACGGCATAGCCTTTGAGTGCCTCAAAAGACTCCAAGGTCGAGTCCAGCATAATATCCGCATTGCTGGTTTCGAGGCGTCCGTCTATCTGGACATGTATATCCAGCAACCCGGGCACTTGACCTTTGAGCGCCTCCAGCCCCTGTTTGATCGCTTGCGCGGCTGCGCGTTTCTCCTCTGCGCTCAGCTCAGAACGCAGTTTCCAAAGAATAATGTGTTTTACCATTTTATAGCTGTATAAATCGTTGCAATACCAAAAGTGAGCGTTTCGAAATGCGCTTTCCCGAAGCCCGCGTCGCGCAGATGTTGCACAAACGTCTCTCCCCAGCAGAAGGACTTGACGCTCTTGTTAAGATAGGTGTACGCCGTTTTATCACGGCTCACCAGCCGTCCGATCCGGGGTAACACGCGCGTGAAATAAATATCGTATAGCGCGCGCACGAAGCGGTTGGAGGGATAGGAGAACTCCAGAATCGTCACTTGCCCGCCGGGTTTCAGGACACGGTACATCTCTTTTAATCCGGCGTCAAGGTCGCTGAAATTGCGGCAACCGAAAGCGCAAGTGACCGCGTCAAACGAGGCGTCGGCAAAGGGCATCTGCTGGGCATTCCCATAGACAAACGTCACACGGGAGGAGAGTTGGCGCGAAGCCGCTTTCTGCTCCCCTATCGCCATCATTTCGCGTGACAGATCCAGCCCTGTGACCTGCTCGGCTTTGCCTTTGCGCAGCATCTCGATCGCCAGATCAGCCGTTCCGATCGCTACATCCAGCACATGCCGGGACGGCTTCATCCGGCGCACAGCCCGGCAACGCCAAGAACGGTCGATATTCAGCGACAGACCATGATTCAGGCCATCGTAGGTTCGCGCGATACGATCGAAGAGTTGACCTATATGTTGCTTCTCTTGCTCCATTTGCGGTGCAAAGGTACACTTTTTTTTTGATATATGCAAAAAAAGTTGTATCTTTACAGACAAATCTGCCAAAATGGCATATTTGCAGGTCTTGGCATGCCGTTTGTCATATTCATAGCGAGCCTGGTTCTACTAGATAAACTAGATCCCCTAGTTCGACTAGTTAAACTAGATAAACTGGATTAATAACTAAAAAACACATACAACAATGAGCAAAATTCAACCATTAGCAGACCGCGTGCTGATCAAGGCGGCAGCTGCACCTGAAAAGACAGTAGGTGGAATTATTATTCCCGATGACCCGAAAGAGAAGCCTATGCGCGGCGAAGTGATCGCAGTAGGCGAAGGAACGAAAGACGAGCCTATGGTTCTCAAAGTAGGCGATGAAGTGCTGTTTGGCAAATGGGCCGGCACCGAGTTCGAACTGGACGGCGAGAAATTCCAGATCATGAAACAAAGTGAAATCTTAGCAAAAATTCAATAAACTATGGCAAAAGATATTACCTATAATACCGAGGCGCGAGAGGCGCTGAAGCGTGGCGTTGACCAATTGGCGAACGCAGTCAAAGTGACATTAGGTCCGAAAGGACGCAACGTAGTGATTGATGCTAAATACGGCGCGCCGCATATCACCAAAGATGGTGTGACTGTTGCGAAAGCCGTTGAGTTGACCGACGCGGCAGAGAATTTAGGAGCTCAGTTAGTCAAAGAGGTGGCGTCCAAGACAGGCGATCAAGCCGGCGATGGTACCACGACAGCAACCGTTCTGGCGCAAGCTATCATCGGTGTGGGACTGAAGAATGTAACAGCAGGCGCTAACCCACTCGACCTCAAACGCGGTATGGACAAAGCCGTAGCCGCCGTAGTAGCCGAGATCAAGAAGAACGCCGTAGTAGTAGGCAATGACTTCGACAAGATCGAGCAGGTAGCTACCGTCTCTGCCAATAACGACGCCGAGATCGGCAAGCTGATCGCAGACGCTATGCGCAAAGTCAGCAAAGATGGTGTGATCACAATCGGCGAAGCCAAAGGTATGGACACGACAATCGACGTGGTACAAGGTATGCAATTCGACCGCGGATACATCAGTCCGTATTTCGTCACCAACACCGAAGAGATGCTGGTAGAGATGGACAAACCGTATATCCTGATTTACGACAAGAAGATCTCGAACCTCAAAGAGTTGCTGCCTGTCTTGGAGCCGGCAGTACAGAGTGGCAGACCATTGTTGATCATTGCCGAGGATGTTGATAGCGAGGCACTTACTGCATTGGTTGTCAACCGTCTGCGTGCACAGTTGAAGATATGCGCGGTCAAAGCTCCGGGCTTCGGAGACCGCCGCAAAGAGATGTTGGAAGACATCGCGATCCTCACCGGAGGTACAGTCATTAGCGAAGAGAAAGGTATCAAACTGGACCAAGCTACCATCGACATGCTGGGTTCCGCCGAGACGATCACCGTCAGCAAAGACAACACGACCATCGTCAACGGCGCCGGAGCCAAAGAGGCGATTGAGGCGCGTGCACAGCAGATCAAAGCGCAGATCGCTGCCACCAAATCGACCTACGACAAAGAGAAACTGCAGGAGCGTCTGGCTAAACTCGCGGGCGGCGTAGCGCAACTGAACGTAGGTGCAGCATCGGAAGTAGAGATGAAAGAGAAGAAAGACCGTGTGGACGACGCGTTGAGCGCTACCCGCGCAGCTGTAGAAGAAGGTATCGTACCGGGCGGCGGCGTAATGTACATCCGCGCCCAAGTTGCTCTGGAGGGTCTCAAAGGCGAGAACGAGGACGAACAAACCGGTATCGAGATCATTCGTCGCGCGATCGAAGAGCCGCTTCGCCAGATCGTTGCCAATGCAGGCAAGGAAGGCGCTGTGGTCGTAGATAAAGTACGGAGCGGAAAGGGTGATTTCGGTTACAACGCCCGTCAGGACAAGTACGAAAACCTATTCGAAGCAGGAGTTGTTGATCCGGCTAAGGTGACCCGCGTGGCTTTGGAGAACGCTGCCTCTGTAGCAGGCATGTTCCTGACTACCGAATGTGTCATCGTGGACCATCCGGAGGAGCACCCGGCAACCGCTATGCCTGCCGGAGGGATGGGAGGTATGATGTAATACCGACCTGAATCCATCAAAAAAGCACCCGTGCGGGTGCTTTTTTTTATTCACATTATTAACTCCTAAGAGCGGACTCCAGTTGGGCAATCTGTTGCCGCAACGAGGGGTCAAACTCCAATTGGTTCTTGACTATAGCCATCGAATGAAGCATCGTGGCGTGGGTACGTTTGCCCATTTTGAAGCCTATCTCGGTCAGCGAACTATTGGTCAGTTCCTTGCATAGATAAGCGGCGATATGGCGCACTTGGACGATCTCCTTCGACCGGTTGGCAGAGAGGATCGCTTTCTCGGAAATACCATAGTGTTCCGACACTGCGCCGATCACATCGCCTATCGTGATAGCGCGGGGCTGGATAGCAACAATATGGCTTACCACCTGCTCCGCCAGAGCCAAGTCTATCTCGCGGTCCGTAAGCGTGGAGTGCGCCAGAAGCGAAGCCAGAATACCCTCCAGATCCCGCACCGAATTGCGGACGTTCTGGGCAATAAAATCTACAACCTCGTCGCTGAGAGAAATACCGTCACGACGCATTTTGGAGAGCAGGATATTCTTGCGCAAAACATAATCCGGTTCCTTGATCTCCGCCGAGAGACCCCATTTGAAACGGGTCAGCAGGCGCTCCTCAATATCCTTCAGCTCTACCGGCGGACGGTCGGACGTCAGGATCAGCTGTTTACGGCTCTGCTGCAGATAATTGAAGATATGAAAGAACGTATCCTGCGTTCCTTTGAGTCCCGCAAAATACTGGATATCATCCATGATCAGAACATCCACCGACTGGTAGAAATTCAGGAAATCAGGTATCTTGTTGTTCTTCGTCGCGTCCTGGTATTGCAACTTGAACGTGTTGGCGCTGACATAGATCACACGCGCCTGCGGATTCAGCACCCGCACCTGGTTGCCGATCGCGTTGACAAGGTGGGTCTTGCCCACTCCGCTCCCTCCATACACAAAAAGAGGATTGAAAGCGGTGTAACCCGGTTGTTTGGCGATCGCTAGACCTGCCGTGCGCGCCAGCTTGTTCGGCTCTCCTGCAACGAACGAATCAAAGGTATAGAGCGCGTTGAGCTGCGAGTCAAACGCACCTGCCTGCGCCGATTGAGCAACCGGCATTGGCTGGGAATTCATAGGCGCTCCGGCGGAAGGAAGACTCGTGCCGGCGCCGGAAGTCGAATCAATCAGAACGCGGTACTCCAATTTCGTCCCCTGCCCGAAAACACGAATAATAGCAGCGGAGAGAAGAGGCAGATAGTTCTGCTCGATGTACTCCGCCACAAACTGGGATTTAACCTGCAAAACGAGCACTCCTTCTGCAAACTGCAACGGCACGATCGGCGCGAACCAGGTGCGGTATGCGCTGCTCGTCAGATTGTCCGCCAGAATAGTCTGGCATTGAGCCCATTGTTGTTGAATCGTTTGCATTTATTATATAATTATATAAGGAGTGTTTCGATTTGGGGGCTAAAAAAACACCCGGACGGTGCCTGGGTGACGTGCCTCTGGTACGAAATCGAGTGCAAAGGTACTGTTTTTTTTTGACATGACCAAATCGCAACTGCGATGAGCAAAATGCGTCTTGCTCTAACTATCGCATTTATAGCAAGTTAGATAGTAATATTTGAAAAGACAAGCATTTACAAAATCGTGGAACTCGTAAACTACTGATTTTAGTATTGTTACAAAAATTGTTCCACAAAAGCAGCCTGTTGATAAGTTTTACAACACTTTGATTTTCAGCAGAAAAGAATGTGTTTAAAATTTTTGCTATTTAGAAAACACACAAACAAGCACAAGTTCTTTTTTGCGACATTTTTGGAAGATTTATTTATCTTTTCTCCCGAAAACAGAGAAATGAACATAGCGTTTCGGGTGAGCCTTCAGATCGACGAGAAGCGAGTCCGCAGAAATGACCGTAGCGTCGATATGATCATACAGCGATTTGTTGTAAATCAGCTGTCCGAGTGTGCCATCTTTGGACCGTACGTCGGCAATCAGCCCGTTCACGCCGTCCACTGCCGTATCTACGCGCGCCACAGTAGCTGCGAGGTCCGCTTTCTTCAGATCCGAGACGATCACATTGAGATTCGCAATCGCCGTGTCCGCATTGTTCACGATCGTCGGCACCTGTTTGTTCATCATCCGTTTGAGATCCGCAGAAACGCCTGTGAGGTCGCCGGAGATACGGTCCACATTATGGAGCGTGTTTTTGAGGTGGTCGCCTTCCACTTGTCCGCGCAACTGCGCCACCAGCGAATCCAGGTCTTGGATCGCTTCATCCACATGAGCCAGCAGCTCGCCCTGAACGCTCTCCATCAGTCCCGGCACGTATGTGGTCGGCAGAAAAGAGCCTTTTGCGATCGGCTCTGCACTCTCTTCCGGCAGTTGCAACTCAATCGCCATGCCGCCGAGCAGTCCGTCTGCTACAAGCGCCATCTGCGTACCTTGCGGCAGAACGATGTCTTTTTTGATGGAAATATCTACGGTGAAAGCGCTGTCGCGCGTGAAATCATAACTTATCCGGTCCACCTGTCCCACCTTGTGTCCGCGAATCTTGACTGCCGCCTGCTCCTCCAAGCCATGCAGGTTATAGTACGTGCCATGGAAGGAATTGGTCGGCGAGAAGATATTCACGCCTTTGAGGAAATTAAATCCAAAGAACAACAAAAAAAGACAGATCGTGGCGAGTGCGCCTACTTTGATTTCACGTGCGTATTTCATTATTTTTCAATCAATTATTATTTTTCAAATTTAGTAATCCAGCAATCGGGGAAGAGTTTCTTGATCTCTTTCTGTTTCTCAACGACCTTGTTGCGGTCGGTGTCTATGATGGCATAATATTTATACCAGTCGCCCACTTTGCGATGTTCGCAAACCAAGCCTTTCAGTTTCGGATCATCCGGTGCCAATTCCGTCCGCGAAGCACATACCTGCAAAGCATAATAGGTCGTCGGCTCAGCATTTTTCTTACTAGTTCCACTAGATTGACTAGTTTGACTGGTTTGGCTATCCGGCGTCGGAGCTGCGACTGCCGCCGTATCGATTGCCAGCTTCTCTTTTTTTACCGCCTGCTTGTGCGTATAGGCTCCAAAGGCGTTCACCAGCGCGTTGGCCATCTGCGCGATCGAAGTCTCTTTGTTCAGATAGCGTTCCTCCTCCGGGTTCGAGATAAAGCCCATCTCAAAAAGGATCGAAGGGCAAGCGGTCTTCAGCAGCACCCAGAACGAAGCCTGTTGCACGCCCCGGTCGGATCGGTTCAAATGTCCCACAAACCGTTTCTGCACCTGCTCCGCGAACTGAAGCGACTGATCCATAAAACTGTTCTGCATCAATTCGAACATGATATAGGAATCAATCGAGTTCGGGTCAAAGCCCTGGTAAGTGGTCTTGTAATCCGCCTCCAGTTTCATCACAGCGTTCTCGCGCATCGCCACATCGAGGTTCTTGTCCATCTTCTCCGTTCCGAGAATAAAAGTCTCCACGCCTTTCGCTTCCTTGCTGGGCGAAGCGTTGGCATGAATGGAAATAAAGAGGTCCGCGTTGTTCTTGTTGGCTATGTCAGCGCGCGTCTGAAGAGGAATAAACACATCTGTCGAACGCGTGTAAACCACTTTCACATCCGGGTATTGTTCGTTCAGCAGCTCGCCGATCTTAAGAACGAGGGCGAGGTTCAGATCTTTCTCCTTGGAGAAACGTCCCACAGCACCGGGATCTTTGCCACCATGTCCGGCATCGAGCACCACGGTATAGTTGGTCTCCTCGGCATGCATGGGCATAGCAGCCAACATGCCGCCCAACAGGAGAATCAATATATAGAGTCCTTTACGCATTTTCTGCAAATATATACGCATTTTTAGCCAATATAAATGAAATTCGCTGCAAAGGTACAAAAACTTTGCCAAATATGCAAGAAAAAAGTAAAAAAAGTTTTTGGGGCTTCTTTCCGCTCCCCCCTCCACCCTCAACCCTCCACGCTTGGCGGGGAGCCCGGTACCCCTTAGTAGAGTAGTCTATTCCCTATGTAATAGGGATAGACCTACTAAGGAGCGGGCTTCCACTGCCAAAAATGCAGTCATTTCCCTGTCGCCTTCCTTACCACTTCGTTACCACTACGTAACGTTCGACTACGGTCCGTCTAAACGGTAATTGCAACAATCTTGTAGAATAATTGCCATGTGTCAATTTTTCCACATAAAAACGAGGTTTTTTATGAAAAAATGCGCGCGGGCTTGCATATATCAGAAAAAAGCAGTAATTTTGCAAGCATTTTGTGCAAATTGTAAATCGCTAAATTGTAAATTGTCAAATTGTAAATACTTTTATGGACTCAAAGTACAATCCTACAGAAATTGAAGCCCGCTGGTATCAATACTGGCTGGACAACAAGTTATTTCACAGCGAGCCGGATGGGCGCGCACCTTATACGATCGTCATTCCGCCGCCAAACGTGACGGGCGTGCTCCACATGGGGCATGTGTTGAACGAGACAATTCAGGATATTCTCGTCCGCCGCGCGCGTCTGGAGGGCAAGAACGCCTGCTGGGTGCCGGGTACGGACCATGCTTCCATTGCCACCGAGGCGAAAGTGATCAAGCGGTTGAAAGAGCAAGGTATCAACAAGTCGGATCTGACCCGCGAGCAGTTCCTCAAACACGCCTGGGACTGGACGGACGAGCACGGAGGTATCATCCTGAAGCAGCTACGCAAACTCGGTTGCTCCTGCGACTGGGACCGCACCGCCTTCACCATGGACGAGACGCGCTCCAAAGCAGTCATCCATGTCTTCTGCGACCTCTATAAGAAAGGTCTGATCTACCGCGGTCTGCGTATGGTGAACTGGGATCCGGAGCGCCAGACTGCGCTCTCCGATGAGGAAGTTATCTACCACGAGGAGCACTCTAAGTTCTACTACCTGCGCTATGCCGTAGCGGAGGAACCGGGCAAGTACGCCATCGTAGCTACCACCCGTCCGGAGACCATCTTCGGCGATATTGCGGTCTGCATCAACCCCAAGGAAGAGAAAAACCAGTGGCTCAAAGGCAAACATGTCATCGTACCGGGCGTGGGACGCGTGATCCCTATTATCGAGGACCGTTACGTGGAGATCGGATTCGGTACCGGTTGCCTCAAAGTGACGCCGGCACACGATGTGAACGACTACGCCCTGGGGCAGAAATACAACCTGAAGACCATCGACATCTTCACGCCGGACGCCCATCTCAACATGGACACAGTAGAGGACGAGTTGCAGCCCAACGTACGCAAATATCACGGCATGGACCGTTTCGACTGCCGCAAGCAGATTGTGGAAGACCTGCAGGCGCTCGGACTCGTGGAGAAAATAGAAGACTACGACAACAAGGTCGGTTATTCCGAGCGTACGAACGTGCCTATCGAGCCGCGGCTCTCGCTCCAGTGGTTCGTGAAGATGCAGCATTTCGCAGACATCGCACTCCCGCCGGTGATGAACGACGACATCGTCTTCTACCCCGCCAAATACAAGAACACGTACCGCAACTGGCTGGAGAACATCAAAGACTGGTGTATCAGCCGCCAGCTCTGGTGGGGGCATCGCATTCCGGCGTACTACGATGCGGATCTGCTGGCGCAGACCGGCTTGGAGAACTACCCGGACGACAAGATCATCGTTTCGGAGACCAAACCCGAAGGCAACTACGTGCAGGACGAAGGCGCTTTGGACACATGGTTCAGTTCCTGGCTGTGGCCGATCTCGCTCTTCGACGGAATCGAGAATCCGGGCAACAAAGAGATACAGTATTACTACCCCACCGCAGACCTTGTCACCGGACCGGATATCATCTTCTTCTGGGTGGCACGAATGATCATGGCAGGCTACGAATACGTGGGCAAGATGCCGTTCAAGCACGTCTATTTCACGGGTATCGTGCGCGACAAATTAGGTCGCAAGATGTCCAAATCGCTCGGTAACAGTCCCGATCCGCTGGACCTCATCGAGCGTTTCGGCGCCGACGGCGTGCGTATGGGTATCCTCCTCTCGGCACCTGCCGGAAACGACATCCTCTACGATGATTCGCTCTGCGAACAAGGACGTAACTTCTGCAACAAGATCTGGAACTGCTTCCGCCTCGTCAAAGGCTTTGAAGTAGCAGACATAGAGCAGCCCAAAACAGCAAAAGATGCGATCGCTTGGTTCGATGCCAAGCTGGGTGAGACCGAAGCGGAAGTGGCGGATCTGTTCAGCAAATACCGTCTCTCCGAAGCGCTCATGGCGATCTACAAACTCTATACGGACGAGTTCAGCGGCTGGTATCTGGAGATGATCAAACCCGCTTACCAGCAGCCGATCGACCGCGCGACCTACGAAGCGACCCTGGCGTTCTTCGACCGTCTGCTCCGTCTGCTCCACCCCTTCATGCCGTTCATTACCGAGGAACTCTGGCACGAGCTCTACACCAGAAAGGATGGAGAAAGTATTATGGTTGCTGTCAAAGACGTAAACGAGACGGAAACGAGACGTAAACGAGACGTAAACGAGACGGTACTGAATCGGATGAATACCCTGAAAGAAATAGTATCCGGTGTACGTAATATCCGCGCGTCGAAGAACATCCCGCAGAAAGAAGCTTTGACGCTCTATTTCGATGGAGCCGACTCGTACGAATACGCCGATCTGCTCCGGAAACTCGCCAACGTAGCAATCGCCATGCATGGCGATTCCAACGCCAACTGCGCGAAATTCATCGTAGGCACGACCGAATATGCCATTCCGATGGACGCATTCATCAACGTAGAGGAAGAGTTGAAGAAACTGGAGGCAGACCTCGCACACCAGCAGGGATTCCTCCGCGGCGTAATGGCGAAACTCTCCAACGAGCGGTTCGTTGCCAACGCGAAACCCGAGATAGTGGAACTCGAACGCAAGAAAAAAGCGGACGCAGAAGCCCGCATCGCTTCGCTCGAAGAAGCGATCAAAGCGCTGAAAGGATAAAAAAAATGGAGCCACACGGCTCCATTTTTTATGCTGCTTCGGTATCCTCTGTATCCAACTCGTCAAAGGACTCGTCGTCAAGACTCTGATTCTTGTCCTCCGGCAGGATAGTAGCCTCAGCAAAGGTGTTACCGATACGATCGGCTTCTGCTTTCAACTCCTCCGGCGTCTTGGTCGCCTGCACGGACTCGATTGCCGTATATTCGGGATCGGTCTCTACCACCTCTTTGAAGAAACAGCATTTGTTCATCGCTTTCACCGTCTCCTCATCGAAGCAACCGAAAGTAGCCGGATCAACCGCAGCGGTCTTCATCGCCTTCCACGACCTGGCATTGGCTTTATTGACTTTCGCAATCGCGCCGATCTCTTTCATACCTTTGGCAATCACCATCGGACCGCCCTTGACATATTTGGCATAAGTAAATGCATTGAGTCCGAGGTTCGGCAACTCCAACGTAGCGGTAGCCGTAGAGAGAGAAGCCGTGGTGGCATCCAGCACAATGTTCGTAGCCGAAAGGACAGAGTGATAGACCTGCCAGTTTACCTGCGAACGAGTAACGATATTGCCCACCGAGTCGGTCATGTATGCCAGCAGATAATACTTGTCATTGTAAGCCATCGTATCTACATGGTACGTAAATTTGGCGAACGTCTTCTCGTACACCTCGATCTCATTCCAAATCTTCGTCACATCGGTGAGATAGGAGTCAAAGGTCTCATTGCCGGACTTGGTACCATCCCAATCCCATACATAGGGAGCTTTCTCTTTTTTAGGCTTTGCAGCCGACACTTGAATGGAGAACATGGCTACAGTAGCCAAAAGAAGGTAAGAAAAAATCTTTTTCATAGGATTTTATTAATTATAAGGATTTATAAAGTAATGTTGATTTCGGAATCCGCAGCAGGCACAAGGTGTGCCGTCTTCTCGCCGTCAAAGATGATATAGTCATATCCGTCCGGCAGGATCACAGAATAAGACCCGTCTGCTCGCACAGAGCCAATGAGCTTCTTCGGCGATTTGGATTTGGGTTTAGCCTCCTTACAAGCATAGATGGAGATGGTATTGAGCGCCATAGACGATTTATAGAGCCGCACCATGCCATGAGCGGAAGGACGCGTTTTGGTAACGGTCACTTTCTTTGTGGTCTGACCGAGAGGATGGGAAGTGAGTTTCTCCTGCGCGGCAGAAGCCATCTGTTTGAAAGGCTTGGACTGCGGGTATTTCTGGGAGAGTTTGAGCGCAGCCTTATACGCCAACTGGAGGTAGTGATAAGTTGAATCCGAGTTATAGCCATACGTGGCAGCTTGTTCCGAGGCAATGCGATTCGCTTTCTCGTAGAGGAAAGTAAACTTACGCATATACCGCATATTATCATATTCGTCCTGCAGGGGTTGCAACATCTCGGACGGGCAATCAGTATGCTTCATCGCTGCGTCGTACATGCCTGCTGCCTTGCGGAAATACTCCGAGTCGGAGTGCTCAAAGCGGTCCTTATACAGGCGTCTTGCCTCTTCCAGTTTCGCCTCAAAAGACTCGGCTACCAGCACGGTGTCCACCTCTTTCTCCGGCACAGAAATGACGAGCCGGTAAGTAGAACCGATCTCCAGCGATTTGATCTCACCGGAAGACGCTTCGGCAAAGAGCACCGGCAACACCTCATAACGGGGATGGGAAACAGAGACCTTCTTCGCTCCCTTCGCCATATATACCCAATATTCATTCTGGTGCTTTTCTGCGGGTCCTAAGATATAACTGCCCTGGAAGGTGATCGGATCCTCGCAAAGCACTTGGATCTTAACCAGCGCACAGAGGTCGCTGTCCATGTCGAAACGCGGCGCAGTACGGGCAGCGAGATCCTGCAGGTCCTGTTTAAAAGAGACTACCGCCATTCCCTCCTCCTGCGCATAGAGCGCGAGGGAACACAAGGCGAAGAATAAGAGAGTTATTTTTTTCATAGGCTTTATAGAAACGATTAAATATCAAAATCATTGAGACTGAAGATCTCGTCGTCCGGAATACGCGAACCGTTGAGCTGGTCGGGCTGCCATGTGCGGACGTGGATCTGAGGCTGGTTCTCGTTGGTGAAATCCCAGAGGAGGAAGAGGTATCCCTCATCGTGATAGCGGGACGATGTATAGCCTTGGTGAAGCGTCACACCATAGAAATGCGGATTCACGGGATGGCGGAGCACCTTGATATCGTCAAACGTGACGCGGATATAAGCATTGTTGGCAAACGTGCGACGGAGATTAGTCAGATACTCCTGCTTGGACTGCTTCTTATAGACGATCTTATCGGGCAGGGCGATATTGTCCTTCTTGCGGGAGATGACTCTGCCGGTGATAATAAGCGCATCGTCCGAGAAGACCTGCTCCAGGAAATTGATATCCTTAGTGTTATAGGACGTACGGAACTGCTCCACGTAGTCGAGAATCAACTGACGGCGGCGCAGGTCGGTGATCTGTTTATTGGACTTGATGACCGCCTGGTATAAATTATTGCTGAGGGAAAGATAGAAAGACTCCATGTTTCCGCGGGTGTCGAAACTGACGACCGCTTCCTGGTACTCCTGTTCGTTGAACGAACGATCCTCACGGGGTTTCATCATCAGCGGGATATTACGGATCTGGTATCCGGTTCCGGTCGTGATACAGCGCTCCGAGATAGTCTCTTCGGTACATACGAACGGCGCATTCTCCCAAAGCATTGAGAGCGAGAGCTGGATCGAAGGAGTAAGACGGAATGCAGCTAAATTGAGTGCACGTCCGTTGGCCTGGGCGTCGTTGATCTCGGTCAGCAGCGCAGACAGATCACGCTCTATCTTCGCACGCACGGCTTCGTCGTCCAAGCCGTCGGAGATAGTGAGCTGCACATTCGCCATCGCAAGGACGGGCAGAAAAATCAAAATAGAAAAGAGACATTTTCGCATAGTAACAGGGTTTTATTGTTTGATATTATGGGTCGGTACAAATGCCGTAAGGTTTGCTTCCAGTATTCCTTCGTCCATAGAAAGGTACTTTATCGGAATCCAAACAGAGAGGACATGCCGGTATGCCAAGTCGTTGTTTTGCGTAATGACGAGCACTCGCAGGCTCTCGGCGGTCTCCTCCTCGATGGCGGCGAAACAGCTCATCTGCTCTGCCGCCAGATAATTGAGCCACTGCTCCAAAGAGACGGTATAGCGCGTCTGCTTGAATCCATAGAGGGACTGGGTGATTTGGAGCAGATAGTTCTTTCTCTCCTCTCCGCAGAAGAGGCGAAGGATAGTAGTATCGAGCGCAGAAGGCGAAGGCAGGTTGATCTCCGGGAAATGAACGGTGTCGATGCTTCGGCTGCGTGCAGGCGCCTCCGCAATGCGGAAGGGCATTTGAGCCTCTATCTCCGGCAGGGAAAGTCCCAAGATCAGTTCGTATGAGATGGGGAAAGTGGCACGCAGGAGGGTATCAGCGCCATTCGCCCATGTGACTTCATACGCCTTGTCATCATACCGCCGGAGGGAAAAAGCCGTGGTATCCGTGGCCGCATCCAGCGCTTCAATAGAGCCGGACAGAACGACGAACTTATCGTCGTACATCTTCTGATAAACGGAGACGTTCGGTTCGTTCCAAGCACGCAAGGAAGCGATATACCGGTCCAGGAAATCGCATATCTGCGGATGGTCAGTAGCGCAAGGCATTCCTGCCGCTCGGACGCTCAGCCCGAGCAACAGCAAGAGAGCCGATATGCTACTGCGGCAGCGCATCACATTCCGATAATAATACTGCCCTTCACATTATTGGCGGAGTCGTACCACACGCCCTGTACCAACTTGCCGTCCACAAACTCACCGATGATATAGTCGCCTTTCTCGGCGGTGCGATGTTGCGGATCGCGGGAGTCAATCAGATGCGATTTGGTATAGCGCATCGTGCCCACTCCATTCGGTTTTCCGCCCTTCCACGCACCGGACCACTGACCATAGTCTAACTTTTTGCTCGTCTGCGCAGGCTTTGAAGCGGGTTGCTCCGCAGGCTGGGCGGCTTGCACTTTGGCTGCCGGCTCTTCCACAGGCACTACTGCCTCTACCGCAGGCTCCGGGGAGTGCTCCTCTTTGCTGCCCGGCATGAACAGAAGGGCACAAACGACAATCGCCACTATCGCCACTCCTATACCGATCCAAAGGAGCTTCTTATTGTCCTTCTTATCCGGTTCGCCCTTAAACTCCGCAGGGTCTTTCGGCTCAAAGGATCCTTTCGGTCCCATAACTGGTTCTACAGGCTCCACCGGAGGTGTTGGGGTAACAGGTGCTTGTTCGGCTCTACCGAAGATATCGGCTGGGCTGGATTCCTCTGCTGCAGTACCCTCGAAATTACCGAAAGCATTGCTGTTAATGTCATTAAATTCGCTCATAGGTTTTTTCCATTAAAAGTAAATAAACTATTTTCCGCGCAAAAGTACAAATAATTTTTGATATATGCAAAAAAAATCTGCATTTTTTCATGCAGATTGATTTTTTTAGGGTTTAATGCAACGGAATATGCCGATCTTGCTTCCATCGTTTAAACTCTATTTGCATTTGGTTTCTGGTCTGCGGCGTGCAGAACACCTCCGTAAAACGCTCCCATATATAATTGACCGCGAGGGCAGAGGGATGGACGAGATCGTCGGCGTAAAACCTATAGTCCCGCAGTTCGTCCAGCACAATCTCGTACGAGGGGAAATAGGAAACCCCACCCGACCTCCCCTCTAGGGAGGTGAGTTGCTCTACCGCCATCAGAAGCGTAGCTTTGGAGAGTTGGTTCTCGTGCAGTCCGTCGCGTATATGGCGGATGGGCGAGACGGTGAAGAGCCAATGTTTGTCGGGATAGCGGTCCACTATCGGACGCCAGGCTTCGACGATCTCATCGACCGACAGACGACGGCGGGAGAAATAACTCTCCGGCATTTTATGGCAGTTAGCTACGATCTGACCCTCCATCTCATACACCCAGGCGGAGCCGAAAGTGACGATCACGACCGTTGCCTCTGCGAGGGCATTTTGCATCGTTTCTATAGAGCCGCGCACGGCTTGCTCTGCGTCCTCTTTATTCGGACGGGAGAAAGCGCCGTGATGCGCCATGGAATGCCAAAGACCGTCGTGATTAATCATTGGAAGATTTGAAGATTCAGATATTTGAAGATTGATCGCTTGCGCGATAGAGAGCGGGTTATAGAGCGTGCCGAAAGGATTCGAAGTGACATGCAGACCGCGACGGTGCATCTGCTCCCCCATCTCGTCCGCGAAACACGAACCCAGCATGAGGATCCGGTCCTCATACCCGATCTGCCATTCCGAGGGCTTGATATCTACTATTGTTTGCAGTTTCATGATTCACCTTTCACTTTTCACCTTTCACCTTACTCATAGTGCATTACTTTCGCAGGGCTGATTTTCGCAATGATCATAGAGGGCAAAAGAAGAATCAGCAGAGACAGTATAATAGTCATTATATTGAGCGCCAGCAGCCATCCCCAAGGGAACGCAATCGGCACATACGAGACATAATACGTAGCGGCATCAAGGGGGATGATATGGGTATAATACTGGATTGCCGCCAGAGCAAATCCGATGAGATTGCCATAGAGCACACCCTTGCCGATCAAGAGTGCAGCCTGAGTGAGGAAAATACGACGGATGAAACGGTTGGTAGCACCCAAGGCTTTGAGCGTGCCGATCAGTTGCACACCGTCCAAGATCAAAATGATCAGCCCCGAGACAATATTGAAACCCGCTACAAGGAGCATTAAGATAATAATAACCACTACGTTCATGTCCAACAAATCCAGCCAAGCGAAGATAGCTGGATTCTGCTCCTGCAATGTCTGCACATAATATACATTATATCCGTCCTCGTCCAGATGGTTGACGGTAGCGAAATAGATGCGATCCGCCGTCTCGTCCAAATAGCGCGTGTCGTCCACCAAGATCTCCACGCCGGAGTAATAAGGTTCCTCGCCTTCGGCAGGAAGAGAGACCGTCAAAAGCCGCTGTGCCGTCTCCAGCGGAGCAACGACGAACAGGTCATCAAACTGCGAAAAACCGGTCTCGTATATTCCCGATATACTAAACCGCCGCGCACGCACATCATTCTCATCCACGAAATAAGCAAAGACCGGATCCCCCACCTCCAATTGCAGTTCACTCGCCACCGCACGGGAGAGCAGCACTTGATTCGGTTCGGCTGGCAACTCGCCTGCTACTAAATTATGCGCAAAGAAAGCCCAATAGTCCGTGCCCTTCAGCACCATGCCGTGAAACGCGCTGTCGGTCTTGAGCATGCCCGGTTTAGTCACAAACGGCGCCGCCGCTACGACATGGGGATACTGCCCCAGTTTCGTCAACAGCGAGTCCGACACAGGGATCGGTTGAAGGTCGTAGGTATTATTATTATCAAAAGAGACCACTTGGATATGTGCGCCAAATCCCGCTACCTTTTGGGTCACCGTCTGCTTGAATCCCACGACGATACAGATTGTCAAAATCATGACCATCACGCCGACCACCATTCCGGCTAACGCAACGCGAATGGCAGGACGCGAATAACGTCCCTCTTCTTCGGCAGAAAAATAAAGTCGCATTGCCAGCGCTATTTCGGGTATCTTCGGCATGATTTTTGTGGTGAATTTTACAAATACCTAGGTGTACCTAGGACAACCTATAATTATGTTCAAAAAACTATCTTTTATTCTATTTATCGCCCTCATGTCGGGCGGTTTATGGGCACAAGAGCCTGCCGGTGAACGTCCTCAACGTACGCCCGAGGAGGAGGCTTTGACGCAGACCACACGGTTGGTGCGCGAGTTGGGTATTCACGACTCGGTGCGCATTGACACGATCTATCGTATGCACCTGAAGTATGCCAAGTATCGCCAGAAGGGTCTGAGCCGCGCGGAGAACATGGAACGCATGCAAGCCATCTACGACGAGTTGAAACGACTCCTGACGAAAGAGGAGTTCGAGCGGTTTATGAACCACCCGGCGGAGCAGCCTCGCCGTCCACGCGGAGCCAATACCTTAATGCGGCAAAGACAAGCACCGCCCACAGCGCCCCAATCAGCAGACCAACAATGATATCCGAGGGGTAATGCACCCCGAGATACATGCGGCTATAGCAATTCAGAGCCACCCAGGTCATCAGACTTGCGGTGGCTGTTTTGTTTCTGTACAGCAAGCTGAACAGCAATCCGCACGCCATCGTGTTCGCTGCATGCGAGGAGCAAAAACCGTATCTTCCGCCTGTGTATCCGTTCACCAGATGCAGCGGATCGAGCGCCGGTTCATGCGTGGGACGCAAGCGGCACACAAGCGGTTTTATCAGCCCGCTGCAAAGCCAGTCGCTAAGCCCCACCGCTATACCAAAACCGATCAAGATCACCAGCACGGTTCTCCAGTTGCGGTATTTCCATGCAATCAGCCCCGCCAGCAGTACATAGAGCGGAATCCAAGTCTTTGCGCGGCTGATCGTCCACATCGCGCTATCCAACCATGGCGCCCAATGACCGTTGATCCATAGTAATATGTCTGCGTCAATATTCAATATTCTTTATTCATTGACTAATACCGCGGTATGGCAAGCCACGACCGCTGCTGTTTCGGTACGCAGCCGAGAATTGCCCAGACTGACAGGGATAAAACCAGCCGCAAGCGCCTCAGCGATCTCTTGTTCGCTGAAATCACCCTCCGGTCCGATGAGTACCAGCACATCCCTGCCCTGTTCTATCTCGTTCTTGAGCACCCGCTTGTCCTCTTTGTAGCAATGGGCAATAAATTTCTGAAGGCTGACAACTGATTTCTGGCGGCTGATAAACTCGTCGTACGGCGTCAGTTCGTGCAGGACGGGCAAGTAAGGTGTGAGGGACTGTTTGGCGGCGGAGAGGATGATTTTCTCTAAGCGGTCGGTACGCAGCTGTTTGCGCTCCGAGAAACGGCACAGGAGCGGTGTGATCTCGTCCACACCGATCTCCACGCATTTCTCAATCGCCCACTCCAAACGCTCTATATTCTTGGTCGGTGCTACCGCTATATGCAGATGAAAATGATGGTGCGGCTCCTGCTTCTCGCGGCTGATGATCTCAAAATCGCAATGCTTGGGATGCGGGTTCGTGATCCGCGCCGTGTACGTAGTGCCCTTTCCATCGGTAATGAGAATCTCATCGCCGACGCTGTATCGCAGCACTCGCACGCAATGCCCGCTCTCTTCCTCCGAGAGCGTCTGCTTGGTTTCTATGTCCGGACAATAAAACAAATACATCGTATTTGTAGTTTGTAGTTTACAATTCCGATTCCTTAAGTCGCTCGGCGTTTTCGGCTACTTGCAGGGCATCGATGACGCCTTGTATATCGCCGTCCATGAACGCCGCGAGGTTATAAACCGTATATCCGATACGATGGTCGGTGATACGTCCTTGCGGGTAGTTGTACGTGCGGATCTTGGCGGAGCGGTCACCCGTGGAAACCATGGTCTTGCGGCGCGCAGCGATGTCGTCGATATATTTCTGGTGCTCCTTATCATATATCTGCGTGCGCAGGCGCGAGAGCGCGCGTTCCTTATTCTTCGGCTGGTCGCGTGTCTCGGTACACTCAATCAGGATCTCCTGCACTTCACCCGTGTTGGGGTTCCGCCAGTTATAACGCAGCCGCACGCCGGACTCCACCTTGTTGACGTTCTGTCCTCCGGCACCGCCGGAACGGAAAGTCTCCCATTTGATTTCGCCTTCGTTGATATGCACTTCGAACTCGTCCGCTTCGGGCAGCACGGCTACCGTCGCAGCCGAGGTATGCACGCGTCCCTGGGTCTCCGTCACCGGCACTCGCTGCACGCGGTGGACGCCGGATTCATATTTGAGCGTGCCATAGACGTTCACGCCCGTCACATTGAAGATGATCTCTTTGTATCCTCCGGAAGCGCCTTCGGTGAAAGACGAAACGGTGTATTTGAATCCCTTGATTTCAAAATACTTGGTGTACATGCGGAAGAGGTCTCCGGCAAAGATCGCCGCCTCGTCGCCGCCCGTACCGCCGCGAATCTCCATTACTACGTTCTTGCCGTCTTCGGGATCTTGCGGCAGGAGTTGCAACTTCAACTCTTCCTCCAGCTTCGGAATCTGCGGCTCCAGTTCATCGATCTCCGCTTTCGCCATCTCTTTCAGTTCGGGATCCGACTCATTGAAAAAGAGGTCTTTGGCTGCCTGCAGGTCGGTCACGGCTTTCTTGTACCGGTGCGCACACTCCAGCACGCGTTCCAAATCATGGTAGTCGCGGTTGAGACGCACATAGCGCGCCTGATCGGCTATCACAGCCGGGTCTGTAATCAAGAGAGACACCTCGTGAAACTTCGCCTCCAGTCCTTCTATTTTTGATAAAATATCCAATGTTTTACAAATTAATAAATGTCAAATGTCAAATTTCAAATCATACGCCTGCAATGTGTTTTGCAGCAGGCTGACTATTGTCATCGGTCCCACTCCGCCGGGCACAGGGGTGATTGCTCCGGCGATAGGCTCCACGTGTTCGAAATCGACATCGCCGACGAGCCGGTAACCCTTCGGCGAAGCGGGATCGTCCACTCGGTTAATTCCCACATCAACGATGGTCGCGCCGGGTTTGACCATCTCTGCGGTCAGCAGCTTCGGACTGCCTGCGGCTACAATGATGATATCCGCCGTGCGGCAAATAGAAGCCAGATCTTGGGTCTTGGAATGGCAGATGGTGACCGTGGCGTCGCCTAACGAAGAAGCGCTCATGCCAGGCAGACTCAGATACGGACGCTGCATCAACAGCAAAGCAACGGGTTTTCCGACGATATTGGAACGTCCGATCACTACCACATGCTTACCCTCCGTCGGAATGTTATACCGCGCCAGCAGTTCGCGGATACCGCGGGGCGTGGCGCTGATGATAGACGGCAGCCCCTGAACGGTCCTGCCCACATTCTCCGGCGTCAAACCGTCCACATCCTTGCGGTAGTCGATGGCGGTAAGGATTTTCGTCTCGCATATATGTTCCGGCAGAGGCAGTTGCACAATGAAACCGTCTATTGCAGGGTCGTTGTTGAGCCGTTGCACTTCGGCAAGCAGTTCCGTCTCCGTCACCTCGCTTTCGAACGCGATCTTCTCCGCCTCAATACCCACTTCGGCGCAAGCCTTGATCTTGTTTGCCACATAGGTCTCACTCGCGGGGTTATGTCCTACAATCACGATCGCCAGTTTCGGCGCACGCTTGCCTGCCGCGCGGAGCGCCTCTATCTGCTCCCGCAACTCGCCGCGGATCTCGGCTGCTATTTTCTTGCCGTCTAAAATCATTTGCCTTCCTCCTTCAACCTTTCCTGTTCCTTCTCGTGTTTTTTCTCCCATCGCATCACTTTGAATTCCTCCCAAATCTTCTTCCATTCGCGTTTGGTGATATACCATTTGTCTTCGCGTTTGGGCGGACGGTAAACAGGTCGTGTCTCGATCTGCACATTGCGTTTGAGTGAATCCACGTTGTATGCCTGCGCGAGGCTGTCACCTAATAAGATCGCGTCCTGTTCGTCGGCTTTGTGAATCCGCAGTTCGTCCACTTTCATCTCCGTAGCCGGGTCGTCGTTCGGCATGGCGCGCAACTCATCGGCGAACATCCGCACCAGTTTGTACGCTCCGAATCCAAGTACAGCCACCAAGATCACAATCAGCCCGTAATACGCCTGTTTGTCCTTCATCCGCACAGCTCCACCGATACCGTTGTTGGCAGAGCGATATGAATACGAGCTATGCCGCCGTTTCTCTTTCTTCTCTCCCCATCCGGGCTGATATGTCTTCTCCTCTTTCAACTTTCAACTTTCAACTTTCCTCTTTCAACTTTCAACTTTCAACTTTCAACTCTCAATTACCTTCTCCTTCCTCCCATCTGCTGCACTTTGCGCATCATTTTGGCGGTCTGGTCAAACTGCTTCAGGAAACGGTTAAGGGCTACTATATCCACTCCTGCACCGCGCGCGATACGCGCTTTGCGGCTGCCGTTCAGGATTGCAGGGTTAGCACGCTCTTCCGGCGTCATGGAGTTGATCATTGCCTCGATCGGTTTGAACGCGTCGTCGCTGATCTCCACGCCTTTCAGCGCTTTGTCCATGCCCGGGATCATACCCATCAACTCTTTCATCGAACCCATCTTCTTGATCTGCGCCAGCTGACCCAAGAAGTCATTGAAATCAAACTGGTTCTTGGCGATTTTCTTGCTGATCCGGCGAGCCTCGGCTTCGTCGTATTGCTCCTGCGCACGCTCGACGAGCGAAACGACATCACCCATTCCGAGTATTCGGTCCGCCATACGCGCAGGGTGGAAGACGTCGAGCGCCTCCATTTTCTCGCCCGTTCCGATGAACTTGATCGGTTTATCTACTACCGAACGGATCGAGAGTGCCGCACCACCGCGGGCGTCGCCGTCCAATTTGGTCAGTACCACGCCGTCGAAATCGATGCGGTCGTTAAACTCCTTGGCGGTGTTGACGGCGTCCTGTCCGGTCATGGCATCGACCACGAACAGCGTCTCGCTCGGTGTGATCGCTTCTTTGATAGCAGCGATCTCCTGCATCATCTGCTCATCTACCGCCAGACGTCCGGCAGTATCGACGATCACTACGTCATAACCCATCCGTTTCGCCTCGGCGATCGCCGCCTGCGCTTTTTTCACGGGATTCGTCTCGTCCAGACCGAGATAGACGTTCGCTTTGATCTGCTCGCCCAACACGCGCAACTGCTCGATAGCCGCAGGCCTGTACACGTCGCAGGCTACCAGCATCACACGCTTGTTCTTTTTCGTCTGAAGGTAGTTCGCCAGCTTGGCGGCAAAAGTCGTCTTACCGCTACCCTGCAGACCGGACATCAGAATGACTGCCGGATTGCCTTTCAGGTTCACTTCCTGTGCCTCGCCGCCCATCAGCTCTGCCAGCTCGTCATGGGTGATCTTGATCATCAACTGACCCGGACGCACAGCGTTGATCACGTTCTGACCGATCGCCTTTTCCTTCACGCGGTCGGTAAACTGCTTGGCGGTCTTGTAGTTCACATCCGCCTCCAGCAAAGCCTTGCGGATGTCCTTCACAGTCTCCGCAATATTGATCTCGGTAATACGACCCTCACCTTTGAGAATCTTGAAACTTCTCTCTAATCGTTCGCTTAAATTATCAAACATTTTACTCCTAATTTACATTTTGGGTGCAAAGGTACAATAATTTTTGCATATATGCAAAGAAAAACTGCTATTTGGCAATTTTTTACCTTATTTTTGCATAATTCCTGATTTTAAATTTATAATTTCGAATTTTTGTTGTACCTTTGCGCCGAAAATTCAGCTAATCTACAATGGTCATTTATTTCTCCGGCACAGGAAACAGTCTTGCTATCGCACGGGCGATTGCAGAGGCGACGTTAGATCAGGTTATGCCCTTGGTGGAAGCCGTGCGGCAGGATCTGAGTAACGAAAAACGCATCGGTCTGGTCTATCCGTCCTATGATTTCAATGCGCCTCCGGCGGTGCGCAACCTCGTTCCGCGTCTGAAACTCAATCCGCAGGCGTACGTGTTCATTATTATCCCTTGCGGCGCGCAGGCGGGCAACTCCTCGTGGACAGTACGCAAACTCCTGCGGCAGAAAGGAATAGAAGTCGCATATATCCATAAGATCCGCGTGCCGGATAACAGCGCGATCGTCTTCGGACGCAATCCCAATGACCAGAAATGGAAGTTCGAACGCTTCTCCAAACGCTTGGAGACCATCGTCTCGGACATCCGCGCGGAGCGTCACGCGCATCACTATAGTTGGTGGAGTCCGCTGGCATGGATCATGGGCACCGAGCGGATGCAACAATGGATGATTCGCACCTTCCGTCCCTCGGTCAACGCAGAGAAATGTATCGGTTGCGGTATTTGCACCCGCGTCTGTCCGATGCGTAATATCGCGCTAACCGACCGCGAGACGCCCAACGATCGGTCTACGGAGGTTGCTGCCATCGGTCCGCATTGTACTGCCTGCCTTGCCTGCCTGCATGCCTGTCCGCAGCAAGCGATCGAAGCGGGTAACAACCCCACCCTCAAAGAGCGTCAGTACCGCCATCCGCAGATCAAAACAACCGATCTATTCCTGCGCAAATGACACTCCCGAATTGCATTTTGTGCTGTCTTTGTACTGCTTTTTGACCTAAAAATGCACTATTTCGCAAAAAAAATTTGCGTATATAAAAAAAAAGCAGTACCTTTGCACCCGCTTTTCGCCTAAAAGAGCGAAGGAGAGTTGTCTGAGTGGTCGAAAGAGCCGCACTCGAAATGCGGTATACGCATTACGTCGTATCGGGGGTTCGAATCCCTCACTCTCCGCAAAGAAGTCCATTGGGCTTCCGTTTTATTATTGGGCGATAGGTCTGACATTGAGAGCTCGCTCTTATATGGCGGACATAGCGGACAATAATAGCAGACACATCGTGTCGTTTAGTTTCTGCTAATCACTCGGTTTCCCATGCTCTCGCTTTGCCCAGGATACCGCCGGCAGGCATTAGGGTTTTCGAGGTGGGATTGCCACAGGCAATGTCGGTGCCCTCGAATCCCTCAGATACAATATATCATCAAATTTCAGGATAATAGCCGCCCTTTTTAGCAACACCGCGGAAGGAGATTTGTTTGCTTTCGGTCAGTTGCTTGAGATAGCGCTGGGTGGTACGTAGACTGCGACCTAAGCGAGCAGAAAGCAAAGGAGCATTAAGCCCAGGAGTGTTTGTAATTGTTTCTAACAGACGTTTGGCAAAATCTTCGGCTTTTGGTGTCGGTTCATTGGCTTGGAACAGGCGCAGGATATCCAATTGGGTCATAATCACCCGATCGGCAATAAAACTATTGAAAACCGCCGCGTCTTTATGTCCCGCTTCCAAAGCTGCAACATATTCGGACCGGGTAACAGCTGGAATGATAGCGATATTATAATCGTTGCGCAGCAATGCCAAATTCATTAACAACCGTGCTACCCGACCGTTGCCATCAATAAACGGATGGATGTATACAAACCGTTTGTGTAGTTCCGCCGCCAGTAAAACGGGATGAAGTTTTCCCTCATGATTCGTGTACCATTGTACCAGCTGTTGCATCCTTTTACTGATCTCCGTTACCGGTGCAACAGCATATTGGCTGCCACTAATAAAAACCGGCACTTTTCTGTACTCACCGGCTCTCTCTGGGTCCACTTGCTGATAGAATAGTTTATGAAGCGTACGTACTGTCTCTTCTGTAATGGGCGCATCATGGCTCAGTTCGTAGAGGTAATCGTATGCTTTTGCATGCCCGACTGCCTCATACACATCACGTAATGGTTTGCCTTCAATAGTTAAACCGTCTTCGATAACAATCTTCGTTTCCGATTCAGTCAGACTGTTCCCCTCCAGCGCATTACTGGTATAAGTTAAACCGACACGATAATACTCGCGCAGCGATTGCAGCGTTTCATTGCTCAAGGGTCTAAATGCCCATAATTGTTGTTGCTGTCGTTCACATTGAGCTAATTTCTTTTGTAACTCAGATGCCATAATATATAAGTTTTACACCGCCAAATGGCAGTTTAAATACCGCCATATTTTATTTTACACCGCCAATTCCGGTTGCAAAGGTACTGCTTTTTTTTGAGATATGCAAATAAAAAACGCCCCGAGGGACGTTTTTTATTGTTGAGCGCAAGCAAAGCTTGCAGTTTAGTGCGGCTGTGCCGCGTTTATTGCCTTCGGCGTTTAATTCAGGCGTACCATGACGGAGATGACTTGTCCGGCGGTGGATTCGCCCGGTTTGAAGACGCGTGCTTTGCCTTTGTTCTCACCGGCTACATCTACCATGATAGTTAATTGTTTACCATTCATAGTGATAGCCGTCTTTTGAAAGGATTGGGTGCTTGGATCATACTTGCCAAACGGTTTCTCCGTCACTATCTGTGCCTGGTAAGCATCGTATTCGCTCCAATCGATAACAACCTGTTCAGCTGCATCTTTTGATAAATCACAGATATAGAACGAGTGTTCATCGTTATTCATGATATAAGCGATATTATCGTAATAATCACTTTCGTTATCCGGGTAGTAGTCCGGCATATCCATGTGCGTGACTTTTTTGCCTTTAGGGTCAAAGGTAAACTTCTTATTGTGGTCAAGCCATGATAGCGTTTCGGTTTTGCTAATAGGGCCGGGTACGGTCTCAATGTCCGGCAATTCTGCGAGCAATTCACCTACTTTGGCCTGAGCAACAGGCGATTCTTGTAAGTCTAAGGCATAGAAAGCAGTACCGTATCCGCGAATAACGGCAATGGCATATAGCGTATCATTGATGGAAGATACATACCAATTAGCCTCTTTATGCTCCTCGCTTGTAATAGCAACAATGTCCAGCGTATTCGGGAAGAGCACTCCGGTCTTATACGTCCATCCCCATTCGCCTCCGCGATAGCTGATGTAACCGCCTATGGCACCTCGGTTGTCCGGAAGAATAGATTCGAAATAGAGCGTGTTCTCATGCATCATACGTACTTTCAGGTAATCGCCTTCGTCTTTGAGTTGGTACACCATTTTGGCATAGCCATATTCGCTTAAACAATACACCTCACCCTTCATACTCTCCACAATGGTGTAGATATCTGAAGGACGACGGTTTCCCGCCAGCGGATGTCCCCCAACACCGTATTCCAGATAAGGCATAATATTGTAATCCCATTCAAAAAGCGCACCGTCTTTGAGACGGACGAGGAAATGCTTGCTTAACATAGGGTCGCATTTTTTAGCCAACATGCTGTGGTATGGTTCTGCCACTTGGTCCAATTCCGGATAATCATAGCGGCAATTATACAACCACAACCAATCTTTGCCTATTGGGTAGATATATTCCATAACAAGACGCATATGCGCCTGAACCATCTCTATAATTTCCCCTTTGCCACGACAATTGATGGTGTATGAGACTTCGACTAAAGTACCATCTTCCGAAACGGAATAGATGGGGTCTCTCATATCATAAACGGTGTCGCCTTCAGCAGCAGGAGCACGCCGTGGCGCATTTTGTGCATCAGAACTGATAGAAGCTAAGGCAAGCGCGTTAACTCCGTTTAAGTGCATACGCTTGAAGTCAATATCTCCAAGATCATTACCTCCTCCATCGCAAGAGGTCATACCTATTGCAGCCACTATGACCGCAAGGGCGTAAATGAAACGAGGTTTCATATTTGTAATTGGTTATTGGTGATTTAATTCAAACGAACCATGACGGAGATGACCTGCCCAGCGGTGTTTTCGCCCTCACGGAAAACGAGCGCCTTGCCTTTATATTCGCCAGATACATAGATATAGATGTTCAGCATAGTGCCATCCGTCAACATGAGAGACGATCTGAACGATTGCGTATTGGGATCGTAGCTGATAGAACCGCTCTTACCGGGAACAATCTTCATCAGATATTCAGCCAAAGCGCTGTAATCAATGGTCACTTCCTCGGCGGCATCTTTCGATAGGTCGCAGATATAGAACGAACTCGGCAGCGGGTTTTGCGGGTCGTCTACGGAATAGGCTATGCCGTCATAATAACTATTCTCATCGCCTGGATAGTGTGCAGGCAGCACACGTTTGGCAACGGTCTTGGCTATCGGGTCAACAGAATAGATGGCATTGCCTTGCCACCACGTCATGACAGAGGTTTTATACGGTCTCTTGAACGGCCACATAGCAGTGGGAGTCCATAATATCTGTTGGAGTGATTCGGCCGTTGTTTTACCCAAATTAACAAGTACATCTGTTGCAATCCACATATCCTGTGGATCTGTGATATGCTCAATGGCTAATAACGCAGCATCTGTAACATACATATCTTCGGTATATTTGAAACCGATAGCATATAATGTATTGTTTATGCTGACCAAATGGATATTGCCATAGGGCTCTTTCCCTTCTTCTGTTTTGGACCAAACCAATTGGGTTTCACCCGGCTTGTCAGGAAAAATGAATGCGCCCTGTTCATAGATAATAGAGCCGAATATGCCACGGCTGTCGGGGAGCAGACATTCAGCTTGCTGCGTACTGTTAAGCATATTCACTACATTCAGGTAGTCGCCTTTGTCCTCCAATTTATAGACTCGTCCGTAATAATCATCCAGCCCGCCCATAGAAGGACAAGAGAAAATATCTTTGCCCATTGTTTCCACTTCACCATAGACATCGCTTGGACGCCAGTAACCACGCCCACGCCCAGGACGACCTTCCTCACGCGACCAAGCGAAAAGTGCACCATCAGACCTGCGGACAAGGAAATTCGACTCAAACCCAGCGTGCATCAAATTACGAATCTGACCGCGCAAGGGCTCTTTGACCTCATCAATACCCGGGTAGTCGTACTCGCAGTTGACGAGCCAGAGCCAATCGTCACCGATCGCGTAGATGTACTGCGCTTTGAGGCGCATATTCGCCTTGATCATGTCCACGATTTCGCCGTTACCGACCACCTCAATGGTATAGTGTACTTCTACCAACGTGCCATCCTCGGAAACCGTAAAAATGGGATTTGAGATATTATACTCCGGATCTCCCTCATCCATCAATGCCGCAGGCATGCGCGCCGGCGCGTTCTGTTGATTATTGCCATCGGAAGCCAATGCAAGCGCTTTTGCGCCGGCAATATTCATCCGTTTGAATTGCATGGAACTGACTTTGCCTCCACCGCTTTCGCAGGAGACGAGAAATAGCATGGCACATACTACAATGCCAAGTGCTGAAAGAACGTTTTTTCTCATAAAAAATGGGTATTTAAATCCGGCTCTTACACCTTCGCCGGGCTTGGTTTCTGCGCTCTTCCCATGCCACAAAAAAAGTATGGGCTCTCGCTTGTTGATATTGGTATTATCGGGCTTCCACTCCCATAGACTCCAATATATGCAGAAAGTCCACCTTTGCAGCGTGAACATTCGCGATATTTCGGAAGTCTATTACTGTTTGTGGAAGAGTGATAATATCCTAATAAAGCAAATGCTTAATTATGTATGTCAGTAAAATTCGTTTTTATGCCATAGGCGGTAAGTTGTTCAATTTTGCTGCAAAGGTACAGCTTTTTTTTGATATATGCAAGGATTTTAGCGTTTTGATTTGATTTTTTCAGGATTTGAGGTCTTGATAGATCATAGCACGAATGAAATTATCAAAGCGGAAATAATGTTTCTTCCGTCCACTTTTATCGACCGGAGCTTGTGGATCCGGGTTCCCTTTCAGTTGCGCTTCAAAGCGGCATCTGAATTGCTCCAAGAGAGCCTTCTGCTCCTCCGTAGCGGTGTCCGGAAACTTATAGGCATAGATCAACTGGGTCGTGCGTTTGGCAGCTTCCCCAAAATGTTGCAAATGAGCGAGTTCCGCTCCCTTGGGCGGATTTTGCTCATAGTCGCGTTTATGCCGCTGGAGATAGACTTCGGGGGCACATTTCTTGGAGACGCCACCCGCTGTGTCATGAAGATGTTTCTGGCGATTAATGAGTTTGTGTTCGCTGTCCAAGGCACCCTTGATCAGCTCGATGCCAGGAGAATAAAAAATTTTAGCCATATTATTTGGTTTTTGAGGGTTAATTGTATATTTTTGCCATTCTTTTGGGGTATTGGCGTCGTAAGTACGTCGTATTTACGGCATAGGATTGTCAGGGGATGATGCCGATTATAACATACTAATCACCTACTAATAACCTACTAAACACCTACTGGTTATATACTAATTTTGTACTAATCACGGTGAGTTGAAAGCAAGTTGAGTGCAAAAGTAGTACTTTTTTTTGAATTGTGCAAGAAAAAAAGAGAAAAGAGAGAAAAAATGACATAAAAGGCGATTTTTTTTCTTAGTGGGGGAAGGGAAAGGGGGAGAGAGAGGGCAACAGAGATGCCGGACACAGGACACCGCGGAACGGAAAAGCCGGCTTAATATGCCGGAACAATAAACAATGCTAATAACAACGCGGCATTCGATGCCGCGACAATAAACAAAGAACGCGGGGCTTACGCCACGCGAAGCCAACGAAGCCACCAGACCCCCTAAAGGGGGAGAGAGGGAATGGGGAGAGAGGGAAAGAGAGGGAGGGGGGGAAGGGAAAGGGGAGAGATCCAGCAACAGAGATGCTGGACACAGGACACCGCGGGACGGAAAAGGGATAGGCTCGCCGGTACATCGGCGAGAGGTAGACGGATGGCGGGGACGGGCAGGAGAAAGGTGAAAGGTGAAAGGTGAAAGGGGAAAGGGGAAAGGAGAAAGACCGCTTCGCTAAAAGAGAAAAGACCGCAGGCGGTGCCTGCTCAAAGAGAAAAGCGAATTAGGGAATTAGGATGAGGGATGAGGAATGAGGAATGAGGAAAGGAAGGAAAAAAGATGGAAGGAAGGAAAAAAGATGGAAGGAAGGGCGGGCAATAACATTGCCCTGAAATGGACATAGAGACGAGACGGCAGAGCCGTGTCCAAATCAAATTTGGACGCAATGGAAGAAAGGGGCTCGCGCAAAAATGCGCGAGAAGGGAAAAGGCGAATTGGGGATTGGGAGACGGGGAGAGGAAGCCCCCCGGCCCCCTAAAGGGGGAGAGAGGGAATGGGTATGGAAGGGGAGGGTTATTTGGGTTTGATTTTGTCGAAGCCGGAGCCGAAGACACCGCCTACATCGGCAATGGAAACCAAAGCTTCCGGGTCAATGGAATGGATGAGACTGAAGACAAGCGAACTCTCGGGTTTACGGACCAAGACGGAGATCACTTTGACCGGTTTTTTCGAATACCAGCCGGTGCCATCCAAGACTGTCACTCCGCGGTTGACGGTCGTATTGATCGCTGTGGCGATCTCATCGTATTTGGAGGAATAAATCAAGAAATGGACAGAACGATGCAGGCGCGCCATGAGCCAATCCACAGCGACCGTATAAGAGAGCGTCATGGCTACACCGTAGAGGACACGCTTGATTTTAAGGAATAGCAGGCCCCCCTCAATTCCCCCCTGGAGGGGGGAAGAATGGGTGTATTCCTGCAACATGGATTCCGGAAGGGGGAGGAAGAAAGCGGAGGCGATGATGACTACGTCACACGCCAGCATGATATTTCCGAGAGATATATTACGATAGTGGTTGACGATCATCGCCACAATATCCGTTCCTCCGGAGGAGCCGTTCGCCGCCAAGACACAGCCGAGCGAGAGCCCAAAGACAAAACCTCCGATGATCGCCCCGAGCCATGGGTCTTCGATAATAGGTTGCGGCAAGATCGGAATGACACGATACCAGAAAGTGATTGCTGCTACGCCCACCATCGTACGGATGGTGAAGCGCCAGCCGACCGTCAAACCGGCAATGAGAAGCAGTATCGCATTGAAAACGAAGGTAGTAAGCCAAACCGGAATCGCTCCTCCATATTCGGGAAAGAGCGAAGGGAAGAGTCCGCCTGTGACATAATAAATAGCCGAACAGATACCCGTGAGCCCTCCGCCGACGAAAGCGTGCGGCAAAAGTACCCAGTTGACCATCAACGCCATCGGGGCGATGCCGATGATAATAACCAAGTATTCAAATATGGTACGCGCGCGGGAGGTGCTGGGCGCGTTGTGGGGGTTGAAAAAATGGCTGTAACGCATGGAAAAGTGAAAGGTGAAAGGTGAAAGGTGAAAGGTGAAAGGTGAAAGGTGAAAGGTGAAAGGTGAAAGGGTTATTTGCCGTTGGTCATGGGGTCGAAGCCCTGCCCGAAGACACCACGGACTTGACTTTGGCTGACAAACGCATTGGGGTCGATCGATCGTACAAGCCGGAAGATCGTAGCCGATTCATAGGAACGGGCTATCGTTGTGACGACCTTCATCGGCTGCCTGTTATAGCCGCCCTCCGCCTCAAGGAAGGTGCAGCCCCTGTGCGCCTGGGTAATGATCGCTTCCGCTATCTCATCGGGTTTCTGGGTGAAGATCATGAACTGGACGGATTGCCTCATTCGGTTCATGACCCAATCCACCGCCGTAGAGGACATGAAAGTGTATGTAAGACCGAAGAGTATCTTCTCAATCGCGCCCTGCGTTCCCGCCGCCTGAATGGTAGGGAGGAAGAAAGCCGACGAGATAATAAGCAGATCCGACATCATCAACACCCGTCCCATCGGCAGGTGATGGTATTTATTAACAATCATGGCAATAATATCCGTTCCTCCGGTCGAGCCGTTGTTGAGGAAACAGATGCCGAGGAAACAGCCTGTGAATAGTCCTCCTATGACGACCGCCATGAACGAGTCGGTCAACAAAGGGACCGTAGCAATCGGGATCACTTTGAGCCATATTGTCAGCCATAGTACGCCCCAGATCGTGCGGAGGGCATACCTCCAGCCGACCGTGATCGCCGCCAGAATAAGCAGCAAGATATTGATGAGCGCAGAGGAGAGCCAGATCGGCACGTATGTGTTCGTAGCAAAATAAATGATCTCGCATAGACCTGTTACTCCTCCTCCGACGATAGCATGCGGCACAAGAAGTTGGTTGACCGTAAGGGCATAAGGAATGGTGCTGATGACGATCATCAGAAATTCCTTGATCGTGATCCACGGCAACATGCGGCGGTATTGGCGGAGGTGAAGCCCCCCTCGCTCCCCCCGTGAAGGGGGGAAGAATGAAGGGGAGGAGAATTGGTGGTTTGTGGTTTGTGATTTGTTGTTGGTCATTATTTATAATTGCTTCGCGGCAAGCCGCAATAGATAATTGCTGCGACCAAAGGTCGCGGAATATTTAGAACTTAGCTACCAAATTACGATCACCGAACCCATTGTCCACTCTGCCGACGGGGCACCAGAACTTGGTCTGTGCGACCCAATCGGTGGGGTACGCCGCCTGACGGCGGGAATACGGATGGGTCCATTCGTCCGCCACCACTTCGTACTCGGGGTGCGGGGCATTGAGAAGCACATTATCGGTCTTGTCCGCCTTGCCGGACTCGATGTCGGCTATCTCTTGACGGATCCGGAGCAAGACGTCGCAGAAACGGTCGATCTCAACGAGCGACTCGCTCTCGGTCGGCTCAATCATGAGCGTGCCGTGGACAGGGAAAGAGAGGGTCGGCGCATGATAACCGTAGTCCATCAGACGTTTGGCTATGTCCGCTTCGGTGATGCCGATAGCATGGAATTGTCTGCAGTCGAGGATCAGTTCATGCCCCACTCTACCCGTTGCGCCGGTATAAACGACGCCGTAGGCATCTTTGAGTCGCGAAGCCATATAGTTCGCGGAGAGGATCGCCGCCGCGGTCGCGTGACGGAGTCCCTCTGCGCCCATCATAGCGATGTAGCCCCATGAGATAAGCGCCATGTTGGCATTGCCGTAAAGCGCCGAGGAGACGCGGTTGGCTTCTTCGGTCGGCAGGCAGTCCGCCATGGCTTCGGTACAGCAGACAGCCCCCACTCCGGGACCGCCTCCGCCGTGAGGCGAAGCAAAGGATTTATGCAGGTTGAGGTGGCACACATCGGCCCCGATAAACGCCGGATTGGTCCAGCCGATCTGGGCGTTCATGTTCGCGCCGTCCATATAGACATAGCCGCCGTTGGAGTGGACGATTTGGATCATTTCGCGGATGGCTTGCTCGAAGATTCCGTGGGTGGAGGGGTATGTGATCATACATCCGGCGAGGGTGTCTTTGTTCTCCTCCGCTTTCTGTTTCCAGTCGGCGATGTCGGTATTGCCCTGCTCGTCGCATTTGACGACGCAAGGGATGAAGCCCGCTTGAACGCAGGAAGCAGGGTTGGTGCCATGCGCGGAAGCCGGGATGAGCAGCACTTTGCGGTCGGTCTGTCCCAGCCGGCGGAGGTATTCACGAATGACCACCAGACCGGTGTATTCGCCTGCGGCTCCGGAGGTCGGTTGGAGCGTGCACGCGTCGAAGCCGGTGATGGCACAGAGCTGCTCCTGCAGCTGCTCCATGATCGCTTCGTAGCCCGCCACTTGCTCCGCCGGCGCCATCGGATGCGGCGCCATGGCAGCCCCGTACGTAACAGGGATCATTGCTGCCGCCGGGTTCAGCTTCATCGTGCACGAACCCAACGGGATCATAGAGGTAGCAAGGCTGATATCCTTGCGGTCAAGGCGCTTGAGATAGCGCATCAACTCGGTCTCGGTATGATAGAGTTTGAAGACCTCCGCCTGCATGTAATCGACGTCGCGGACACGGCTCTCATCGATCGCCCAGAGTCCCTCGAAGGCTTCGTCAGATTCCTCGTACTGCGGCATGTTATCCGAAGCCTCAGCGAAGATCTCGATCAGCTCGTTCATATCGTCGATGTCCACCGTTTCGTCGATAGACAGTCCGATCCATCCGGCAGGGTCGTAGTAGAAATTGATACTATGTTCGCCCGCTTTCTCGCGCACGCGCTCGATCCATCCTTCGTCGCCCTCGCGGGTGATGCGCAGGGTGTCGAAGAACTCCGCGTTCTCCTGGGTATAGCCGTACGCCTGCAACATCTCGTTGAGGTACGATGCCTTGCCGTGTATTCCTTCGGCGATGGAGCGGATGCCCTCTGCGCCATGATAGACGCCGTACATGCCCGCCATCATAGCCGAGAGGGCTTCGGCTGTACATATATTCGAAGTTGCCCGTTCGCGTTTGATATGCTGTTCGCGGGTCTGGAGCGCCAGGCGGAAAGCCGGATGGTCGTGTGCGTCCTTGCTCAGTCCGATGATGCGTCCCGGCATCTCACGTTTGTACTCGTCACGGGTCGCCATATAGCCGGCGGTCGGACCGCCAAAGCCCATCGGCAAGCCGAAACGCTGCGCCGTGCCGCACATGATATCCGCGTCCAGCGGTTTGAGCAACGCCAGCGCCATGAGGTCCGCTACGACGGTCACTTTGAGTCCCGCCGCATGGCAGTCCTCGATGAAGGCGTCGTACTCCTCGATCGAGCCGTCGCTATTAGGCCACTGCACGAGCGCACCGAAGAAAGAGCTGTCGGGCGTGAAGTCCGCATAGGAGCCGAGGACGATCTCTATACCCTGCCCCGCCGCACGAGTGCGCAAGACAGCGAGGGTGTTGGACCAGATTTTCTCGTCCACAAAGACCTTGCGGACGTCCGCTTTGACCTGCTCACGCGAACGCAAGTTGCGCATCATGGTCACTGCCTCCGCCGCCGAAGTGGCTTCGTCGAGGAGGGAACAGTTCGCCAAAGGCAGCCCGGTGAGGTCCGAGATCATGGTCTGGAAGACAAAAAGCGCTTCGAGCCGTCCCTGGCTGACCTCCGCCTGGTAAGGCGTATAGGAGGTGTACCACACAGGGTTCTCCAGCATATTACGGCGAATGACGGCAGGCGTGATGGCGCCATACCATCCGCGCCCGATATAGGAACGGGCAGGTGTGTTCGCAGAGAGCACCGCCTCCGCGATCTCCAAGTGCATTTGTTCCGTCAAAGGCTGGTCCAACTCGATTGGCTCCGGCAGCAAGATGTCCGACGGCATGGTCTCTCTAATGAGCGCTTCCATCGACTCGGCACCGATCGCCGATAACATGTGTTTTTCGTCTTCAGGCGTGAGTCCAATATGACGAGACTCCAGATAATTTTCTTTCATATAGTATGATATTTTTATTTTCAAAACCTTTGCGAGTGCAAAGGTACACATTTTTTCTAATATACGCAAAAAAAAGAGCGCATAAATAAGAAATATGTTAAAAAACATAATTAAATTTGCACATATCAAAGAAAAGTAGTATATTTGCAACATATTTCGAAACGTAACGAAATCATGACAAATCTGGCAGGAGAAATCACCCCCATCTGGGAACTGAATCCCCTATGGGAGACGTTGACGGAAGAGGAACGCACACGCGTACTCGGGAAAATCGAGATCGTTCAATACACAAAGAACGAGATGATCCATTTCGATGGCGAAGAATCATCCCACATGGGCATGCTGATCAGCGGAAAGATCAGGATTTATAAAGAAGGTATCGGTCAGAAACAGATTATCCGATTGCTCAAACCGTATGACGTGTACGGTTACCGCGCGTGCATCGCGAATGGTCCGTATAACTCCAACGCCAGTGCATTTGAGGACAGCGTAGTATATCGGTTGCAGCGCGATGAGTTCGTCCGTCTGGCGAAAGAGAACGGCGCCTTCTGCTACGGAGTGATGCGGATGATGGCACAGGACCTTGCGATCTCGGAGATCCGGACCGTGAACCTGACGCAGAAACATATCCGCGGACGGTTGGCAGAGAGCCTGCTGCAACTCGTGCATAAATACGGCGTGGAGGAAGACGGTCAGACATTAGCCATGCTGCTGCCGCGCGAGGATCTGGCGAACATGAGCAATATGACGACCAGCAATGCCATCCGGACGCTGAGTCAATTTGCACAAGAAGGGCTGGTCGCCATCAACGGACGAAGGATCAGTATCCTGAATGAGAAAGAGTTAGAAAAAATATCGCGCCTCGGTTGAGACGCGATTTTTTAATCCATCATGTTGCCCATATTGGAGGACATCTGTACCATCCGGTCGTACTCCTCGGGCGAGAGGTCATAGAAATAATAGTTGCGCGGGTCGATCGGTCGTCCCTGGTAGTGCACCTCGTAGTGGACATGCGGACCGGTGGACTTGCCGGTGTTACCGACGAGGGCGATCACGTCCCCTCGTTTCACTTTCTGCCCCACTTTCACGAGCCGTTTGGAGCAATGGGCATAGAGGGTGGCGTAATTGAAGCCATGGTCGATCTCCACCGTCTCGCCATACCCTTGGCGCCAGCCGGAATAAGTGACCACGCCGTTTCCGGTAGCGAAAATATCCGTTCCGACGGGCGCAGAGAAGTCCATCCCCTCGTGGAAACGGCGGATATGATAGACAGGATCGACACGCCATCCGAAACCGGAAGCCATGTGCTTGAGGTTCTTATTGAGCACCGGCTGGATCGCCGGAATATTCTCCATACGCGTCTCCTGCTTCTTCTCCAGATCCAAGATCTCGTCGTACGACCGCGCCTGCACGTACAGTGCCTTCTCCAGTATATCCACCTTACGCTGCAGATCCGCCGCCAGCTGGGTATTGGTCATGCGGGCAAGCGAGTCATAATAACTGATCTGCTGGGTTGCGCCCATACGGACGGAGATAGGGATCGGCTCGGCGCCGAGGATCGCGCGGTAGAGATTGTCGTCGCGCTGGGAGAGGTCGGAGAGGACGATCTGCATCTGGTCCACTTGCTTCGAGAGGACCTCCAACTCCGCCGAGAGGTTGCGGTTATATTGCATGAGCGACGCCTCGCGAGGGGACGGGAAGAAATAGAGGAAGGCATAGAAAAAGATCACGCCCAAGCATATACCTCCGATAATATATCCGCCGGAGCGGCGAAGCCAATAACGAAAGCCATGCTCTATGCGTTCCAGTTGGAGCGTCTCGGGATTAATACGATACTTCTTTGACATAAAATTTATTTACAATTTGACAATTGACATTTGATATTTGACATTTGACGATTTATTTCTTGTACCAGAAAAAGTACTGGTTCTGGGATTTCTTCTCTTCGGGTGTGCGCGCGACATAAATAGGTTCGCGCGTGTAAGGGTTGATGCCGGTGTAGAACATCGTGGTGGAGAGGGTCATGGGCGTCGGAGTGAAGTCCTGGACCTGCTCCGGGCGGTAGTGCATCTTCTTGGTCTCCTCGGCAAGCAGCGCCATGTCGCGTTTGGTGCAACCCGGGTGGGAGGAGATGAAATAGGGGATAAGTTGCTGGTTCAGCCCTGCCTCTTTGTTGATCCGCAGGAATAGTTCGCGGAAACGGAGGTAGTTCGCCCACGAGGGCTTGCGCATGATCTTGAGCACAGCGTCCGACGAATGTTCCGGCGCCACTTTGAGCCGCCCGGACACATGGCGGGTGATTAGTTGCCGCGCATACGCCTCCGACATCAGATCATAGCGAATGCCCGATCCCACAAAAGCATGTTTCACATACGGCAGTTTATCCACCGTTTGGTATATATCAAGAATCGCGCCAAAGTCTTGATTCAGGTTCTTGCAAATAGCCGGTTGCAGGCAGCTGGGTCGCGCGCATTGTTCGCAAATCGACCGATCCTTGCCATGCATGCCGTACATGTTCGCCGACGGACCGCCCAGATCGGAGATCACGCCATGCCAGTCCGGTAACCGGCTCAGCCGCTCTATCTGGCGCAGGATAGAGGCTTTGGAGCGCGAGACGATCTGTTTGCCCTGGTGGGCAGAGATCGTGCAGAACGAACAGCCGCCGAAACAGCCGCGGTGCATGCAGACCGACCATTTGATCATTTCGTACGCCGGGATATGTTTGTCCTTGTATTTGGGGTGCGGCGTATAGGTGTACGGCAGGTCGTAGATAGCGTCCAGTTGCTCGGTGGTCAGCGGCAGATAAGAGGGGTTGACCACCACCCATCGTTTGCCGACCGGCTGGACGATCGGCGTCTGGTGGATCTTATTGGACTCGATCTCTATGAGGCGGAAGTTCTCGGCGTGCGCGCGTTTGTCGCGCAGAGCCTCTTCGTGACTCGCCAGACGAATCGCGTTCTCCGGGATCTCGCTCTTGTCGGAAGTGAGGAATGCCGTCTGGGGCACGTCATGCGGCACGCGCGAAGGGTCGTTAGCAATCCGATTCGCGATGTCCGTCATGGCTTGTTCGCCCATGCCATAGACCAGCAAGTCTGCGCCGCTGTCCACCAAGATAGACGGCATCAGCTTGTCCTGCCAATAGTCATAATGGGTGAGCCGCCGCATGGACGCTTCGATGCCTCCGATCACGATCGGCACATCGGGGTAGAGCTGTTTCAAGATCCGGCAATAGACCGTCGTGCAATAATCGGGTCTTGCTCCGGCGCGCCCCTCCGGCGTATAGGCGTCGTCCGAACGCTTGCGTTTGGCTGCCGTATAATGGTTTACCATCGAATCCATCGAGCCTGCCGAAACGGCGAAATAGAGACGCGGACGACCGAACTTCTTAAAATCGCGGTAGTCGCCATGCCAGTCCGGTTGGGGAACGATGGCAATGCGGTAGCCCGCTGCCTCCAGCACACGCCCCAAGACCGCTGCGCCGAAAGAAGGATGATCGATATAGGCATCGCCGGTGAAAAAGACGATGTCTAACTCATCCCATCCCCGGAGATCGGTCTCCTTGCGGGTGGTGGGTAGGTATTTTAAGAGATCAGCCATCAGTTTTCAGCCATCAGTTCTCCGTTATTAATCGATCTGCAAATCCAGTTTCTCTTTGAGCACAGCGAGCGCGGGGTTGGACTCCTGCATCAGCGCATATTTCTCCTCCGCCGTGTATGCCAGCTGTTCTCTGTCGTACTCCGCCAGGACCAGACGGATGGTCAGCTGATCATTATGCAGTTTGCTCCGAAGTTGCGCCAGAAGGGCAGGCATGGCTGCGCGCATCTGGTTCATCTGCCACGGGTTCGGCATCTGGATCTCCGCGGTGGTCTCATCCACCAGCACGGGAGAATAATTCTCGATCAACTGTTTCAGACGCAATTCCTCTGTATGGGTTGTAGCCAGACCAACCCACGCGTCTCTGAGTTGGTCAGCCGTGAAAGGGCTGTTCTGCTCCTCCTTGGGCGGTTGGGGTGTCTCCGGGGCATCGGGTTTGGGAGCAGGTTTGGGTCCCAGCCCGAGACTGATCTTCGGCATCTTCGGCATCGAAGGAGCGGAAGGAGCGGCAGGTTGAGCCGCAGGTGCTGCCGGAGTTGCCGGAGTTGCCGGTTTCTCAGCCATCGGTTGAGGAGCCGGTTGCGGCGCTTGTTTCGGCGTCGGAGCCGCAGGTTGAGGGGCTTGTTGCGGAGCCGCTTGAGGGATATTTTGCGGCACTCCCAACTGGCATAGTTTGACGAGCGCCAACTCCACCGTCAGGCGTTTATTGCGCGCCGTACGATAGTTGATGTCGCATGTATTGAGGATGTCCAGCGCTTGGAAGATCCACATCGGCGCACAATGCTGCGCCTGCGCGGCATAGCGCGCACGGATCGCGTCGCTGGTCTCCAGAAGCGGAAGGGTCTGCGGGTCTTTGCTGACCAGCACATCGCGCAAGTGTTGCGCAAAACCGGTGACAAAATGCCCGGCGTCAAAGCCATGATTCAGCACCTCATTCAGCAGCAGCAGCGCGCGGGTGACATCGTGCGTCAGCGCACTATCCACCAAGCTGAAGTAGTAATCCACGTTCAACACATTGAGCACCTCGATCGTGCGCTCGTACGTGATCGTCGTGCCGCAGAAAGCCACCAGCTGGTCAAAGATCGAAAGGGCGTCTCGCATACCTCCGTCCGCCTTTTGCGCCACTACATTGAGCGCCTCCTCGGAAACGGTGATCCCTTCGTTCGCCGCCAGTTTTTGGAGGTGAGCGATGATATCGGGCACGGTAATACGGTTGAAGTCATACACTTGGCAGCGGCTCAGGATCGTCGGCAGCACCTTGTGTTTCTCCGTCGTCGCCAAGATGAAGATCGCGTATGAGGGCGGTTCCTCCAGCGTCTTCAGCAACGCATTGAACGCCGCCGTAGAGAGCATGTGCACCTCGTCGATGATATAGACCGAATATTTGCCGATCTGCGGCGGGATGCGTACTTGGTCGATGATCGATTTGATGTCCTCCACCGAGTTGTTGGACGCCGCATCCAGTTCATGGATATTGAACGACCGCTGCTCGTTAAACGCCCGGCAGGACTCGCACTCGTTGCAAGCGTCGAAACCGTTTTGCGGGTTCAGACAGTTGATCGTCTTGGCGAAGATACGGGCACAGGTAGTCTTACCCACTCCACGCGGTCCGCAGAACAAATACGCATGCGCCAAGTGCCCCTGACGAATGGAGTTCTGCAAGGTCTGCGTGAGCGTCCCCTGCCCCACCACCGTCTCAAAAGTCTGAGGACGGTACTTGCGCGCTGAAACAATGTAATCAGACATATTTCTTAGTTTTTATAGGCGATAGTATATATATATTTCTCTTTTTCAATGGTCTCCAGCCGGTATGTTTTATTCGCCGGCAGAAGCGTTTGCAGTTGCTCGAACGAACAGATCCCGGTGCCTTCCGCTTTCACAACCGCTTCTTTTTGGGTCCAGAGGCGGGTGAACATTCGATCCGGCTGTGCCGCAGAACGGATCATTCGCTGCTCCTCCTCATTCATCGTCCGCTCAATCAACTCCTCATCGGCATGGCGGATGGACTCGATGTCAATGCCGATCGGCTGCTCGTCCACGGCGACCGCTATGCCTGCCTTGCAATGACTGATGCTGAAAAACGGTTCGTTCGGCAAAAAAGGTTTGCCGTGTTCGTTATATTCCATTTTCTGCCACTCGATCGGGGTTTTGTCGGGGTTTTGTCGGGGTTTTGTCGGGGTTTTAAGAATATCCCGCAACATAACCCAACTCTTCAGGCAGCAAAATTGTCCCATCGTGTGTTTGTATCGCAGCGCTTGTTCGCGCCGTTGGTCGGAAACGAGCGGTAACATCCTGTTCACCTCCGCCTCCGTACATTCCTCCATCCGGTCAAAAACAACCACTTTCATCCCTTCAACTTTCAACTTTCAACTTTCAACTACTCCGTCCTTCTTCGCGTACACTTTCCAATACACAACAGGCAGGATCGTTACGGTCAACGGCAAGGTGAAGATCGTTCCGAAACAGATCACTACACCCATCGGCATCCACAGACTGGTTGCGGCAATGATCATCGGCAGCACACCCAGTGCCGTTGTGGCGCTGGTCAGGAACACAGGCCGCATACGACGCAGACCTGCCATAAATGCCGCCTCGCGATAAGAGAGGTGTTTGTATTTGCGGCTGTCCTCGGCGTACTCATACATCATAATAGCGTTCCGCACAATAATTCCTATCAGACTGACGATTCCCAGCACCGCCGTAATGGAAATATCCAAACCGAAGATCCACAGTCCCAGCATAGAACCGAACACGCATAGGATCGCGGACGAGAGGGTCAGCAAAGCCAAACCAACTTTGCCGAAATGGTACAGCAGCAACACCAGCATGACCGCCAATGCCGCCACTACGGACCAAAGGATCTGCGGAATGAGCATACCGTTGATCTCGGAAAGTCCTCCGTAACTGATAGAGACGCCTGCGGGCAGGTTCGTTATATGTGTCTCCACCCATTTTTTCACTTTCTTCTCCGCCGAGACCTGACTGACAGAGCCGCGCAGGTCAGCTCCCACGGTGATAGTGCGCACGGCGTTGCGCCGCTCCAGCGAGGTATGATGCCAGTCCGGCACAAGCGTCGCTACCTGACGCAGCGGAACCCATACACCGGGAATCGCCGTCGGCACCTGAATAGCTTTCAGCTCATCCGGCGTCAGAGCCGACGAATGCGCCGTATAAAGCACTACCGGCACTCCGTAACTGCCCTCATACAGCGTCGTGATCGTTGCGCCTTGGGTGGTCTGACGGAGGTAAAGAGACAGCATCGTCTGGGTTATGCCGAGACGCGTTGCCTCATCCGGATCGAGCACAATGCGTGTGGACGAAGCTAAGTTATTATAGTCGCAATGAACCCATTGCAGCTCCGGCAAAGAAGACATATATTGCAGAATCGAGTCGGCAAAGGACGCCATTTCTTCCCATCGTTCACCTTGTACGCGGACCTCCAGAGGGTTCTTAACGGCTTGATAATCAAGTTGTTTAAACCGCGCATAGGCATTCGGGAAATAGTTCTCGTACGTCCCTGTATATTCGCGCAATAGTTGCGCCGTAGCCTTGCCGGAAGTCGTGTTGACGATCAACTGCGCATAATTGGGCGCCGGCGTCTGAGGCGTGTACGTAGCATGGAAACGCGGAGAGGACTGGCCTATAAAAGCCGTCACACTTGTCACCCGCTCATCTTTGCGTAGAATAGAAGCCAGCGAATCCGCCACCGCGGCACTCTCTTTCTCCGTGGCTCCGTCGCGCAAATGGATCTCTACGGCGAAGAACTCACGCTCCGCTTTCGGCAGCAACTGCAAGTTCAGACGCGTCAACAGCACGACACCGATCACGGTCGTAGTGATCAGAAGCGTCCACACAATAGTCGGATGGTCAAAACAGAGTTGCAGCATCTTTTTATACCCGTCTTGCAGCCACGTGAAGAACTTGTTTTGTACCCTCTCCACGAGAGTCAGTTCTTCGTCCTTGCGTTCGCGGATAAAACGGAACGCGAGGAAAGGCGTTACCCACGAAGCATAGAAAATACTGGCTACCAGCGCAAAGAGAACCGCCCAAGGGAAGAGTTGCACGAACTCGCCTAGCGGACCGGTAATGATTCGCGTCATGGGGAAGAACATACCGCTAATCGCCATCGTTGCCAACGACATCGGCACGAAAAGAAGAGAGGTGCTCATTACCGCCGAATACCAGCGCGAATGACGTCTCGCCAGTTGGTTGGTGTAGCCGTCAATGACGATCACACTATCGTCCACAATCATGCCTAATACAAAGATCAGCGCCGCCAGCGTCACGGTGTTCAATTCTATGCCTGTCAAGTACATCAGTCCGATACAGATCGCCGTACATACCGGCACTCCGGTAGAAGCCACCAGCGCCGTCCGAAGCGGGAAAAGCACCAACATGACTGCAATCACCACCAGAATGGAAATAACAATATCTCGCAGGAACGAAATGACCGAATCGTTCACCACTTTCGGCTGGTCGGTGATGCGGTGGAAACGGATGTCCGGCGGCAGCAACGCAGCGGCTTGCGCCAGCTGACGGTCCACTTCTTCGCCGAAAGCCACAATATTATTGCCCGGTACCATCTCCATATTCAGGATCAGACACGCCGCACCGTCAAACTCGACATATTGTTTGGGCGCCTGGTACCGCCGCACAATAGATGCGATATCTTTGAGCCGGATGACACCTCCTGTGACCGGATCGGACCACACGATCTGCTCCTGCATTTCGTATTCCGACTGATAGGGAATAACAACCTGCAGCGCGCCCTGCGCATCACTCTCCCCGCCTATTGTGCGAAGCCCCTGCAATGCCATCTGCGCCTGCAGAGCTGTCGGGTTGATGCCATACCGCGAGAGTTGCTCTACGTCAATCGTGATTGCGATCTCCTCGGTCTGCTTACCCATAATACGCAGTTTACCCATCTCGGGGATCGTGCGCAGCGAAGAACATATCTGCTTGGCATATTCCTCTAATTCGCGCGGGCTACGTTCATCGCTCTCCACCGCAATCAGAATAGACGAGGTATTGCCGAAATCGTCTATCAGCGCTGTCTGGAGCACACCTGCCGGCATCTGGGTTTTCTGCAACAACGGCAGTCCGGCGCGGATCTTGGTCCACGCCGCCGCATCGTCCTCCACATCATTGCGCAGCATCACATAGACATAAACAATCCCGTCCTGGCTCTCCGAATAAGTCATCGATTTGTTTACCGTCTCAAACGAATTGATATAGTCCTCCAGCGGAATGGTCACTTGCTGCTCCACCTCGCTGGCAGTAGCGCCCGGATAGAGCGCCACGACAAGACCTTGACGGATGGTGAACTGCGGAAACTCATCTTTGTTCATCCGCGGCAGAGACCAGATGCCGAAAGCCATCAGTCCCAAAAACAATGCCATCACAAGACCGTGATGCCGCATTGCTCCTTCTATGTGTTTGCTTGTCTTCAATTACAAACCACCTTACATCCTTTGTATAGTTTCTGGTAGCCCTCAACGATCAGGCTGTCACCCGGATTAAGACCCGAAGTAACCCGCACGCCGGAAGACAAATAGCCTCCGGTGGTGATTTCTCGCCGCACAGCCTCGCCTTGCTCTACCACCCATACAGTCGGTCCTTCGGGCTTCAGCAAAATGCACCCTGCGGGTACTACGATCTCTTCGCTCGACTGATGCTTTCCGCCATGAATCATTACTTTCGCCACCATACCGTTCATCAGGATCTCTTTTCCGCCTTTGATCTTCGCCACCACGTCATAGGTGTGCGTGACAGGGTTGGCGGTAACGCTTTTCTCCGTGATCTCAATCGGCAGCACGGTATCTACTGCGGCACATTCCACTAATCCGCTGATCCGCTCTCCGGTCAGTCCTTTGATCTCTCCTTCCGGAACCGTGAAACGCACCGAGAATGAAGACACATCCAGGATCGAACAAACCTTTGCGCCGGGGATCAACGTCTGACCCTTCTCCGCCTTCAGTCCGTCCATTATTCCGTCGCACGGAGCCTTGAGCGTACATTCCGCCAGCTGTTGTTTTGCCGCGGCGTAGAGCGATTTGGCTTGCGCTAACTGGCTCTCTATCTCCACCATTTTCTGGTCCGACACTACCCCTTTGGCATGCACCGATTTCACACGGTTGTAGCCGTCCTGCGCGTGCTTGAGCGTAGCCTCCGCCGAACGAAGGGCATTCATCGCCTGGGTGTTATCAATGGTCAAAATCGTCTGTCCGGCTCGTACCTTCTGACCGTTCTTCACCTCGATCGTCACCACACGCCCTGCGCTCTGCATACTGAGCGGCGTCTCGCGCTCCGGCTCGATCGTACCCACATAACGCGTAGCAGCACTACTATCGTGCGGCGCAACGACCAAGGTCTTCACGCGCAGAGGCGCTATCTCCTGCGGCGTCTTATCGCTGTGTGTACAAGCGAGTAAAGCCAACGCCACACATCCTAATATAATATATCTTCCTTTCACCTTCATCCTTTCACCTTTCACCTTTCACCTTTCAATTTTCACCTTCCTCCATTCGATAGTAAGGTACGTCGCGCGCGCTATCAGGTGCGCGAAATAACCGATATAGAGTGCCTGCGCTCCAACGAAACGATAAGTGAGCGCATAGCCCAGCACAAAACCCGCGGCAGCCCAGATCATGGAATTGCGAATCTGCACACCTGCCGTAGCGCCGACATACACACCGTCCCACATGAACGCCAGCGTGCTAATGATCGGCATAGCAATCAACCAGCCGATGTATTTCGTGGAAGCCTCCAATACGGCTGCATCGCTCGTCAAAAGCGCAATAGATCCTTTTCCCCAGATGCCGTATATCGCAGTGAAGATCGCTCCGACTGCCAAAGCCCATAGGAACAGCGCACGTACTACGGCATTGACACCATTGTCCTTGGTAGTTGGTACTTGGTCACTTGGTACTTGGTCACTTGGTACTTGGTCACTTGGTACTTGGTCACTTAGTACTTGGTCACTTGGTACTTTCCCCCACGCTTTTCCCACCAGCGCTTCGCCCGCATAGGCAAAACCGTCCACAAAGAAGGAGAAGAACATAAACAGCTTCATCATAATACTGCTCACCGCCAGCTCGGTGTCGCCGTAGAGGCTGGCGAGAGAAGTATAACCCACATAAACCACCATGAAACAGAGCGAACGAATAAACAGATTGCCGTTCAGACTCATCATTCGCTTGATCGCTTTCCATTGCATAGCTGCGCGCCACTCCTCGAAATTCCGGAATAGCGACTTGCCGAAATAGCGTGCAAACAAGATGATCAACGCCAGCAACAGACCGCTGTATTGCGCAATGAGCGTGCCCCATGCCACACCGACCACTCCCAGCGGCGTATAAACCGCCAGCGCGTAACTCGCCGCCATATTGACCACATTGACCAATATATCAATCGCCATCGGACTCTTGGTGTCCTGCATGCCGATGAACCAGCCTTTGAAAGTGAACAGACATAAAGTCGCCGGAGCTGCCCAGATACGCACATAGAAATACTTGCGCGCCACAGCCGCCACTTCTGCCGAACAAGGCACGATGGCTAACACCGCCGTCACGAACACCCATTGGATAGCCCATATCACCAGCGCAGCAATCAGCGCGATCGACACACTCTGGGTCAGTATCTTCCGACACTCGTCCGGCACCTTGGTACTTGGTCCTTTGTCACTTGGTACTTTGTCACTTTGTCCCTTTCCATAGGCTTGCGCCGTCAGACCGCTGGTGCCGATACGCAGAAAGCCAAAGTTCCAATAGAGCAAATCAAAGAGCATCGTACCGATCGCAATACCGCCGATCGCCGAAGCGTCACTCAAGTGACCCACGATAGCAGTATCGACAATTCCCACCAAAGGAATCGTGATATTGGCTAAAATGCTCGGTATCGCCAGCCGTAATATGTCTTTGTTTATTGCTTTCATCTTTCGACTTCTCTCCCCTGCGGGGGGGAGCCGGAGGGGGCTATAGGAATAGCAAAATCATCAGCTGTCCGGTCAGCACACGCAGGAACATCGTCAGCGGATAAACCGTTGAGTAAGCCACCGCTGCGCGGTCGTTCGCCGAACTCTGCGCAGTAGCATAAGCCAGCGCAGGAGGATCGGTCGTCGATCCTGCAATCAGACCCATCAGCGTGAAATAATCCAGTTTCATCCAATACCGCGCCACAATACCGATCAGCAGCAGCGGCAGCAACGTAATGATCACGCCATAGCCGATCCATACATAACCTCCGCCAAGGAGGGTTGGAATAAAACTCTTACCGGCTCCGAAACCCACCGCAGCCAAGAAGAGCGAGATACCGATCTCGCGGATCATGAGGTTCGCGGAAGTGGTCGTATAGGTCACCAGATGCCATTTGGTACCGAACGCGCCCATCAGGATAGCTACGATCAGCGAACCTCCGGCGATTCCTAATTTGAACGGCTGCGACAGACCCGGCAGCGCAAAAGGAATAGAACCCAATGTCACGCCTAAAATGATGCCGAAGAACAGCGACGCCAAGTTCGGCGCGTCCAGTTTCTTGGTGGAATTACCGAACGCCTTTGCGATCTTGTCCACCGCCTCTTTCTCGCCCACTACGGTCAGTCGGTCGCCTAATTGCAGCCGCAGATCCGGCGTCGCCAGCAGCTCGATTCCTGCGCGTCGCACGCGCGTAATAGTGATATGGAAAGCGTCGCGCACCTTCAGGTCACAGATCTGTTTGCCGTTTATCTTGTCCTTGGTGACCACAATATGCTGGTTCACCAGGTGAATATTCTTCTCTTTCTCTTCCCATTTGATCTCCGCTTTCTCGCCGAGCAGCAACACCGTCCGCTCGTTCTTCTTGTCCGTCACGAGCCGCACTTGGTCGCCCACATGCAGCAGCGTCTCCGCGTCGGGCATGAACTCATTGCCGTCTTTGTCCAGCACACGGCTGACTACGATCGTCACATGCGTCAGCAGACCCAAATCGCGTACATGCAGTCCGTCGATCTGCGGGTTCGTCAGCTTCATGTCATAATGTTCCACTTGCTGTACCTCGCCTTTCTCCGCTTTCACCTGCTCTTCCTCCTTTTCCATCTTGATGCGGAACACCCAGCGGATCACGAGCATGGAGAACAGGATGCCTACTACGCCCAGCGGATAAGCCATCGCGTAGCCGGACGCAATATCCGGATTCGACACGCCCGTCAAATCCTGAAAAGTCTGTTGCGCGGCACCCAGACCCGGCGTGTTCGTCACCGCTCCGAAGAGCACACCCGTCATTGTTGCAATGTCCGTTCCGCTCAAGAGGTGAATGACGTACGCCGTTGCGCAGCCTAATACCACTATACTTGCCGCCAGCATATTCAGACGCAAACCGCCTTTGCCGAACGACGAAAAGAAACCCGGTCCCACCTGTAAGCCTATCGAATAGACAAACAGGATGAGACCCAGGTCTTTTGCAAACGATTCCACCAGCGGATCAAGCGTCATGCCGAAATGGCTGCACGCGATCGCGCAGAATAGAATCCAGGTGATGCCGAGGGTGATTCCCTTGAACTTGAGTTTCGCGCCCAAGAAAATACCCACGGCGATCGCCAACGCTAGCACAAAAATCGAATGTGCTATGCCTGTACCAAAAAATAAACTACTAAACCAATTCACTTTTATAATAATTATGTCCCCCCTTCCCCCTCCCCTCGTGGGGAGGGTCGGGGTGGGGTTTTTATTTATAGCTCCGCACCGAGGGTATTGAATTCACGTCCGTCGCGAACAATGATCACTTGTCCGTCGCGAACGATCTTCTCTACCTTGCAATTACAGGAAGAGGTATTGTCAATGCCTTCTTTCTGCTCCTCTCCGGCTTTCAAGCCGAAGCCGCCGCGACCGTTCGCCTTGCGTACGGTATAAGTCTTTCCGTCATAAATTGCGAAACGGTCCATGTACTCGCTGCCTTTGATAATAGCCTCGAACTTGCCATCCGCCTCTACAAGATAGAGACCGTCCGCTTCGAAATCTTTCGCTTCTTGTTCGGCGACAGCCTGTGTCGCCTCTGCCGCAGCCGTTGCAGCCCATGCGCCGAGGGTGTATTCCATCGTCAGCTCAGCTGCGCGCTCTGCGCTCAGTACGGTCTCGATATTCTGCGTCGCATTGCCGCTCTTCGTATCAACGAAAGTAACCACGTTGCTCTCCGGCGTCAGAACCGTTCCGTCTGCCAGATGGGTGTTGTACTCGCCGAACTGAGGCCAAGCATTGGCGTTCATCAGCTCTTTGGTCCAACGAGCAATCTTGCCGTCCGCGCTCTCAAAGCCGAACTCGCCTGCGCTGTAGTCCACAAGGGTATTGAGGAACGCAACGCTCGGTTTGTTGTTCCAAGCACGACCCATACTTACGGTCGGGCACTCGCTCTTGACAATACAGCCTTCGAACACATAACCCTTGTCCGTCGCAGGACCGTTGTTTGCGGTCAACGCATCGCTGCCGCCGCCGTTCGAGCTGCGTTTCTCGCAGTAAAGCAGGTTGTTCTTGAAATAAACGCTACCGTCGCCGCAGATGAAATCGACTGTTCCGTGGATCTCGCAATCCTCGAAGTACTTCACGGCTCCCTGCAGGTTGCTGTAATAGGTATCCTGATAACTCAACAGACGCACGTTCTTGCAAACGGTCTGTGTTCCTTGATCCCACAATGCCACAGCGCGGCCGTTGTTGTTCTTGTAGTAATCCAGCGCATTCTGGAGCGTCAGATCCTGCAAGTACGTGTTCTTCACGTTCTTGTTGATCTTGATCGTTGCGGTCTTGTCGATCGACTCTTTCGCAGCGTCCGGAGCGTTCTTGATGATCACGCCTTCCATCGACTGACCGATGAGAGCAATATTGTCCTTTGCGATCGTCGTCAGGCAGGTCTCGCCTAAGTCATACACACCGTTCGGCAGGAAGATCTTGTCGCCGCTCTCGGCTTGAACGAGTGCCAGCAGGAACGAAGCCACATCGCCTGCCGGAACCATGAAGTAACCCGTTGCTTCTTCTTTCTCCAGGAAATCCAATACATTGTAAACCACAATCTTATGGATATATTGCTTTGCCGTCCAGCTCAGCGTCAAGGTCGTAGCCTCGCCGGTATATTTGAACGAATACTCGGTTCCGTCTGCTGTCTCGCCTTCCGATCCTTTCTTCACAACGCTCGTGCGACCAACCTCACTCTCGCCGTTCATTAGAACTACGTCGCCGCTCTCCGAATAGGTGCAAAGCGTCACATTCACAATCGCATTGCCGGCTACCTGGATCTGGATGTTTCCGTCCTCATTGAAATACCAGCCGTGGTTGTTGTAATAACTACCGCCGTTCGCAGTTACTGTCTCATGGTCCTCCGGATAGAAGATTGCCGAAGCGAAATCGTAGGTCTGTACGCTTCCGACAGTAGCGGTTTCAACAGGAGTAACCTTGGCTGTAATAGTGGTGTTGCCGGTGATGGCGTCGCCAACAACGGCTTTCTTGCCGCTCGTGTAGAACCATCCGCGGAACACTTCGCCCTCAGGGATCGTCAGGTCGCTCTCGCCGTAAGGCAGCACGGTCAAGTTGGCTCCTTCGTACGTCTCAATCTTGCCCAGCGTAGTACCGTTCTGATCCTTGAAGATCACGTCGCAAGGAGTGATCTCCGTTGCCTCTGCAAAGAAATAAGGCAGATAGGTCTGCGAGCCCAGTTCGAAAGTCAGCGTAGCTGCATCGCCCGTATAGACGTACAGCACGTTCTGTGCGAAATTACCTTCCGTCTCGCCGCAATCTGCTTTGTTGCTGATGGTCGCAAAATACACGCCGTCCTTCTTGATAGTTATGTCGTGTTTGCTGTGCTGGCATGCGCCCAGAGTGAATTTTACAGGACCGTCCACAGGAACGGTAATAGTACCGCCATAAACACCATGCTGACCGCCGTTGTAATTTGTTCCTTCTACGCTCACGCCCTCAGGCAATTCACCGCCTTCCGGCAGAAGTACCGTATATGGATTCTCGCGGAACTCGATCTTGAAATCCACGAACGTACGCGGAACGGTCTCCACAAACTGAATCTTGGTCAGACAGGTCTCCGTGTTCTGCAAACGCTTGATATAGATATTGTTCTGCGTCTCGCTCAACTCTACGATCACCGTCTGCAACTCCGTTACCTCTGCGGTCTGCGCGATCGAAGTGGTAGCCGCTGCCGTCTCGCCTTCCCATGTGAAGATTTCCAACGAAACCTTGCTCTCACCGCTACGTGGACCGTAAGTCAGTTTCAACTTACCTGCTACGGCTGCTTTCGTGAAATAGCAATAACCGCTGGCGTTCAGCTTGATACCATACAGACCGTTGTTTTTGCCGGGACCGTCATTAATGACGCTTCCATAAGTCAACCCTCTGTCAGGGTTGGCAGTCGGAGCGCCCTCCGTGTAATCCCACAGCAGGTCATTCTCCCCTGCCCACATGGCGACGCTCATCAGAGCCGCCGCCATTATTGTAAAAATCTTTTTCATGTTATTAATTTTCGATTTTACTATTCGTTAAAAATAGTTTGCTTGATTTCTGCGTTTTTCTTCTCGCCCGGTTTTACCGTCACAGCGGTCTGACCGTTCAGGTTTCCGTCCTTGTCGTACGTGCAGAAGATGAAGGTCTGCTGATCTTCATACCCCACTCCGCTCGGCACAAAATCACCCGGAGACTTGAGCTCGAAATGAGCCACACCCGCTGCATCGGTAGCCACGCTGCCGTTCGCATTCTCCTTGTAATTAACGCTAAAATCAGACCCGTTGAATTTATACACCAACTCGCCTGCGCCCACCGTCTTTCCCAGCGGGTTCTTGACGGTCACATCTACCGTCGCTTCTGTCTTGAACAGACAGGAACTCATCGTCATGGCTATTATAGCCATCAATACAATTTGAATTTTCTTCATTTTAAGCATTTTTACGTTTCTCTAATTGTCCCTCCAGGGCAGCCAAGCAAGCGTCGATTCCCTCCTCAAACGAGTCGGCTGTCTTCTCCGCGAACATACCTGCGATACGGATTTTCACCTCTTTGTTGGCGTTGGTCTGCGGTTTGATCACGCTCATGCGGACCTCCACTTTGTCGTCGGCGTTCAAATGACGCTCAAAGCGATTCATTTTCTTCTCGATAAACTGTTCGAGTTTCTCTGCCATCTCGAAATTTACTGCATTAATTGTCAGATTCATAATACGATTTATTTTAAAGGTTAAACAAGATTTATTTTATACTTTCTACAAAAGTTTCAAAATCGGCTGCAAAGATACTACAAAAAATCGACATATGCAAGTGCATATGAAGAAAAATCTTTTTTCTGCAAGTTTTTAAGCGATAAATTTTAGCAAAAATAGAATTTATTCTATTGTTTCGTGATCGAATTTGCATATATCAAATATTTTTTGTACCTTTGCAGCGATTTTGAAATTCAATCTCGCTAACTTGCTTGTAAGTTGCTGAAAATGTGGTATTTGTGCCGTATGTTTGCCGTATAAAGTCTAGAACTACAACGAAAGTACCATTACACGGAATTTATTTAGGGTCGAAAATGAAAGCAAAAATATGTCTATGCACTTGAAAACCATAGTGATTAACCGTTTGAAATGGGATGGATTCGATTTTGTCTCACTTCCGCGGACGGACACGCCTCACAAACGTGGTGTGCACTATTTCCATACCCCTGTGGAAGTGAAATCTTTGTGGGGCGCCATGGACACACGAAAAGAAGGCCGGCACTACAAAAAGCGCATCGTCGTCCGCCCTTCTCGCTTCCGTTTGGGGCTCTTTGAACTCTACGCATACCACTTCCCGACCCACTGGTCCAAAGCCTGTGTAGCCAACCGTGAGTTGATCAAAGAAGCCCAAAAACAAGCTCACGCCATCGAGCACGACCATTCGCTGGAGGCGCTTACTTGGCGCGTGCGCTTCTTCAACCATTATTTTACGGTCGTCAAAGGCGGCGCAAAGCCCGAAGAAGGCATGAAGCGCTATACTCGTTTCTATCAATATACATACGTCTCCATCTACCGCCAACTGCAAGCGGAGCGCAAGAAAGCCGCCGAACCGGAACCCATCTCTTTTGAACCTGTCTCCGCGGACCACCCCTTCCGTCTCCAGCGCCATACCTTCCATACCGCCGCAAACACGGTTCTGAACGCCTTTTCCAAGCCAAAAGACACTTTCGAACCCCAAAACGAAGCCATTTGGCACGCTAATTTACCCCCTCCGATATAAAAATCGCTCTAAAAATTTGCATATATCGAAAAAATGTACTATCTTTGCACCCGATTTTGATGTGAGGATGGATTTGACTGCTTGCAACCTCGTTAAAACAATGCTAAAACTTGTGCCGCAAGACCAAACAGTCACTTGCGGTTTTATTTTAGTAAATTACAAGTGAGTGACCAGATATCCGACGCGATACTGGACAATATGTTGGCGCAAGATCCGCAGGCTCATGTGGCTTGCGAGACCCTGTGCACGACCGGGCAAGTGGTGATTGCCGGAGAAGTGAGTTGCAAGGGCTGGGTGGACATTCAGCAGATCGCCCGCAAGACCATTGCCGAGATCGGTTACACCAAAGCGGAATACAAATTTGAGGCGGAGAGTTGCGGTATTCTGACCGCGCTGCATGCCCAGAGCCTGGACATCAACATGGGCGTTTCGCGTGCGGAAGCGGACGAACAAGGAGCCGGTGACCAGGGAATGATGTTCGGTTATGCGACCGACGAAACGGACAACTACATGCCTCTGACGCTCGACCTGGCGCACACCTTAGTCTATACGCTTGCGCGCATTCGCAAAGAAGGCAAACAGATGCTTTACCTTCGTCCGGACAGCAAGAGCCAAGTGACCATCGAATATGACGAGCAGAACCGTCCTGTGCGCATCGACACGATCGTATTGAGCACGCAACATGACGAGGGAGTTACTTCGGAGTTGATCAAACAGGACGTCATCAACATCCTGTTGCCGCGCGTAGCAACGCGTGACAGCCGTTACGGACACCTGCTGCACGATTTTCTGGAGGACAAGAACGCCAAACTATTGGTGAACCCGACAGGCAATTTCGTCATCGGCGGTCCTCACGGCGACACGGGTCTGACCGGACGCAAGATCATCGTGGATACGTACGGCGGTCGCGGCGCACACGGCGGCGGCGCATTCAGCGGAAAGGATCCGTCCAAAGTGGACCGTTCGGCAGCTTATGCAGCACGTTGGATCGCCAAACATCTGGTAGCCGCCGGAGTGGCGCACGAAGCGCTCGTTCAGGTCAGTTACGCCATAGGCGTAGCCGAACCCGTCTCGCTCTATGTCAACACGTACGGGACCGCGCAAGTGCCGATGAGCGACGCAGAGATAGCCGCTAAAGTGAACGAGCTGTTCGACCTCCGTCCGGCAGCCATCATCCGCGACCTCAAACTGACGCAGCCGATGTACGAAGAGACCGCCAAATACGGTCACGTCGGACGCACGAACGAAGTGGTCACAAAGACCTTCTTCGATGCAGACGGCAAAGAATTTACCCGCCAAGTAGAATTATTCACATGGGAGAAACTGAATCGATTAGAAGAAGTAAAAGCCAAGTTTGGCTTGTAATAGCGATCGTAGTGCTGTCGCTGGTCATTGATCAGGCGATCAAACTCTATATCGCTACGCATTTTGCACTGGGCGAGAGCCGCGAGGTCTTCTCGTGGTTCTGGCTGTGCTACGTGGAGAACAACGGCATGGCGTTCGGCATCGAATGGTTCAGCAAGTTAGCCCTGACCCTCTTCCGGCTCGTTGCGGTCGGGCTGCTGGGATGGTACGTACACACGCTGATCTACAAACAGCAGGCGAAAACAGGCTATATAGCAACCATCGCGTTTATCATCGCCGGCGCATTGGGAAACATCATCGACTGCGTCTTCTACGGCAAACTCTTCGGCTACGCCGGATGGTTCTACGGACGCGTGGTGGACATGTTCTATTTTCCGCTGATCCATAATAGCGCCGGCGAAGTGATCTTCTTCCGCCCGGTGTTCAACTTCGCAGACAGCTGCATCACGTGCGCCGTCGCGGTCATCCTGCTCTTCTATCTCAAAGAGCTGAATGGGAAATAAGCCCCACCCAGCCTCCCCTAAAGGGGAGGAGACAGGGGGAATGATGGATTGATGAGAAACCAACTATACATAGTATTGCTTGTGCTAATGGTCCTTTTCTCCGGCTGCCGCCCTAAAGGGATTTTGAGTTCGCGGGAGATGCGCCAAGTGCTGGTCGATCTGCATAAGACCGACGGCATGCTGCAGACACGCGGCGCGCGGGGCTTGGAATACGAAGACAGAGACCTGTACTACGCCCAAGTGCTGGCGAAACATCATGTGACGCAAGCGCAGTTTGACTCCTCGCTCGTCTGGTACACCGCACACCCGCAGTTTTTCAATAAGATCTATCCGAAAGTGCTCAAAGACCTCGAAGCGGAGGAAGAAGCCTTCAACGAGCTCTACGCCGAAGAGTTGGCAGGCATGAGCCGTCAGAAATCAGAAGTCAGCCCTCAGCATGCAACATTCAGCCGGACGGATCTGGACAGCGTGCTTTGGGTGATGCAGAACGGCTACGGAAACTCGTGGAGACGATGGGAAAGACCGCTCCCCACTCCTCCTTACAGAAGCGAAAAATAATTAGTGCATGATCTTATAGATCAGCTCTTTCCATAGATCGGGATCTTTCGCGGAAGGGTTATTGATTCCTTTCAGCCGCGCATCGGTCTCGCGCAAATACCCGATTATAAGAAATGTCTTACCCGCCGAATAGCGCCGGGCAGCCATCTCGTAATCCTTGACGAAATAAGGGTTGATACCCAATTCCTTTGCCACCACCGCCTGGGTCTTATTCGGCAGATAGTGGTACATCAGCAGGTTAGAAAAGAAAGTGAACAGAGGTGCCATCTCGCGAATCATGGGATGGTCCTTGCTGCCGCCGAAATACTGCGCGATGCGGTTCGCTTTCGCTACATCGCCGCGGATAAGCGCAGACTGAAGCTCCATGATATTATAGTCCTTCGAGATACCTATATTGCGCTCGACCAGCGCTGCGTCAATCGTGTTCACCCCTTCCGGACGACCCGCAATCAGTTTATCCAATGCACCAACAATCGCCGACAGGTCTGTTCCCAAATGGTCCGCCAGCAGCGGAGCGACCTTCGGATCGATAGTTAGTCCCCCTTCGTTTCTTCCGCGGGATGAGTTGTATTCGGCGATATAATTAAGAATCCATTTCTCCACCTCGTAGTCTCGCAGCTTGTCGGACTGCAGCCAGACGACCTGCGGGTGTTCCGCCACTTTCTTCCAGAGGTTCTGCCGCTTGTCCGGCTTGCCGTTGTAGCAGATGACCAATACCGTCTGGGGCATAATGACATTCAAATACGCCTCCAATGCCTCCCATTTCTTGACCGCTTGCGCTTCGCGCACAATGACCACCTTGCGCCCTCCCATCATCGCATACCCGCGCGCGGCAGAGATCACCGGCGCTATGTCCGCTCCCTGCAGATCACGACCATAGACGGTCTGCTGGTCAAACTCACGCGCCATCTCGTCCAAAGCGTGCGTGGCAATGAAATCATACACGCGGTCGATATAATACGGCTCCTCGCCGCACAGAACGTAGATCGGCGCGTACTTTTCGGCTCTCAAAGCCGCCATTATGTCGGAATATTTGGAGGTCATTTCTGATAGCTGATTTCTGATGGCTGATGGCTGATAGCTGACGGCTCATTCCCAATGTCTGTCGGGCGCAAAGAGCCTTCGTGCCCCGTGCAACAAAGTGGTCCACACCAAATGGCGGGCGTAAGCAGGGCTGTATGGCGCTATTCGTTTGGCGTTCGCTATACGGGAACGCATCGTATAGATCTTGCGTGCGAGCCGCCCTTTCGGTGCCGGTTGCTCCTCTTTGGGCGTACGCATTCTGCCGGATAACAAATCCTCTGTCATTCGCTCCGCACGCACGGCTACTGCGTCGGTATAGAAAAGCGCTTCATCCTTCGGAAGCCCTAGATAAGCATGCATCACATAGGCATAGAGTTGCCATGCGTCCATGAGCCGCAGCGAGCGCAGATACTTGCGCAGACGGGGCACATCGATCCGGTCCTTATAATGATGCAGAAGCAGCGTCAGATCGCATATCTGGCGCATGTTCGCTCCGGCAGAGAGCAAGTGCTCCCACGAATGAAGGAAGATCAGCAGCGCATTGAAGGTCGGCTCCGGCACACGCACTTCGAATCCATTGAGCAGAAGCGGCTCTGCCTTCTGCATCCCTTCTCGCTCATAAGCGGCATAGAGCCGCTCGTCCCGCGGGTGTTGGAGGCTGACCGTCACGCGGTGCACCTCTATCGACACGCCGTCTGCAATGAGGTTATAGTGCTTGTAATGGTCCAACTCTTCGTCGAACTTAAGGGCATTAGGAAAAGTCTCCCTCATGACCGCACACGCCGGATGGTATTGCTCGGGCCCCACATAGAGGTCTATGTCCCCCCAAGCGCGGTAATGCGGCTCCGGATAGAGCGCCGCAAGTCCGGCTCCTTTCATCAGCACGGCATGAATACCTGCGTTCTGGAATGCCGTCCAAGCTTTTTCCAATGTGTATTGGAGCGCCACTTGATTCTGCATCGTCGCCATACAGACACTCTTCATCTGCGCACGTACGGCAGCAGAGAGCGTCTCTTGGTTCAGAGCCGAAGGAAAGACCAGCGCACCTGTTCCTTGTTGGGCATAAAGCGCCAAAAGGAGCTGTGTCTGCTCCTCCTGCCAAACAACTTGTTCGCCCCACAACGCAGCGCGAACGAGCGATAGATATGTAGAAAATTCTCTTCGCACAGCAGATTAAGTCAAATCATAGCCGTAATGACGCAAGCGCCCTGTGTTGGAACGCCAGTCGCGATCCACCTTCACGAAGAGCTGCAAGAACACTTGTTTCTGGAAGAAATCCTCGATATCTTTGCGAGCCTGCGACCCGACGCGTTTGAGGGCTGCCCCGGCTTTGCCGATGATAATCCCCTTCTGGCTCTCCCGCTCACAATAGATCACCGCGGAGATGCGGATGAGGTGCTCTTCCTCTTGGAATGACTCCACCTCTACCTCCACCGAATAAGGAATCTCCTTGTCGTAATTGAGCAGCACTTTCTCGCGGATGATCTCGTTCACAAAGAATCGCTCGGACTTGTCGGTCAGCTGATCTTTCGGGAAGAAAGGAGGTCCGACCGGAAGTGCCTCTTTGATCGCGTCGAAGAGCTGCGCTACGCCGAAACGCTCTTGCGCCGAAATAGGAAAGATCTCCGCTTCGGGCAGCTGGCTATGCCAGAACGCGACAAGCGACTCAAGGGTCTCTTGGGTCGTCAGGTCAATCTTGTTAATGATGAGGAAAACTCTCATCCCCGCAGCCGCCATCCGCTTCACTTTCTCCAGAAAGTCGGGATTACGGTCGATGGTGTCCTGCGGCTCGGTCACATAGAGCAACACATCTGCGTCCACCAGCGCCGAACGGCTGAACTCCAGCATTTTCTCTTGCAGCCTGTAGTTAGGCGAAAGGACGCCCGGAGTGTCGGAATAGACCATCTGGAAATCCTCGCCGTTGACGATACCCATAATACGGTGGCGGGTGGTTTGCGCCTTCGATGTGATGATCGACAGACGCTCCCCCACCAGCGCGTTCATTAGCGTCGATTTACCCACATTGGGGTTACCAACAATGTTCACAAACCCACTGCGGTGGGCCTGTGAACATTGCTGATTGCTGATTGCTGATTTCTGATTGCTCATCATTACATTACTGCATCGTACAGTTCGTCAACCGAGTTGAACAGCTTAGCCGGCGAGAGTTTGGTAACCTTGCAGCCTAACTTCTTCTCGATAGCCTTCAGGTCAATCTTCTTCGGGTCACCCATCAGAACGATTGTTACCGGTTTGCCCTGTATGTTCTCTTTGTAGAACTTCTCGATGTCGTTGAAAGTCAGCGCGTCGATAGCCGCAGCATTGACTTTGGCAGGGTCGTCTTTGTAACCCAGACGCTGCCAGTGCTCATACGCTGCAGCTTTGGAACGCATGGACGGTTTAGCCGTCTGTGCAGCCTGTTTGAGAGCCGCCTTGAGGGCAACGAGATTCGTTGAGTCAGCCGGCATTTCGTTCAGGATGTCCATATAGACAGAGATTGCGTCGTTGACCTTGTCGCTCTGGGTCCCTACATATCCGATGAAGTAGCAGTCCTTACCCGGCAGTTCCGGCGTAGCGTCCACACCATAAGCGGAATAAGCCATGGAGCGTTTTACACGGATCTCATTGAGCACGATACCCGTGAAGCCACCGGACATATACTGGTTGAAGGCGTCAGATGCTACATCCGAAGCGATGTCATACGGACGACCGTTGATGTAGAAATAGAGGTCCGCCTGCTGTACGTTGCTGTTCGGCAAGAAGAGCACAGTCGGTTTGTCATATTTCTGACGGTCCTGTACGAACGGCGATTTGGACGGCTTCATACCTTCTGTCAGCGGCAGGTTAGCCACCAGTTGGTCCTGAGGCAGAGTACCGCAATAGAACACATCCAGCGCGTACTCACGAGCCTGAGCGATGAGCGACTGCACTTTCGGCAGACCCATTCCCCAGATGTCCGCGAACGGTACTTCGTCCAGATAAGAGGACTTCTTGCCGTACATAGCGTATTGCATCAAAGCGGATTTCTGAACGGCTGTCTGTTTCTGACGGATCAGTCGGGAAACGAACACACCACCCTTTACTGCATCCAGCTGTTTCTGCTCCAAATACGGCATGAGGAGCTGGCGGTTGACCAGATTCATGATCTTAGCCATGTTGCCGTCCTCACCGGTAATAGCGATATAGAAATAGGAGTCGTTGCTACCATATTCTACCGAAGCACCCAGTTCCGCCATCTGCTGTTTGAAATCCTTACCCTCGGTAGCCGGAGATCCCATGATACCGGCGTTGCTCATCAGCGCAGCAGCATAAGGCAGCAGCGGCATCTCATGCTCACCTACACCATAGCGGAGAATGAGCGAGAAGATATCATTCTTGTTGTTCGGGGTATAGCGCAGCGTCACGTTCTCGCCCAACGAGCTGACTTTCACATCATTGAAATCGTTGAAGGTCTGTTTGAGTTCGCCCTTCGGCAGTTTCTGGAAAGCCTCAGCATAGGCAGTCTTGGCATTCTTCACCGGATCAAGCGGTTTGATATTCGGCTTCGGCAGCGGTTTTGCCTTCATGCTCTTGGTATCCTCGTCAAAGGAGAGCGTCATATGATCCGCATCGAAGTATTTCTTCGCTACGCGTGCGATCTCCTCTTTGGTGAGGGACTGGATCTTCTCGTTAGCCGTGAAGATGTCATCTACGGGTTTCGCATATGTGAACGCATCTACGAGGACATTCATCTTGGTAGAAGGAGACTCATTGAAACTCTTGTAGCTCTGCGCGTACATGTGTTTTACGTTCGCTATCAGTTCATCGGATATCTCACCGCGTTTGATCTTGTCGATCTCCTTCATGATGATAGCCTCGGTAGCCTTGTCAGACTCATACATCTGCTGGTTGGCATCATAGTACGGAACAGCCATCACGAACACGCGTCCGTCATTACGGCGGGAATCCGAGAAGGCATATGCCTGTCCTACGTCACCCTTGGTGTTCACTTGGTCCAGCAGACCGGTCTGGCCGTTATAGAGGAGGTTGCATACGAACTCCAATATATCCTGGTCCGGATCACCTTCCTTCACTCCCTGGTAAACCCACGCTACTTGCGGAGTGTAACCCAAGTTGTAGTGTTTCTTGCCTGTCAGCTGAACAGACGGATAGCTCGGACGGGCAGGCAACTCTTTCGGTTGCAGACGGCCGAAGGTCTCTGCAATCATAGGCTTGGTGCTCTCGGTATCGAAGTCACCCACAATGATGAGCGCCATGTTGTTAGGCACATACCATGTGTTGTAGAACTCGATCAAACGAGACAGACGCGGGTTCTTGAGGTGCTCCGGCAGACCGATTACGTCACGCTCGTACGGAGAACCTTTGTACACATCCTCCATCAGTTTCTTCTGTGCCTGCGAAGACGGTTCGTTGGCGTACATGTTGTACTCCTCAAACACGTTCTCCAACTCAGCCTGGAACGTACGGAACACCGGATCAATCAGACGGTCGGAGAAGATCGTCAGCCAGCGGTACATCTCTGCAGCCGGGAACGAGTTGTGGTACGCCGTGAGGTCATAGGACGTGTAAGCGTTCACTCCCTCGGCACCGATGAGGTCCAGCATGTTGAAGAAATCTTCGGTCGAAGAAATCTTCGCTTCACGCATGGAGCATTCGTTGATCTGCGTAGCGAGTTGCTCACGTACTTTCGGATCGGTGGCATCGCTGTACTGGTCGTAGAGCGCGATGATCGAGTCATAGATCGGTTTCTCTTTCTCCCAGTCGAGGGCGCCGATACGCTGTGTGCCCTTGAAGAGCATATGCTCCAGATAGTGTGCCAAACCGGTGTACTCTGCCGGTTCGTCCACTGCTCCGGCGCGAACTACTACATAGCCCGTTACATCCGGCGCATCGTGGTCTTCCCACAAAAGCACAGTGAGACCGTTTTCCAACTTGTACTCTGTCAAACCCTCACGGGATTGAGCGGAGAGAAATGCGATGCTGCATACCAGCAGCAGAGCGCTAAGTAAATACTTTCTCATTGTTGTTAATTATTTAGTTTTGTTCTAGTTTATCTAGTTTAACTAGTTGTTCTAGTTTTTCTAGTTTTTCTTACCATTCCAGCAATACTTTGCCGCATTGCCCGCTTACCATGACGTCGAAGCCCTTTTGGAAGTCCTCGAATTGGAACCGATGGGTGATGACCGGACTGAGGTCCAAGCCTCCGAGCAACATCTGCTCCATCTGGTACCATGTCTCCCACATGCGGCGTCCGGTGATGCCTTTGATGGTCAAGGCATTGAAGATCACATCGGACCAATTGACCTTGGTGTCGCTCGGCAGGATTCCGAGTTGGGCAATGTTCGCACCTTTGTACATGTGTGCGATCATGTCGTTGAATGCCGCAGGCGCACCGCTCATCTCCAGTCCTACATCGAAACCTTTGATGCCTAATTGCTTCATCGCGCCTTCTACCGTCTCGCCCTTTGAGCCATCTACGGTCAGCGTCGCACCCATTTTCTTTGCGATCTCCAGCCGAAGCGGGTTGATGTCCGTCACCACGATATGTTTGGCTCCCGCGTAGCGGCAAATGCCTGCTGCCATCGTTCCGATGAGCCCTGCGCCCGTGATCAGCACATCTTCGCCCAAGAGCGGAAAAGCCAACGCTGTATGGGTGGCGTTACCGAAGGGATCCATGATCGCTGCGAAATCATCAGGTATCTCAGGACGCAACTTAACCACATTACTCTCCGGGATCGTCACGTACTCCGCGAAACAACCGTCTTTGCCCATGATTCCGACCGAGATGGTGTTCTCGCACACATGTCCCATGCCTCTGCGGCAGTTGCGGCAGTGTCCGCAAACAATATGTCCCTCGGCAGTCACACGTTCGCCTACTTTGAAATTCCGCACACCGGGTCCCACTTCGGCTACGATACCCACAAACTCATGTCCCATCGTATAAGGCGGTTTGCAGTGGCTCTGCGACCATTCGTCCCATTTGTACATGTGCAGGTCTGTTCCGCAGATAGCGGCTTTGATGACCTTGATCAGCACGTCGTTCACGCCCACTTCCGGCATCGGCACTTCTTCCATCCAAATGCCCGGCTCCGCATATTTCTTTACTAATGCTTTCATTTTTTCTAGTTTATCTAGTTTAACTAGTTCTTCTAGTTTGACTAATTCTTTTTCAATACTGCAAGTTCCGTGCCAATTTTCGTAAAGGCGGCGATACATTTATCCAATTGTTCGCGCGTGTGAGCGGCAGAAACCTGCACGCGGATACGCGCCTGTCCTTTCGGAACGACTGGATAATAGAAGCCCGTGACGTATATTCCTTCTTTCTGGAGAGCCGCAGCAAACTCCTGACTCAGCCGTGCGTCATACAGCATAACTGCGCAGATAGCAGACTGCGTCGGTTTGATATCAAATCCTGCTGCTTTCATCTTCTCCACGAAATATGCCGTGTTCTCGTGCAGACGGTCCTGCAACTCGTTGCTCCGTGTCAAGATCTCAAACGTCTTGATTCCTGCCGCAGCAATCATCGGCGGAATCGAGTTCGAGAAGAGATACGGACGGCTGCGCTGACGCAACAGGTCGATGATCTCTTTCTTACCCGTGGTGAAACCGCCTACCGAGCCGCCGAACGCTTTTCCAAGCGTGCCGGTGATGATCTCCACTTTGCCGCGCATGTTGTACAGCTCGGTCACGCCGTGTCCGGTCTTGCCGACTACACCAGCCGAATGGCTCTCATCCACCATAACTAACGCGTTGTATTTCTGCGCCAGTTCGTAGATCTTATCCAGCGGACACACGTTTCCGTCCATGGAGAACACACCGTCCGTAGCAATAATTCGGAAACGCTGTGCTTGTGCTTTCTTCAGTTGCTCCTCCAAGTCCGCCATGTTGCCGTTCGCATAACGGTAACGGACTGCTTTGCAAAGCCGCACGCCGTCAATAATCGAAGCGTGGTTGAGGGCGTCGGAGATGATCGCATCTTCTTCGGTCAGCAGCGGCTCGAACAGACCGCCGTTCGCGTCAAAACAAGCCGCATAAAGGATTGTGTCTTCCGTTCCGAAGAAATCTGAAATCACGCGTTCCAGCTCTTTGTGCGTGTCCTGCGTGCCGCAGATAAAACGCACAGAAGCCATTCCGTAACCGCGTGCGTCCATACGCGCTTTCGCTGCCTCGATCAACTCTTTATTGTCCGCCAAACCGAGGTAATTGTTCGCGCAGAAGTTAATCACTTCCTGTCCGCCTTCTACTTTGATTCCGCTTGACTGCGGGGTGATGATCACCCGCTCGTTCTTATATAGTCCTGCCTCCTTGATCTCCGCCAAGGTCTGCTGCAGATGTTTCTGAAAATCCTGATACATAGTTGCTTGTCACTTAGTACTTTGTCACTTTAAATGATTCCTTGCTCCAGCATAGCTGTCGCCACTTTCATGAATCCGGCGATGTTCGCGCCCTTCACGTAGTCGATCGTGCCGTCTTTCTGCGTGCCGTAACGAACACATTGTTCGTGAATCGACTCCATGATATGATGCAGACGCTCATCCACCTCTTTTCCTGTCCAACTCAGGTGCTCGGCGTTCTGCGTCATTTCCAGACCGCTTGTAGCCACACCGCCTGCGTTAACCGCCTTGCCCGGTGCAAAGAGCACTCCGTTGTGTTGGAAGAAATGAATTGCTCCCGGCTGGCAGCCCATGTTCGAAACCTCGCAGCAACACCAGCAGCCGTTCGCCTTCAGCTCTTTTGCGTCCTCTTCGCTCAACTCGTTCTGGAACGCACACGGAAGAGCGATGTCGCACGGTACCGACCACGCCTTCTTGCCTGCGGTAAACGCACAGAGCTCCGGGAACTTATCCGCCATGTCTTGCACTTTATTGCGGTTCGAAGCACGCATAACAAGCATATAATCAATCATCTCTTTGGTAATACCATTCTTAATTACCACTACACCGTCCGGTCCGCTGATCGCTACTACTTGTGCACCCAACTCAACCGCTTTCGTCGCAGCTCCCCAAGCCACATTACCGAAGCCCGAAATAGCCACTTTCTTTCCCTTGATATCTTTGCCGGCTTTGTGCAGCAGGTGTTGCGTGAAATAGAGTGCACCGAAACCGGTCGCTTCCGGTCGCAGGATACTTCCGCCCCAAGTCATGCCTTTGCCAGTCAAAACGCCTGTATGGTATTCGCGCGCGAGCTTCTGGTACATTCCGTTCAGGAATCCGATCTCGCGTCCGCCGACACCCACATCGCCTGCCGGAATATCCTGATCCGGACCGATGCAACGCCATAACTCCAGCATAAACGCTTGGCAGAAACGCATAATCTCCGCATCACTCTTACCCACAGGATCAAAGTCCGAACCGCCTTTCGCGCCACCCATCGGTAACGTAGTTAACGCGTTTTTAAAAGTCTGCTCGAAGCCTAAGAACTTCAGCATCGATGGCGTCACGGCTCTGTGGAAACGCAAACCGCCTTTGTACGGACCGATCGCGCTGTTGAACTGAACGCGGTAACCGAGGTTCGTCTGCACTTCGCCCTGATCATCAATCCATGTCACGCGGAACGTGAAGATTCGATCCGGCTCCACCATCCGCTCCACGATCTTCGCCTGCTCAAACTCCGGGTGTTGGTTGTACACCTCTTCGATCGACTCCAATACTTCCTGAACCGCCTGCAGGTACTCTGCTTCCCCCGGGTGTTTCGCAGCCAAACGCTGCATAATGTCTTGTACTTTCATTATTTTGTGTTTTTTATGGTTAGAATTTTTTATTTAATTATGTATCGCAAAGTATTTCCACAGCGGCGCGGCATGCAGCGCTTGGATAATCTCTCCGTCCTCCAGCATTTCTCGAACCTGCTCCTTCTCCATGATATCCACATGAATGTCCTCTGTCGCCTCCTGGTGTTGTTCGCGACGTTTCTCCACGCCCGTTGCCAAAAACGTATAAGACAAGTTGTTATGATTCGTCGGATTCGGCGAAAGGGTCATGAATAAACTCCATTCCCCACCCTCGTATCCGGTTTCTTCGCTCAACTCACGTTTAGCTGCCTCCAGCGGCGTCTCACCCGGATCGATCACACCTGCCACCAGCTCATAATGGGTCTCACCCAGCGCGTGACGATATTGATCGACCATCACCATCTTGCCTTCTTTGGTAATGGCAATCACGTTAACCCAGTTCGGAAACTCCAACACGAACCACGTCGGAATTTGTTTGCCCGAAGGCAACTCCACGCACTCCTGACGCACAGACAGCCACGGTCCCAACCGCAGTATATTCTCGCTGTGCACTACACGCCATGGACGATTATCAATTTTCGGATACATTGCTATTCTTCCAATTTTGCCTGCAAAATTACTACTTTTTTTTCATATATGCAAGTGCGCGCGCGTTTTCCATAAAAAAAAATGCAATTTTACGAAGCCGGAATTTGGATATATGGGATTTTTGTTGTATCTTTGTACCAGATTTGGGAGAAAGTTTTCTTTGCGCCCTTTTCTTGCGCTTTTCTCCCGGTCACGGCAGCCGAATCTCCCCCTAATCACCCCGTAATAACCCCCTAATCACCCCCTTATCACCCCCTTTTGAGTGCTAAAAAAGAGGGGAAGAAAGGAGGAGCCGTTTTTCAGATTTATTGTCCGATGGTGCCTCCGCCGCCGAGACGGGACGATTCATCGAGATCACCCACTTTGCGGTTCTTGTGCTGCTGATACTGGCCGAACATCCATGTCACAGACAGCATCACACGCTGCTGGCGGACGGTATTCTTGTACCACGAACGGTAGCCCGGCTGCTGACCTAAATCGTCACTTTGGAAACTGAGCGAACGAAGCAGATCCTGCACATTGAGATTGAAAATCAGCCCTTTCTTCATCCACATCTTACGCACGCCGAAGCTTGCAAAATAAGTACTTCCCGAGCGGTTATAACCCGTGGTCATCGGCGAAGACCAGTTGCCGTCGATCGTCAGCGTCCAGTCCTGCGGCAAATAAGCAGAGAGCGTGCCTCCCACATAGCCGTAATGGCTCCTATTCTCATACACCGGCGTCCCATACGCATTCTTCTCGTACGACTTGTTGATGAAATGCAGCCATCCGGCATTGACCGTAAGCGCCAGCCATGCGCCCTGCATCGACTTGGAACCGTCCTCCGCCTTAACATACTTCGGCACCAGCGGCAACTCCGTCAGCGAGACATTCACGCCATGCGTGGTACATGTACCGAAATTCGACCATTGCGAAAGACCGATTCCGTTCGGCAGGATCGTCACTTTGGAAGAAAACATATCCTGCGTGTGCGCAAAATTGAAAGTCATATTGAGGTACTGCGTCCAGCTGAAATGCACCTCCACATCGTTGTTAAACTCCGGCGTCAAGTTGGTGTTTCCTTTCTGAATCGAATAGGCGTCCACGTACGAAGTAAACGGATTCAGCATCCAGTAATTCGGACGTTTGATGCGCCTTGTATAACTTGCAGAAACGGCTATCGGCTGCTGCAACTTACCCAGCGGCTTCGTCGTATAGCCGATATAAGCGGTCGGGAACGGGTCAAAATAAGACTTGTTGATGACCGAATCCAACCCGTCGTCTTTCCAGTCGCCGTGGGAGAACGTGTATTCGCCGCGCAGACCCAGTTTAACCGACCAATGTTCGCCGAACTGCTTGCCGACAGAGATATATGCCGCTGCCACGTGCTCGTCATAACGGAAGGCGTTATGATCCGTGGGACGCACTTCTCCATTCCGTGTCGAATCGGTCGTCATGTTATTGTCCGTCGAAGATAGCGCATACTTGACACCGGCTTCAATCATGCCTGTTTTCCAGAACTTGGTCTGAAAATCCATCTTCGCAGAATAAATATTGACGATCTGCTTGCTTTTAATATCTATCCCAAGCGCGCTAATACCATTAAAAGGCTTGTCGTAACGCGTCTCCTGGAAATTGGAAGAACCATTATTATACCTATTGTAATCGACATTAACGGTCAACTCGCGCTCCAAGTCCTCCGAGAACGTGTGCGTGTAGTTGAGGTTCGCCGTGTGCTGCGGAGCTTTCAGACGATTCTGCGAATTGGTCGTACTGTTCGTCGTGTCCCCGCCTTGGATCATATAAGCGGCATTGAGTCCCGGCACGATATGCTGGTCCACGTCCATGAACGGCACTTGGAGGATAAAACCAAGCGTGTTGAGCGAATCCACATACCAGTCGTTACCGACCTTCAGCATGTAGTACTGGAAATTGATGTTGTAATCCGAATAGGAGTAGTTCTTTAGCGTCGGCGTTTCGCGCGAAGACTCAAAATCTATATCGTTCTGCGCAAAGACCTGCGTAAACTGACCGAAAGTATAGGTTTTCTCTCCGCGGTAATTGAGCATGAGCGAGAACATTTCCTGGTTCAGCCATCGTTTCACATCGCCGAAATACATACCGCCGTAAGCCGCAGAAAGCATTCCGTTCAGACCTTTCATCATATTCCTTTTGGTCTTGATATTGATGATTCCGCCTTGACCCGAAGCGTCGTATTTGGCAGAAGGATTCGAGATAATTTCAATCTTCTCTATCGTGTTTCCGTCTGTTCCGTCCAACATGGCTTTGAGCTGCTGACCGCTGAGGTACGAAGGCTTGCCATCGACATAGATTTCCACCGACTTACCGTTCACGGTAATATTTCCGTCCTTGTCGATCCGCACACCCGGCGAACGACGGAGAATATCATTTCCGTTAGAACCAGCAGCCAGCGGCGAAGCAGAGACGTTCACCACCAGCTTGTCCATCTGCCGCTCAATAAGCGGTTTCTTGGCTTTCACCTCCACCTCTTTGAGCCGTTCGGTCTCTTCCCGCAGCACAAAATCAGGTCCGCCAAACGCCGTCTGGTAACCGATATACGAAGCCTGGATAATTAGTCCCTTGGTACTTTGTCCCTTGGTACTTAGTCCCTTAGTCACTTCTACTTCGTACTTTCCCTCCTCATCGGTAATAGCACCGGTTACCAGACTGGAATCCTGCGCCAACACAGAAATCGTCACATACGGCATCGCCTCGCCGCGGCTGTCTACCACAGAGCCTTTGATCGTCTCTGCAGCACAATAAGAGGAAAAGATGAATGTCAACAACACCCATAACCCTAATTTAGTTGTACCATTTACTGTCATAATACTGATTATTTTATAATTCGGTGCAAAAGTACTGCTTTTCTTGCACCCGGTATATGAAAAAACGGACATTATATGTTTTTATGCAAAAAAGACAGAAAAATCTTCCGTCAAAGGAATTCCGAGCATTCGGAACTGCCTGGGAGAGACACACCCCATCTGCTGAAACTCCAACGCAGCGTGACTCAAATCATAGTAACCATGCTCCAAAACCATAGCCAGCAAATCAATCGGTTTGCCTTGCGCTGCCCGAATCTGCATGTCCTGTATGGTTCGGTGAAAACGCCTTAGGCGCACAAATTGCTTCGGCGGAATACCCACATAATTACGAAAAACCCGCAGAAACTGCCGCTCTCCCAGACAAGCCACAGAAGCCATTTCTGCCGCAGAGATATTTCCTTTCGCTTCATCGCAAGCAGCAATCACTTTCCTGATTCGCGCATAGTTGGCGTCTTCCTTTACGGGAATACGTCCCAAGAAAAAAGCGTCCAGCTGCGCCGCAATATCTTCCGCCTTGGGTGTTGATTTGAAGATCTGATCCAAGTAGCCCAAGCCTTCATCGCCGGACTCGCTTGCTTTCAGGACTTTGCCGGATAATTGCTGCAGGTCCGCTCCTATTAACCCATGCATGCCTCCGGGCTCAAAATCCACCATCATTCCTTCGAACCAGCCGCTGAGAGTTGTTAATCCCAACATAGTCTGATTTGCTCCGAGCAATAGTAGCTCGTCAGACTGCGTTCCACCAATCTCCACTACAACATTCCGGACAAAAATCAAACTGCCGTAGTTGGGTAACAGCGGCTGCACATGCTTCCCATTCACAAACCGCGGATCGTCCGCAGGAGGTGTCATCGTGTCCGTCGAACCCTCCGCGCGCACAAACACATAGCGAAATATATACGGTCGCAATGATTCGGAAGGAGAAAGAATCTTAAAAATCATTTTTTGCGCAGATAGATAAAGAAAGTGGTGCCTTTGGACGAAGTGGCGAACTCGATCCGTCCGCCGGAACCTTCCACAATATGCTTCGAGATAGCCAAACCAAGTCCGTTTCCGTTGGACTTGGTGGTGAAGTTCGGCTGGAAAATACGCGCCTGAATATCCTTCGGTATTCCTGTTCCGTCGTCGGAAATGGAGATTTGCACTTCGCGATCCGAATAAGCGGCATTGAGCACCACGATGATATCCGTCGGCGAAGCCTGCAAGGCATTGCGGATGATATTGACGAAAACCTGACTGATCTGCTCTCTGTCCGCACGTACCATGACGCCGGAGTCTGCCCCCACATACCGCACAGGGATCTGTTCGTCATTCGCGCGCTGGAGAGTAATGACATTCGACAGTTTCTCGGCGATATCCACCTCGGTAGTAATGACCTCCGGCTGTTTGGCAAAAGCCGAGAATGACTGCGCGATATGCGCCAGATTATCAATCTCTGCAATCAGCATCTTGGTCGTCTTGTCGAAATACTCGTCGAATCCCTCTTTGCCACGTTTGAGTTGCAGTTTCTGAACCGACAATTTCATCGGCGTCAGCGGGTTATTGATCTCATGCGCAATTTGGCGTGCCATCGTTCGCCAAGCTCCTTCGCGCTCCGCGCGAGCCAGCTGTTCCGCACTCTCTTCTACCCGATCGACCAGCATGTTATAGCGTTCAACAAGTGCACCCAACTCATCGTGATACGGATACTCGATATGATTGTCCCGTCCGCCGATCTCAAACTGGCGCATTTTGTCCGTCAACATGGAGATCGGAGCGGTCATCGACCGCGTGGCGAAATAAGAGACCAGCAGCGAGAACAGAAGCGCTAACAGGAACGCCGGAATAAGGCGTTTGAGCAAGGATTGTACCTCCGCTTGGCGAGTCTGTTCGCTCAAAAAATAAGGAACCGCAATATACCCGATCGTCACAAAAGCACCATTATGAAACGGCAAATAGGCGATAAGATACGGTTCATCCTTGATCTGCTCATAGAATAGCGCGATATGGTCGTCGCTGAAGAAAGGCTTGCTGGGATTCATGTTCCGCGACAGGATGCCGCCGTCGAAGAGTTGCGGAGAGGAAGAAGCCAATAATTCGCCATTCAGCGCATAGACATGAATATCCTGCTGCATATCGATACTCAGATCGCGCAAGTCTATCGTTAAACCGTCCGCCTGCAACGGAGTCAGCGTCACATCCCAATAATAAAGCGACCGCAAATACGACTGGATATACTCCGCGCGAGTGATCAGATCACGACGCTGTTGCGCCTCAACGCTGGCATGAACATAGAGAATGGACATGACCAACATGAAGATGAAAATCACCGACACGCAAGCCAACACCACCACCATGATTCGCGATGTGATCGGTATATTTCGCAAAGATTTTTTCATCTGAACGAGCGAACAAACATTTTTCGCTTGCAAAATTACAACATTTTTTGCACATGTCAAAATTATTTTGTACCTTTGCACGCTTTTTTAGCAAAAATACACACATTATGGTACAAATTTTAACAGCTTTTGTATTAGGATTGCTCACAATATTGGACCCTTGCACGCTGGTGACAAGTATTACCGCCATCAGTTATATCGACAAGGAGATCAATAATAAACGCAAGGTATTGAGCAACGGCGCGATGTTTGTGCTGGGCAAACTGGCGACGTACGTTCTGCTCAGTATTCCTTTCCTAATGGGTGCGCAGACCGATGGTATTCAGCATGTGCTGAGTCATTGGGGCGAACCGATCTTAGCGGGTTTCATGCTCGTCTGCGGTATTGTGCTGCTCTTCAGCGGACATCACCACCACACCCACGACCATGGTATCAGCAAATTCCTCCAAAACGCGGACTCCAATGCCAGCTGGCTATGGTCTTTCATCCTTGGTATCTTCTTCGCCATCGCTTTCTGTCCGCATCGTTTGGTCTATTTCCTGACCATGATAGATATCACTCTGACGCTGCCGAACACATGGAATTGGCTCATGCCGGTGATTTTCGGTCTCGGAACAGGTCTGCCAATCATGCTCATCGCGTGGCTGGTCAGCTACAGCGCAGTCAGCATCGGCAATCTGACCCAGAAAATGACCCATTTTGAGAAATGGTTCCGACATATTTGCGCCGTCCTTTTCATCGGAATAGGTATCTATCTGTGTATCCACTGCGTGATCGAAGCGCACGAACACGAACACGGAGACTGCTGCCACCATGAGCATACAGAATTGGTAAAATAACCAAATCGCCCAATCGTAAATCGTCCAATCGTCAATGAACTTGGGGTTTCAGTTCAAGCAATTCTTCGTCCGGCACGACCGTTGTGCAATGAAAGTGGGCACCGACGGGGTGTTGTTGGGCTGCTGGAGTGGCTATGATGCAGCCGCTGCCGGGTCGCCTACAATACCACATCGTTACCACTACGCAAGGTGCCTTGACATTGGCTCCGGTTCCGGCTTAATCGCGCTCATGCTCGCTCAGCGTTTTCCCGACGCGCTTATTGACGCTATCGACATAGACAAAGCCGCCGTAGAGCAAGCCGCAGAGAATTTCGCCGCCTCACCTTGGTCCGACCGCCTGCATGCTTACTGCGCCAAACTGCAAGAGTGGCAAAGTCATTCAGTCCCCTCCCTTGAGCGGGTGAAGAGCTCTGCTCGATCGGACGCCCGGTGGTCGTCCGTAGAACAACCTAGGGAGGGGTTCTACTCCCTCATCGTCTCCAACCCGCCTTATTTCCAAAACAGTCTAAAAAATCCGGACAAAGGGCGGCAGACCGCACGCCACACAGACACATTGAGTTTCAGCGAGTTAATCCATCATAGCACACGCCTCTTATCCGAAAATGGTATTCTGGCACTTATCCTGCCTGCCGAAGCCGAATCGGAAGTGTGCGAATTAGCGCAGGCAGAAGGGCTGTCTCTCACGCGCATAACACGCGTATATAGTAAGGAGTCCAAACCCGCGCGGAGAGTTCTATTAGCCTTCGAGAAATCGAAATCTCGAAATACCGATATATCGACATCTCGAAATACCGCTCCCGTTGAAGACACCCTCGTCCTCGAAGACGAAAAAGGCGGCCGTTCAGCCGCCTATCGGGAATTAACAAAGGACTTCTACCTATAGGCGGAAGTCCTTTCTGTATCAGCCATGCATGGCTGATTATTTGGCTACATTGATCGCACGCACCTCGCGGATGACGGTCACTTTGATCTGACCCGGATACGTCATCTCGTCTTGGATACGTTTCGCGAGATCGAACGACAGCAACTCCACATCCTTGTCGGACACTTTGTCGGCTCCCACGATCACGCGCAACTCACGACCGGCTTGCAGCGCATATGTTTTGACAACACCGGGGAACGACATAGCGAGGTTCTCCAGGTCATTCAGTCGCTTCACATAACTCTCGACGATCTCTCGACGAGCTCCCGGACGGGCACCTGAGATCGCATCGCAAGCCTGTACGATCGGTGCAATCAGCGTCTTCATCTCGCACTCGTCATGGTGAGCACCTACCGCATTGCAGATATCCGGTTTCTCACCGTATTTCTCGCAAAGCTTCATACCCAACTCTGCGTGCGGCAGCTCGACATCGTCATCCGCCACTTTACCGATATCGTGCAATAATCCGGCGCGCTTAGCCGCCTTGACGTTCAGACCCAACTCACCAGCCATAGCGGCACAGAGATTCGCGGTCTCGCGGGCGTGCTGCAGCAAGTTCTGGCCATACGAAGAACGATATTTCATCTTTCCTACCAAGCGGATCAATTCCGGATGCAGACCGTGGACACCAAGGTCGATCGTAGTACGTTTACCTGTCTCGACGATCTCTTCCTCCACCTGCTTGGTCACTTTAGCTACCACTTCCTCGATACGCGCAGGATGGATACGTCCGTCCTGAACCAGCTGGTGCAACGACAGACGCGCGATCTCGCGACGTACCGGGTCGAACGCAGAAAGGGTGATCGCCTCCGGCGTATCGTCCACAACGATCTCCACACCCGTAGCGGCCTCCAGCGCGCGGATATTACGTCCCTCACGACCGATGATACGACCTTTCACTTCGTCGTTCTCGATATGGAAGACAGACACCGTGCTCTCGGCTGCGGTCTCCGAAGCCACACGCTGGATGGTCTGAATAATGATTTTCTTTGCTTCTTTGTTTGCCTCCAGACGCGCATTGTCCATGATCTCGTTCACATAAGACATGGCTGCAGTCTTGGCTTCGTCTTTCAAAGCCTCTACCAACTGCACTTTCGCTTCCTCGGCACTCATGCCGCTCAGTTGCTCTAACTGACGTTGTGCCTCATGGTGCATTTTCTCGATCTCCTGCTGACGATAATCCAACGCCTGCTGACGCTGCTCTATCACCTGCATCTTCTGATTCGTCTCATTGAGGGTCCGTTGAATCTCGCCTTGACGCTGGTTCAACTGCTGCTCGCGCTGCTGTAAACGTTGCTCTTGCTGTTGTATACGTTTCTCCTGCTCGCGCACGGCATTGTCGTGCTCCAGTTTCAGGGCGATAAATTTCTCCTTCGCCTCAACAATCTTGTTTTTCTTCACCACCTCTGCTTCTTCGGTCGCCTTCTTTATTATGTTGGCAGCCGCGACGCGGGAGATGAGGTAGTAGATCCCTGCTCCGAGAAGGAGTCCCACTACGGCACTAATAATAAGTAAGATTGCTGTATTCATGTAATGTATTTGTTGTTTTGTTATTAATTATAGTTCACTCGTTCACTCCCTTTTCATGAGAAGTCAGGTAAGGTCTAATCTCTTCATTCAGTTTCTTCAATTCTCTCTCCACGGGTTCCAAACTTTTCTCCCGTGCGTCGGATTGTAACGCCACTGCTACTTCGAGCGCCGTGTACATCCATAATTGTTCCGCCGAAGCATTGGGACGCAATTTCAGATAGTACTGATACCGCCTGTTCAGCAACTCCGCCGCGTTGCGGTAGTTCGGCTCCGCCTCGCGTGGCACATCCAATCCCACCGTGTGGGCATCCAGATGCAGGTTGATATGTTGCTTGTCTGATAACAATTCTTCAAATCTTCAAATTATCCAATTAGCGCTTCAGCGCGCTTATTGCTCGGTCCACTTGCGCTATCAGCGCGTTTATTCGCTTCGTCGCTTCTTCAGTTCCCTCTGCCGCCGTCATGGCGTTCGCGGTGGCCAGCCGACGATTCTGTTGCTGCAACTCCAGCAACTCGCTGTGCGTGCGGATCAGTTCCCCCCGCTGCCGCTCTATGTCCTCGCGCAAACGTACATTCTCTTGCTGCAACGCCTGATAGCGCTCCAGCAACAGATGTACGTTTTGCGAAAGATCATTGAGAGCCTGCATGACTTGGTACTTGGTACTTAGTCCCTTAGTACTTAGAAACTATATCCGACACCCAGACCGATCACGCCCTTAAACTGGCAGCGCTCAGAAAGAGCACCTTCTTTGTTCGCAATCAGCGCACCCGGATAGTACTTCAGACTCGTCTGGAGCGTTACTTGCAGGCATTTGAGGAATTGGTAACTCAGCGCGCAATCCCAATCTACATCGAACATACCGAAGGAACGGTTCATGTTCGAATACTTGAAATAGTGGTCTGCCTCGTTATAACCGGGCAGTCCGCGGTTCACCTCGCGGGTAGCGGCATCTTCGTAAGAAGCCAACTCAACACCACGACCTGCGTACGGAGTGAAGAGGGCCAGCGTCGTGCTCAGTTTCAAATCTTTGTACGTATAAGCGATACCTCCCTTGAAACTCAAACCGAACTCAGCACGTGCGTTACGGTCATACATCTTAACGCCCGTTGCGGGATCGAAATACGATACACCGTTGCGGTCCTTGAGGACAGACGACAAGTCGGTGTGTGCTGCCTGCTCAGCCTCATATACGGTCTGATTCCAATTGGCTTCGTCATTTCCGGCTGCTACCCATGCCTCTTTCGTGTAGCGCTCGTTCCACGTATTGCCGGTATAAGCCGTCGTGATACGACCTGCGATCGGAGACAGATAGATCGAGAAATCGGCGCCGTTATAACTCTTCTTCCAGTCAATACCGACCGAGATATCGGTGTACGAAGGAGCCAGCCATTTAGAGATCGCAGGGTTATATCCCGTCACATACTCGCGACCCAACGCATATTGGCTCTGGAAACCCGCCAAAACAGTCAGATACCAAGTCTCTTTGAACTCCCAACCGAACTTGGTTGCCAACTTGATATTATCGCTTGATTTCTGGAATGCATCCTCTTTCTGGTCAATCCAGGTCATACCGAAATCGGTGTCAAAGTTGGTCTCCCATGCAATCGCATTCTTATGGTACAGCAAGTGCAACTTGGCATACACAATACCGTTCACATTGTTCTTACCACCGGCAGCCCAGTTAACCAATCCGGTTGCAGCAGCATTCAAACCCACTGTTCCGTCAAACTTCCAAGCCTTCTCCGCATTCTCCAGTTTCTGCAAATCCGCTCCGGCTTTCTCAGCAGCATCCGCATTGCCCGTTACGGTAGCCTTATCTACCGTCTGGGCAGAAACAGCAAACATGGTCATCATGGCCATTACAACAGATAAAATAGTTTTTTTCATACCTTTATTCTAAATTGTTTGTTACGTTAATTTTTAAAAATCGGGCACAAAATTACAAAAAAATTCTTATATACGCAAATAAATAATGTACGCGCGCGACTTTTTTTGATAAAAGTGTCAATTTTTACACATTTTTTTTTAATATGTGCACATTTATATGCAAAAAAAGCAGTAATTTTGCAGCGTGAATTAATATCCGCCAATACGTGCATGCCGGTACGGCAAATTTACGAGACGAATACGAGACACATACGGGACGATAGAATTAAAAAAAACAACAATAGAATAAAAAAAACAACAATATGAAAAACGTAGTTAAGATTCTACTAATTACCGTGATTTATTTGATCCCAAGCAGTTTGTTTGCGCAAACAACTAACACGGGCAATTACTCCACACAGGTCATTTCTGCAGATGGAAAAACGAGTACATGGACGTTTATCAAACCTTCATCTCAAGTCACCGTTCCTGCTAATGCAGAGACCGAAGATAACGGAATTATCTATGTTCCGTCGGGAGGTAGTAAGATGAAATTTTCCAGTAGCAACCAATTTTCCTGGCAAGGACAAAGTAGCGGATATATTCCCGTTCCGGCAGGCGGAGCAGGTACAATCAGCATGACTGTTGCCGGACAAAGTGATTCACGTCACTTACAATTGTATGTTAACGGGACGGCAGCCGGGGAAACAAAGCGTTTATACTCCAAAGCAAGTTCGGACGGAAACATCACATCGGACGGCAAGAGAGGTCCGCAATCGTTCCAGTTCACTTCTTCCGACTTAACCACTAAAGGCGGCAAGACGTATCTGCATTTTAAGGACAATAATTCAGAAATGAAGATAGCCACAATTACGGTTGCTTTGACAACCGGGTCATATACTGCAGCAGGGCCTGTTATCTCAACGGATGCTACTCTTTCGGCATTGACATACAACGGTACCTCTGTGCCTAATTTCTCTGCTACTACCACCAATTATGAGGTGGAATTACCGGCTGGCACGACAACTCCTCCGACTGTAGCAGCCACGAAAAATGACACAAAGGCTTCCGATCCTGTGATCACACAGGCTACCTCTCTGCCGGGAAATGCAACCGTGACCGTAACGGCGGAAGATGGTACTACCACCAAGGTTTATACCATTACCTTCACCGTCGCATCTTCGGCGCCGAAAGTAACGAGCGCTAACTGGAGCAATATCAAGGGCACAGCAGCTATCGACCAAGTTGCCAAAACGATTACCGGACAAGTGACGAATGGCTCTTCGCTTACAATCACGCCACAGTTCACAGGAGACAATATCGATTCTTGGACACCCAATACCGCACAAAACTTCGCAAACGGAGCGGTAACCTACACGTTCAAGAGCACAACAAACGAAACTACCGTCTATGCCGTAACGATCACAGAAGCACCCGCGGTGTCAACTGATGCCACTTTGAGTAGTTTAAAATACGGCAGCACATCTGTTCCTAATTTCTCGGCAAATACACTGACGTACAATATCGAATTAACGGCTGGCACCAAAACTCCGCCAACTATTTCGGCAACCGCAAACGAAAGCCATGCTACGGTAAACATCACCCAAGCTGCTTCTGTTCCCGGCGTGGGAAAAGTGGAAGTAACGGCTGAAGACGGCGAAACAAAACTGACTTACACGATCAATTATACGGTAGCTCTTCCTTCCAGCGATCTCACTACCCACGTCCCTGAGATATACGAGGCAAAAGAACTCGCCGGAGGTTACAATGGTACACTCAGCATGTTCAATAGCCGAGAATACGAGGTTTATTATGCTACTTTTGATGCAAATAGCCATTACCGCGTAGCGGTTACTCCGGTCCAAAAAACGGATGGTTTTACCGTAGCCGGAAACTCCGACTATGAGTGCAAAGCAAAAGACGGATGGCTGGAGGTTAAAGGTGCCACCTCCAAATCGAACTATTCCGGAGCAAAAACGGACGAGTTCGAAGCCGGAGATTATGGCCAGCATAAAATCTACAATGACGGTTATTACAAACTGCGTATTAGCGGATACGACCAATTTTCCTTCTTTGCGCGCGACAACACTGCCGATGCCAGCAAAGGCAAATATTTCAAGGTGTTCATAGACGATGTTGAGCAGCCGACTAACCAACTTAGTACAAACGATAAGATTCGTCGCTACGATATCTCTACCGGCGAACATATAATCGAAGTGCGCGGCGTGGGTGGCAGCAACAACTATTTCTACGGTTTCTCCCTCCGTCTGGCGCAAGAGCCGCGAACGAAATGGGTCAAAGGAAATGACTCCACCCAGGTCGTTTATCAAACAGGCTCTATCAATCCGATCACGTACTCCACCAAGTACAACAACATTCCCAGAGCAAAAACGGATTTGGTATGGGATGGACCGGAAGCAACCGGTATTGGTTTGACCCAACATAATGGTACATTGAGCGACACGTTGATCCTGAGCGGTCAAGCCAACTGTCAGGTGGGCACGTATAAATACCATATCGTGGCTCATTACAACGGAGTACCAACCAACAGTGTATCCGGTAAGTTCATCGTTAAATCTTCTATCGCCGCCAGATCCGAATTGGATGCATTGGCATATACAGGTGAAGAGATGGATCAAATCATTTTCGCCTACTATGCGCTGTCTGCCGATGAAGTACAGCTCACATGGCCCAATGGGCAGCCGGCGGGAATTAGCGGATCCGGAAACAACGGCAGATATATCATTGGAGGTACTCCTACTGCCACTTCCGGCACGTACCCGTATTCGATCACTACTGCCGGCGGCGACACGACGTTCACCGGCACGATCTCTGTCATTACTCCGAACTACGGTCCTAAATCAGTCATGTACCTCTGCAAGAACGCCAAGGATTACAGCAAAGATGCGATATACCAAGCATTGAACGGAACCGGTTCCAACCAATGGGATCTCTTCCCTCGCAAACAGAGAGAAGACGGACCGCGGCCTACTGAACAATACGCCAACTATAAATGGATTCTGATCTCCGAGGACGCCGATGCAGACAACCTCGAAGTGCTTTCTATCATTCAAGGCGGCGCTAACCTGCCTGTTTTGAGCATGAAAGGCTTCACGTATGCGCAAGGACGTCTGAATTGGGGAGAACCGAACAACGGCGCGATCGATACCACTCTGAATACCAAGAACAAAGGTACCAAACTATACATCGAGCAACCCTCGCATCCGATCTTTGCACAACTGGGTAGTAGCCTGAAGAAAGGCGACTCTATCCAGATACTGAGCAACTATGAGTTGAATGGGATCATGCCGGTTGACGTCAAATTACCGGGCACCTATTGCCTTGCTACCGCTTATACGCGCGACATCAACGACTACTACAAAAACGGCGAACTACAAACAGCGCTGCACGAAGTGCCGGCTAACATGCGAGGCGGACAGAAATATATCTGTCTGCCGTTGGCTAAAGGTGTTACTTTCACCCCGCAAGGAAAGAACCTGCTCAACGGAATTATCTCGTACCTGCTGAGTCCGGACCAAGCAACCGTTGAGACACCGGAGCTGCAGATCAACAGTTTCGAACTCTTGGGTGTGAAAGCCACCATTAACCAAAGCGAGAACACGATCTCGCTGGCACTCACGGAAGAGCAAAGTGCGCAACTGGAAGGAGCTGAACCCACGATCAAGATAGCCGATGAAGCCAACACCCATGTCACCACTTCTGCGGTTCCGCTGCAATATGCGCTCTATACTCCGAAAATCTATGTGGTCACCGACTACATCAACCGCCGTGCGTACAGCTTGACCATCGATGTCTACGATCCGGAAGGAATTGAGAATGTATATGAAGCCGGCGAATGGGTGAATATCTATGATATTTATGGTCGCAAGGTAGCTACGACGAACGAGAATATTTATACGATGGATCTGCCGAGAGGAATGTACATCATTGTGACCGAAAGCGGCGAGACCCTCAAAATTATGCGTTAAAACAGAAATGCGAACAGAAAACGAATTAGAGGGGGTAACTCTCTTGGGAAACCAGCACGTGCAATATAGCGACAACTATAACCCCTCCGTGCTGGAGACGTTCCCGAACAAACACCCTGAGAACGAATACCTCGTTACCTTCAACTGTCCGGAGTTCACCACCCTTTGTCCCAAGACAGGGCAACCCGATTTCGGACATCTGTACATCAGTTATATCCCGCGCGAGCGGATGGTGGAGAGCAAGAGCCTCAAGTTATACCTCTTCTCCTTCCGAAACCACGGCGATTTCCATGAGGACTGCGTGAATATTATCATGAAAGATCTCGTCCGACTGATGGATCCCAAATATCTGGAGGTCATCGGCTATTTCATGCCCCGCGGCGGAATCAGCATCTATCCCTTTGCCAACTATGCCGACAAGGATCACGAGGAACTGAAGGCACAGCGCCTCCGCGAACAATTCATACTAAACACGAAACACTAAACAAAATCCCATCTCCCTCCCTTGAGGGGAGGGATGGGGAGAGGTTATTATGAAGGATACCCTTATCGTCCTTTCCGGTGGACTGGACTCCACCACAATGCTTTATGAGTACCGCTTTCGCATCGGCATGGCGGTCTCGTTTCACTATGGCAGCAACCATAATGACCGCGAGTTAGAGTTTGCCAAACTCCATTGCGAACGGCTCGGAATACCGCATCTGGTCATTCGCCTGCCGTTTATCAAGCAGTTCTTTAAATCCTCGCTGCTCGAAGGAGCCGAAGCGATACCCGAAGGCAACTACGACGAAGAGAATATGAAATCAACCGTAGTACCTTTCCGCAATGGTATTATGCTCTCCATTGCCGCAGGCATAGCGGAGAACAACAAGATGCAATATGTGATGCTGGCGAATCATGCCGGAGACCACACGATCTATCCTGACTGTCGCCCTGAGTTCGTGGACGCGATGAACAAAGCTATCCATTTCGGCACATGGAATGGCGTTCAACTCCTCACGCCTTATACTAATCTCACCAAAGCGGAGATAGCGGCTAAAGGAAAAGAGTTGAATATCGACTACTCCGAGACGTGGAGCTGTTACAAGGGTGGCGAGCACCACTGCGGCGTCTGCGGTACCTGCCGTGAGCGCAAAGAAGCCCTCGCGCAAGCCGGCATTGAAGATAACACCATTTACGAGAATTGAACGACTAGACAACTAGTCAACTAGTCAACTAGACAACTATAAAAATGTACTACGTAGAAAAAAGAGTAGAGATCTCGGCGGCGCATAATTTGATGCTGTCGTACGAAAGCAAATGCGAGAACCTGCATGGCCATAACTGGATTATTGTGGTCTATTGCAAAGCCAAGGAGCTGAACCAAGACGGGATGGTGACTGACTTCACCCACATCAAAAAAGTGGTGAAGGACAGCTTTGACCATAAATATATCAACGAGATATTGGACGTCAACCCGTCCGCAGAGAACATCGCCCGCTGGATCTGCGACCATGTAGAGAATTGCTACAAGGTCTCCGTCCAAGAATCCGAAGGCAACACCGCTATTTATGAGAGAGACTAGGATCCTAGGAAACTAGGGCCCTAGGATACTAGTAATGTACCGAGTTAACGAAATATTCTTTACCTTGCAGGGCGAGGGCGCGCACAGCGGTATTCCCGCTGTGTTTGTTCGCTTTAGCGGCTGCAATCTGCGCTGCCCTTGGTGCGACACCGACTTTGCGGAGTTTACCGAGATGAGTGCATCGGAGATCATTGAGGAGATGCGCGCACTCTACGACGCGCCCAACGAGCGCCGTAAGATGTGCGTCCTCACCGGAGGCGAACCGAGTCTGCAGGTGGACAAACCGCTCATTGATGCGCTACACGAAGCGGGATTCTATATCTGCATCGAGACCAACGGCACACGTCCGCTACCAGAAGGGATCGACTGGATCACTTGTTCTCCCAAAGAGTTCAGCCTTCAGCATTCGGCAATAAGCCATCAGCCGCCTTTGGCGCTCAAGAGAGTGAACGAAGTAAAAGTGGTCTTCACCGGCACGTACGACCCGGAGATCTGGCGCTCCCAGATAGAAGCAGAGCATTGGATGCTCCAGCCCCTGCGCTACAACGGCGACCTGCTCATGGAGAGCGGGATCGACGAATGGTCGGAGGACAACAACGATAACTTGGACGAAACGGTCCGCTATATCCTCGCCCACCCTTTCTGGCGACTCAGCGTCCAACTCCATAAGATCATCGGCCTTCGATAAAAAAAACAGACGCCCGAAAGCGTCTGTTTTCTTATTTCCGTGGTTCGTATTAGAAATCAACACCTTCTACGAGCAGCGACGGATCTTTCTTCAGCTGTTGCAAGTACTTGATCGTTACGTACTGCGCACCCCAGCCGAAGTTATCGCAAGCGGTGTGAACGCGTTGCATCTCCTTGATAGCGATGCGGTTGTCAGCGATCGAAATACGTACCATACCGAAGATTGCCAGGTCTTTGTCATCCTCGCTCATCAGCGGAGTAAGAGCAGCCAGGTTGGTCGGGTGATCTACCTCAGCAGCGCAAGCGCGGAGCACGGCACTACGGTCCAAACCGTTAGCGGCAGCCAAATCGCCGATACGCTCTACCTCAGAGTCATACAGATTGCCATCTACCAATGCGATGTTCGTGGCAAAAGCAGCAAAAATTTGTTCTCTTGTCATAATAGTAAAAATTTGTGGTTAATATTAATATTGAGCAGCGTCATATACGGCGTCCGCTGTCTCGGCGCCCGCAAGACGTTCTATGATGCAGAAGGCGAAATCAGAACTCAGACCCGGTCCTTTGCCGGTGATAATATTCTTGCTTTCAACGACTAATCCGCCGACATAACTCTCACCCAGCGCGGCTTGCAGACCGGGATAACAAGTAGCCTGTTTGCCCTCCAGAATGCCTAATTTAGCCAGCACAGTCGGAGCCGCACAAATCGCCGCGATCAGTTTGTCGGCTTTGTTATGCTCGATGAGCAGCTCGCACAATGCGGAACATTCGCCCAACTTGGTCTGTCCGCCCGGAAGGATCAGCATCTCGGCGTCCGAGAAATCAATCTTCTCCATCAGTCCGTCTGCTTCCACGGCGATGTTATGCGCGCCGAGAACCATCGGATTGCCGGTTACAGACACTGTCGTCAATGCGATTTTTGCGCGACGCAGCAAATCAATCGTGGTAACTGCTTCGATCTCCTCGAAACCATTGTCAAGAAACAAGTAGTTCATAACGTAATTTACAATTTAGTAATTTACAATTCAGTAATTTACAATTAGTTAAACTTGAAATTATAGGTAATTGTTCCGATCTGGTCATGGTCGCCCTCGGTAAACTTCGCCTTCTTGGCGGCGTCGAGAGCGAGTTGGATAGTTTGTTTATCCGATATATTGGTGCCCGTTGTTTCCCGCGCGTCCACTACTTGCCCTGCGGCATTCACGCGGATCTGGACTACTACTTTGCCTGCTTGGTTAAAGGTGTTGGACGGTTGCGGCAATGTACCTTTTATACTCCGTCCACCCAGCGACCAACTATTGCCGCCTTGCGAACCGTGTCCCACCGGATTGCCTTTCTGCCCGGCTCCTTGGCTGTTGCCCGATCCGGTCGTGTTACCGGATTGACCGAACAACGAACCCATCTGGTTGGCTTTGGCAATCGCTTCAGCCTGTTTGGCTTTCTCTGCCGCTTCGGCTGCTTCACGCGCTTTGCGTTCCGCTTCTAACCGCGCCTGCTCTTCGCGTTGACGCTGTTTCTCCGCAGCCTCTGCCTGCTTGCGCTCACGCTCTTTGCGTTCCTGCTCTTTCTGCAGCGCCAGCGACTCCTCGTCCTCCTGAGTCATCAGGTCGTTATTCGAAGGAGCGGAAGGCTGCTCTGGAGCGGCTGCAGACGGCTGCTCCAGAGGAACCGCCTCCGATTGCTCCGCCATGTATCCGCCGGCTTCCATCACTTCGCCGAACGCTACCTCCACGCCTTCTTCCTCTTCCGGCACTACGGCAGTCAAGCGAATGAACCAAAGCAGCAGAAACACCAGAAGCAGGAACAGGACCGTACCCGTCGTTGCTACAATATGTCGTTCTTGTTTTTTGGTCATTTCTTAGTCGCCACTACCAGCCGCATGTGGTGTTCGTTCGCTATGTCCAGCACGCGCACCACTTCCTTGTACGCCACATCCTCGTCGGCGTGCAGCGCAATATACATCGTGCTGTCCGAAGCCTGAATACCGCTCAGGTATCCCTCCAGACTCTCCGGGTCGATTGCGACTGGTTTGGCTTTGCCGATCGCCACATAATAGTTGCCGAGGTTGTCAATCGACACTTTGGCTACCTGCGGACGGGTCGCTTTCTGCGAACGGGAAGTCGGCAGGTTGATCTTGATATCATTGGGCGAAGACATCGTGGACGCCATGACGAAGAACAGCAGCAGCAGGAACACCAAGTCCGTCATGGAGCTCATCGCGAACGTCGCTTCTACCCTATTGCGTCTCTTTAGTGCCATACTTATGCGGGCTCATTCAAAAGGTCCATAAACTCCAGCGTACGGCTCTCCAGCAGACGTACCACGCGGTCAATGCGCGCCACCAAGTAGTTGTACGCAAACATCGCCAAAATACCGACGATCAAACCGCCGATCGTGGTCACCATCGCTTGGTACATACCGGTGGACAGCGCGCTCATCTCGATCACGCCGCCGGAGGTCTGCGCCATGTTATAGAAGGTCTGAACCATACCGAGCACCGTTCCGAGGAATCCTAACATCGGAGCACCGGCGGCGATCGTCGCCATGATCACAAGTCCCTTCTCCAGACGTCCGACCTCCAGGTTTCCGACGTTCTCAACCGCCACCTGCACGTCCTGCATCGGACGGCCTATACGCGTGATACCTTTCTCTATCATGTGCGCGGACGGCGTGTCCGTCTGCTTGCAGAGGTTCAGCGCCGAATCGATCTTGCCTTCGTGGATATAATCGCGAATGCGGTCCATGAACGATTTATCCTCCCGCGTGGCTTGCTTGATCACTACCAGACGAGCGATAAAAATATAACATGCAATCGCCAGCAGGATCGCCAGAATGACCATGATCCAGCCGCCGTATTGCGCCATTTCCCATAAGTTGATGGATTCCTGCACAGCTTCTTCCTGTGCTACCATGTCCTCCGCGAGGGCAATTGTGTCAATTTGTAATAACATATTAATTTTCAAATATCAAATATCAAATCTTCAAATCCTCAAATGACTTACTTTAGTAAGTCCAAATATTCCTGTATCGTCTCTTGGATGCCCAGATAGAGCGCGTCGCAGACGATGGCATGTCCGATTGACACCTCCGCGGTCCAAGGGAATGCCTGAATGAACGGCTTCAGGTTCTTCAGGTTCAAGTCGTGTCCGGCATTCATACCCAGACCCAGCTCGTGCGCTTTCTCCGCCGCCGGACGGTATTTCTCGATCGCCTTCTTCGGGTCCTCGTTAAAGAGCTCCGCGTAAGGTCCCGTATATAGCTCCACGCGGTCGGCTCCCGTGCGCAACGCATACTCCACCATCACCGGATCCGGGTCCACGAAAATGCTCACGCGGATACGATGCGAGTGCAACTCATTCACCACGCCCTTCAGAAAATCCAGATGCCGCTTGGTGTCCCAACCATGATTAGAGGTCAGCTGATTCGGGTCGTCCGGCACCAGCGTCACTTGCGTCGGACGGATGTCCGTCACCAGCGCCATAAACTCCTCCGTCGGATTGCCCTCCACGTTCAGCTCCGTCTTCACCATCGATTTCAACTGATAGACGTCCTCTTTGCGGATGTGCCGCTCGTCGGGACGCGGATGAACCGTAATCCCTTGCGCACCGAACAACTCGCAATCCACCGCAAAACGCTCCACGTCCGGCAAGTTACCTCCGCGCGCATTGCGAAGCGTAGCCACTTTGTTGATATTTACACTCAGTCTTGTCATAGCGAATAATCTAAATTTGCGGCAAAGTTACAACTTTTTTTTTACATGTGCAAATAAAAAGAGAAAAATCGCCCGCGATGAACACTTTTTCCATGTTTATCGCTTTGCCGTGGCGCGAGCCAATGCCAGATAAGGTTTGCTGATTTGGGGGCAATTGAACCGACATTGAGCCGAGATGGGCAGGCAATAGGTTCGGTAATGGATAACAGATGACTAAGAATATACAAGAATAACTAACGCCGAATTTTCGAACAAGGCGTTCGAAAAAATAATAAAATGACATGACCGAATTGACCGGATTGACCGTTTGGGGGGTGAAACGGTCAAAAAGGTCAAAACGGTCAGAACAAAAAATCACATGACAAAGTTATGCGGAGAGCGAGGAGTAGCGAAGCCCATAAACTATGCAGATAGCGTATATACCCTTCGGAGCAAGCGCTCCCCTGCGCACATACTTTCGCGTACCCCTTCGCGAAAGAATGACTCCGAAAGGGTATATACTGTCTCCGCGCTTGCGCGGTGGGCTTCGAGTGTATGTATGAGCGAAAGGAAGAAAGAGAAATGCGAAATATGGCTACTCCTTCTTGTATATATCCTCAATTATTAGAAATCCCACTCGCAAGCCGAAATGTCCGGGGTCGGAATAATTGTTGTAGTCCTCTGTCAATTCGTTCTTTCCCGTATAATTATGCACACGAGACGAGCCGAAGATTTCCTGCAATAATTTCAAATCTTGTGGATTCACCTCCGGATTCGTGTAGCAGTAGCTGGGTGAAAGGATGATATGATAGTCTGTTTCATTCTCATTCAATATAGCTCGTATATGTCGTAGTTGTTTCTCAAATTGTTGGGTAATGACAGGCTTTGAGACCGATACTTTGTACCCTGAATGTTCTATTGTTGAAAAGAAAGTAGTGCGCGTCATCTCGGTACAATGTTTCAAACTATCTTGTGCCGGTAATTCCGTGTAATTCAAAGCGCAAGTATTATCCCAATCGTTTGTTATGGTATCAGAGCAACATGTTTCTTGCACATGATGTAATCTGTATTTAATACTTTTACGCCATAATGACGGTTTTTGTATAAAGTTAAAGAATTGATAAGCATTATATGTGAATTTTGTATGCCCTGTGAACATGTAATGTTTCATGGAAAGTGCCTTTTTAGGAAGTTGATTACAGCTAAATGCCCCAGGAATATCAAACATTATTAAAGCGTTGTTAATAGGAATATCATGCTCGTTAAGATAATTGATCTTCAGTTCAATTCCTGTTAAACTCTCACTCCATGCTTGAAATAAAAAAGGCTGAGCACCTTCGGGCAAATAGGTTTTCCATTGATACGTATTCATACCGCCTCCACGTGAACTACTGAAAATGAAAGAATTGTAGTGATAAATTGGATTGTTGCGAAGAAATAATTCCGTGGAAAGATACTCACGATTTGTTACATCCACATCATTTATATCAAACGCATGGAGGCAACGGAACGGGTCAGTCCATAAGTATATGGCTAACAAAATTACTAATGGAATCGCAATGCCGATTGTTATTGTTATGATAAACCTTTTCATGCTAATTAGAATTGAAAATAGATGAATGATTGACTGTTTCCAGCAAATTCAAGCATACAGAGTACAAGTATATAAATAACGCAAATTCGTGCCCATTGTGGAATATTAAAAAGGCAGAAAGGATGTTCTTTGCCTCTGTCAAACCATTCTACAATAAGCATTATTGCAGTAAAGAAAAGTGTTCGTTTGAGACCACTAATAATCATTGGAATGGAAAATATTGATGTAGCGCCAAGTCCACATACATATTCCCATGCTTGTGTGATGGATTGAGCCCTGAAAATAATCCAACCCAACACTACAAATGCAAACGTCAGCAGTATTTGTCCGCACTCTTTCCATGTGGGGAAAAGACGTCCTTCGGCTACTTGGTTGGTGTATTTGCGGTTTTTGCCAAGGAGGATGAGAGGGAGGAAAAGGAGGACATGGTATGCGCCCCAAGCTATAAATGTCCAGTTCGCACCATGCCAGAAACCGGAGAGGAGGAAGATGACAAACGTGTTGCGGATGATGATTAGTTTCTTGTAACGGTCGGGATTTTGGATGTTAGCAGGTATTTCCGGACGAGAACCGCCGAGAGGTATATAGACGTAATCGCGGAACCAAGTGGTCAAAGATATATGCCAGCGTCTCCAAAACTCCGCTATGTCACGGGAGAAATACGGATTGTTGAAGTTGCGCATCAGTTTGATTCCAAACAACTTAGCTGTGCCGATGGCAATATCCGAATAGCCAGAGAAATCGCCGTAGATCTGGAACGTAAAGAGAATGGCTGCAAGCAATAATGTAGAACCGGTTTGGGTGTCGTATGTTGCCCAAACTTGGTCAACGTACGTCGCGCAGTTATCGGCTACCACTATTTTCTTGAATAGCCCCCAGAGGATTTGGCGCATTCCGTCGGTCGCTTGGTCGTATGAGAATTTGCGGTTTTGCAGAAACTGCGGCAGAAGGTTTGTGGCGCGCTCAATAGGTCCTGCCACCAGTTGCGGGAAGAACGCTATAAACGCAAAGAAGGCAATAATGTCTTTGGTTGGTTCTATCTTTTGGCGATAGACATCTATCGAGTAGCTGAGGGCTTGGAAGGTATAGAACGAGATTCCGACAGGGAGGATGATGCGTAATAACAGGCTGTCCGTGGAAATGCCAAATAGTTGACCGAACTCCGAGACAAAGAAATCGTAGTACTTGAAGACTGCCAATATTCCCAAATTAAGGACAATATTTGCTACCATCCAGAACTTAGGAGAAAGCATTCTCTGCTTGTTGGCTCCCTCTCTGTGGGAGAGGGCGGGGGGAGAGGCTATCAACAACCCGCTTCCCCATGAGCAGAAAGAGGTGAAAGCGATGAGCAGCAGAAACCTCCAGTCCCACCAGCCGTAAAAGACATAGCTGGCGATGAGGACAAAGGCGTTTTGCAGCCTGAGTTTGGTATTTTCGTTTATGTGTGCGTACCCGATTGCCCAATAAATCAGGAACACGATGGGCAAAAAGAACGCAAATTCGATTGAGTTAAAGAGCATAAAAACGCGGATTTCTTTTCTTACTTATCCGCCATTTGAGGTCCTGAGAAAACCCTTGAAACCGAATAAGCAATGCAGAAACCCACGCCGTGTATATACGCACACGCACGTACCTAATACTGATACGCGCGGGTATAAATACACCCATGGGCATCTACTACTGCCTTGTTTTCGAGTTTCAAATTTGAAGTTTCTCAGGTTTCAAATGGTCAAAAACAAGCGTTAGTAAACGCCATAAAATATGTCTGCTCCCTCACTCCGAAATATCGCGCAGACATTCCGACGCGAGTTTGCGGGTGCAAAGGTACTACAAAAAAACGAAATACGCAAATAAAAGTACAATTTCTTTTGGTGGTTTCAAAAATTTGTAGTACCTTTGTGCCCAAATTAGATTAGCGAGGAATCGCCTTATGACAATAGCAATATTTGGAAATGCAATGAAGTCGCAGACTTTGGTAGAGGTGCGACACATTTTGGAATTCATGACGGCGAATGGCGTGCATGTGTTGCTCTCGCAGGAATTACGGCAGGAATTAGACTTGCGCGAGTACCCCGGATTTCCGGAAAACTGGGACAGCAACGAGCAGCCGGAGAACGTCTATGGCGAGCCGATTGATTTTGCTCTTTCGGTCGGCGGCGACGGCACGTTTTTGACTTCCGCTGCCGTGATCGGCAACAAGAACATTCCGATCCTTGGTGTCAACGTCGGACATTTGGGTTTTCTGGCAGACGTGCAATCGCAAGACTTGGACGATATACTCCAAAAGTTAGTAGCCGGCGAATACACGATTGAGCGCCGTAGTCTGCTGAATGTCAAAGTGTTAGACAAAGAAGGAATCTTGCGCAACGACCTCGTCATGGCGCCGAATGCGCTGAACGAAGTAGCGATCTTGAAGCAAGGTCTGACCAACATGCTGACCATTGAGACAAAGGTGAACGGCGAGTTGCTGCACACGTACCATTCGGATGGTCTGGTCATCTCCACGCCGACCGGCAGTACGGCTTACAACCTCTCTATCGGCGGTCCGCTGGTCGTGCCGCAGAACAGGGTGATCATCCTGACTCCGATCGCGCCGCACAGTCTGACGGTCAAACCGATCGTGGTGCCGGACGACTGGACTTTCGACATCCGTGTCAACAGCCGCTATGACACCTACATGGTCTCGGTCGATGGACGCAGCCAGAGTCTGAGTACCGACATGAGCCTGCATATCGAGCGCGCTAATTACACCGTCAAAGTAGTACAAATCGGCGATAACAGCTTCTTGAAATCACTACGGACAAAACTCAATTGGGGAAAATGATATTAGATTCTATAGTTTGGGATGTGGACCCGATATTGATTCATTTCGGGGACGGAGGAATACGTTGGTATGGTCTGCTGTGGGCGATCGGTCTGTATATCTGCTGGAAAGTGAACGAACAGATGTACAAACGCGAAAACTGTCCGGCGGAATGGGCGGACCAGCTTTTCTTTTGGATGGCAGCCGGTGTGATCATTGGTGCGCGGCTGGGGCATTGCTGGTTCTACGAATGGCACGATGTGACGAACCCTGCGTTGGCGGGTTATTGCGAGTACATGCGTATCTCGACCAAGCCTTGGCATTTCTTCGCGTGGGAGTTCGTTTACCGCAATCCGTATATCGAGCACCCGCTGATGCTACTTAAGATATGGGAAGGCGGTCTGAGCAGTCACGGCGGCGCGATCGGACTCATCACAGCCGCTGTTTTGCTCAATAAATACAAGTTCAGCCGCTATCCGCAGTTCGGGACAAGCTGGCTGTGGATCCTCGACCGTCTGTGCGTCGGCGTGTGCTTCACAGCGATGCTGATTCGTCTGGGCAATCTGATGAACAGCGAGATCTACGGCGGTCCGACCGACCTGCCGTGGGGATTCATCTTCGTTCGCGACGGACAGACCGTTCCTTGCCACCCGACGCAGATCTACGAGATCCTCTATTGTTTTGCGGCGCTTTGCGTGACATGGCCGCTCTATTGGCACACCGACGCACGCAGACGCGAAGGACTGCTGCTGGGAATCTTTTTAGAGATTGTGTTTGTGACCCGTTTCCTGCTGGAGTTTATCAAGAACGACCAAGAGGCATTTGAGGCAGGGCATGTGCTGAACATGGGACAGCTGCTGAGTATTCCGTTCATCCTGTTGGGTATATACCTTATTATACGCGCGTACATGCGCCCGTTAAGCCCGGTGGTGGATGTGCGCCCGAAGAGTTTGGAGAAAAATTATCAAGACAAATGACAAAGAAAGATTTACGAATCATATTTCTCGGCACGCCGGAGTTTGCGGTAGCAAGTCTGCAAGCGTTGGTAGAAGGCGGTTATAATGTGGTCGCGGTGGTCACCATGCCGGACAAGCCTGCAGGCAGAGGACACCAGATGCAGTTCTCGGACGTGAAGAAATATGCGCTGTCGGTCGGTCTGCCGGTGTTACAGCCGGAGAAGCTGAAAGACGAAGCGTTCCTTGAAGAGCTGCGTTCGTACCATGCGGACCTGCAGATCGTAGTGGCATTCCGTATGTTGCCGGAGGTCGTTTGGGCGATGCCTCGGCTCGGCACGTTCAACTTGCACGCGTCGCTTTTGCCCCAATACCGCGGCGCTGCGCCGATAAACTGGGCGGTCATCAACGGCGACAAAGAGACCGGAGCGACCACTTTCATGCTCAAACAAGAGATCGACACCGGTAACATGATCCTGCAAGAGAAGATCGCCATCGGCGAGGACGAGAACGTCGGTTCGGTGCACGACCGACTGATGGAGATGGGAACCGGATTAGTGACCCGCACGGTGGATCTGATCATTGAATGCGAGACCAACGGTACGCCGCTGCCGACCACGCCGCAGCCGGAGATAGCTGAGCTGCGCCCTGCGCCGAAGCTGTTCAAAGAGACCTGCGAGATCCGCTTCGACGAGATGAGTGCCGAACAAGTGCATAATTTCGTTCGCGGTCTCAGTCCATACCCTGCGGCTTGGGCGAACCTGACGATCCACGGACAGAGCTTCGAGAACGTCAAGATCTATCAAGTCGAAATAGCGGAATCCCGACATACCGAGATATCGAAAAACGAAATTGTCATCCCTTGCCGCGAAGGGGCGGTGCGGATTCTGGAGCTGCAAGTGCCGGGCAAGAAACGAATGGACGCAAAAGCGTTTCTCAATGGACTACATTAAACTCATAGATAAGTACTACGGCGAGAGTCCGGAGTTGCGGCATGTGTTAGTGACGCACAGCAGGCAGGTGGCAGACCGTGCGCTGCGGATTGTGGACGCCCATCCGCAATGGGAGGCGGAAGGGCTGGTGGATCGCACGTTCATCGAAGAAGCCGCCATGCTGCACGACATCGGAATTATCTATTGCAACGCGCCGAAGATCTACTGCAACGGTCCGCACGCCTATATCGAGCACGGGTATTTAGGCGCAGAGTTGCTGCGCAAAGAAGGTCTGCCGAAGCATGCCTTGGTCGCCGAACGGCACACCGGAACAGGTATCACGATCGAGCAGATCGAGCGCGAAGAATTACCGATCCCCGAACGCAATTATTGCCCGCAGAGCTTGGAAGAGAAAATCATCTGCTACGCCGACAAATTCTATTCGAAAAGCCACCTCGGCGAGGAAGTGTCTTTAGAGAAAATCAAATACAATATCTGGAAATACGGCCACGAAGCGTTCGTCAGGTGGCAGGAGCTGGAGGCTCTGTGCAACTGACAACTGATGGCTGATAACTGACGGCTACCTGAACTTATGGGCGAAACCGACGGAGAGCAGTTCGCGGAACTGGATCTTGGCGTGCGTGTCGCTTTCCATAATGACCGATGTGTCGTAGCGCGGGTGCAGCATAAGCCGCGCTGACATGAAGCGGTTGATGATAAAATCGCAGTTAATCTCCAAGTCCAACTCTACATGGCGGTAGTTGGTGTACATATAGAATTTAGACTCCAACGCCACCTCTCGCACCGGCTTCCATGTATATTCCACGCGGACGGACGAACCGATATTATGCTGGGTTCGCTGTCCGGCTTCCAGACCATATTCCGTTGCTTTCACCCGCGCCGTGTCCATGACGTGGATCACTTTGTATGAGATCGGCGAGACGGAGACCGAGAGCCCTTTCACGGGCTTGTAGTCAATACCGAACGCGGCATTGAAACGGAAGGGCGAGAAAGGACCCGATTTCAGCTCCATCGAGTTGGATTTATAGGTCGGCAGGAGGCGTGTCTCGAGTTCGGCGGAGAGAGAAGTAAAGAGTTTGGGCACGATCCGGAGGTTAGCTTTCGAATAGAGCCTCAGCAGATCGTCGGTCGTGTTGACCTTATGCAGGCTGTCGGCAGAGATCGTCGATCCGCCGATGCGCCATTCGCCCGTGTTCTCCCATGTAAACCGCTCGGTAATATAACTGATCTGCCCTTTGGCGATGCCGAGTCCGGCAAAAGAGGACGAACCGCCTTGATACCAGTTGGAAGTGACGTAGTTCTGGGTGACCTGGAGCATGATGGTCGCTTCTTTGCGCCAAGGCGAGCGCAAGTCGCGGATAGCGCGCAGCACGTCGTTGCGGTCCTCCACCTCATCCTTGATCCATGATTTCTCTATCACAATCTCCGGCGCTTTGGGGATCTTTTGCAGCTCCAGCGCGGCATTGACCGTCTTGAGCGAATCCACCTCCGCTATCTCACGTTGGATCGAGTCGAGACGCATGATCTCCGCGAGGGTCAGGGTGTCCACCGTGTCCGAAGCATGAATCTGTTCGCTCTGGCGGGAGACCATGTCCAGCAAGAGCGCATCCATGTCGGCTGTGCTCGGCTGGTCGGATAGTTTGAAGGTGTCCGTATATAATTGTTGCGCCGTCATACTCATGGCGGCGCAAATCAATCCTACTATAATTGATACTCTAATTCTCAAATTCTTAAATTCCCACTGCTCCGGGGCGTCCGTGACATTGTTTGTATTTCTTGCCTGAACCGCAAGGACAGGGATCATTGGGTCTCGGTTTCTTATCCACGTGAATCGGTTCGGGTCGTTGTTGCTCGCGGGTGTCGCGTCCGGCAGCTTGCGACATACCGGAAGCCTGTGCGGCTTGCTGTACCGCATCTTTCTGGGTGCGATAGCGGCTGTAGTCCATCCGGCGTTGCTGTTGCGCCTGCTGCACCTTGTCCGGCTCCTGCACATGGATCTGACCACGCAGCAGGATCGCCAGCGCACGGCGGTTCAGGGTGTCCAGCATTTCGCGGAAGATATTGAAGGACTCCAGTTTGTAGATCAACAGCGGATCTTTCTGCTCATACGAAGCATTCTGCACGCTCTGCTTGAGGTCGTCCAGCTGGCGAAGGTGCTCTTTCCACTCGTCGTCAATGACATAGAGCAGCATTCGTTTCTCGAACTCCTTGACTACTTCCTTACTGTGGCTCTCCGCCGCCGACTTGAGGTTCACGGCGATGTTATAGACCTTCTTGCCGTCGGTTATAGGAATCAGGATGTTCTCGTACATCTGTCCTTTGGTCTCGTAGACGTACTGGATCTGCGGGTCAGCGGTCTGGGTCAGTTTGTCCATACGGCGCTTGAAGCTCTCCAGCGCAGCCTCTGCGATCTGTTCGCTCAGTTCCTGACGCTTGCCGCGGGAGAAGGTCTCTTCGTCGAACGGCACCTCGATAGCGAAAGTCTGCATCACTTCGTATTGCAGCCCCTCGTAGTCGCCGGCTTGGCGCGCCTCGTTGAGGATGTTCTCGGCGGTCTCGTAGATCATATTGGTGATATCCACACCTATACGCTCACCCATCAGGGCATGGCGACGCTTGGCGTAGATGAGGTTTCGTTGCTGGTTCATGACATCGTCGTACTCGATCAGACGTTTACGGATACCGAAGTTGTTCTCCTCCACTTTCTTCTGCGCCCGCTCGATGGAGCTGGAGATCATGGAGTGCTCGATCATCTCGCCCTCTTGGAATCCCATTCGGTCCATGACGCCGGCTATACGCTCGGAGCCGAACATACGCATCAGGTCGTCCTCCAGCGAGACATAGAAGACGGACGATCCCGGGTCACCTTGACGTCCGGCACGTCCGCGCAGCTGACGGTCCACACGACGGCTCTCATGGCGCTCCGTACCGATGATAGCCAGACCTCCTGCTTTCTTCACCTCCGGCGTCAGTTTGATATCGGTACCACGACCCGCCATGTTGGTTGCTATCGTCACGACGCCCGGTCTGCCCGCTTCGGCAACGACTTGCGCCTCCTGCTGGTGCAGCTTGGCGTTGAGGACATTATGCTTGATCTTACGGATATTGAGCATCTTGCTCAAGAGCTCGGATATCTCGACTGAAGTCGTACCAACAAGCACCGGACGGCCTTGGTTCACCATATTCACGATCTCGTCAATCACGGCGTTGTATTTCTCACGCTTGGTGCGATAAATACGATCGTTCATGTCAATTCGGGCGATGGGTTTGTTGGTCGGGATGACCACTACGTCCAGTTTGTAAATATTCCAGAACTCACCTGCTTCGGTCTCGGCTGTACCGGTCATACCTGCGAGTTTGTGGTACATACGGAAATAGTTTTGCAGCGTGATCGTAGCGAAAGTCTGTGTCGCGCCTTCTACCTTGACGTTCTCCTTGGCTTCCACGGCCTGGTGGAGTCCGTCGGACCAACGGCGTCCCTCCATAATACGTCCGGTCTGCTCATCCACGATCTTCACCTCGCCTCCGTCAATGATGTAGTCCACATCTTTCTCGAAGAGGGTGTATGCTTTGAGCAGCTGGTGTACGGTATGCACGCGCTCGGACTTAATAGAATAATTGGTCAGGATGTCGTCCTTCTTCTGCTGTTTCTCCTCGGCTGACATCTGGCTGCTGAGGGCTTCTTGCTCCAGCTCAGCCATCTCGCTTCCCACGTCGGGCAGGACGAAGAAATTCGGGTCGTCGGTCGTGCCGGTGAGGGCATCAATACCCTTGTCGGTCAACTCGATAGACTTGTTCTTCTCGTCAATGACGAAATATAGTTCGTCGGTCGCGATATGCATGTTCTTCTCGTTCTCCTGGAGGTAGAACTCCTCGGTTTTCTGGAGCCGCACTTTGATTCCCGGCTCGGAGAGGAACTTGATGAGCGCCTTCGATTTCGGCATACCTTTAAAGGAACGGAAGAGGGCTAACTCGCCTTCCTCACGCACTTTCTCGTCCTCGGAACTCATCTTGGCTTTCGCCTCTGCGAGAAGCTTGGTCGTGAGGGTCGTCTGGGTGCGCACGAGCGCCGCTACGCGGTCTTTATATTCGTCGAACATCTGATCCTCGCCGCGGGGCACAGGACCGGAGATAATAAGCGGCGTACGGGCGTCGTCAATCAGGACGGAGTCCACCTCATCCACGATCGCGTAGTTATGCCCGCGCTGCACGAGATCGAGCGGACTGATCGCCATGTTATCGCGCAGGTAGTCGAAACCGAACTCGTTGTTGGTTCCGAATGTGATATCGCACGCATAGGCTTTGCGGCGCTCGTCGGAGTTGGGTTTGTAGCGGTCGATACAATCCACGGTCAGACCGAGGAACATATAGAGCGGACCGTTCCACTCGCAGTCACGTTTGGCAAGGTAGTCATTGACGGTGACCACATGCACGCCTTCGTGGGTGAGGGCGTTGAGGTACACCGGCAGCGTTGCGACGAGGGTCTTACCTTCACCGGTAGCCATCTCGGCGATTTTACCTTGGTGCAAAACGACACCGCCGAAGAGCTGGACGTCATAATGAATCATATCCCAAGTGATCTCATTGCCGCCTGCCATCCAATGGTTGTGATAGATCGCTTGGTCGCCCTCTATGTCGAGGAAATCATGTTCCGCAGCCAAGTCGCGGTCAAGGTCGGTAGCTTTGACAGCTATCGTCTCGTTCTGCGCAAAACGGCGTGCTGCCGATTTGACGATCGCATATGCTTCCGGCAGAATCTCATTCATCACGCGCTCGTACTCATCCTTGATCTCTTTCTCCAGACGATCCACTTCATTGTAGATCTTCTCGCGTTTCTCGATCGGCGTGCCTTCGATAGAAGCTTTGAGTTCGGCGATACGGTTCTTGCGGTCAGCTACGGCTTCCTGCAACTTGTCCATCAGGGCGTGCGAGTGCGCACGGAGCTCGTCATGCGAGAGCGCGTCAATCTTCTCATACTGCTCCTTGATCTTGTCCACTATCGGCTGAATGGCGCGCATATCTTTCTGCGCCTTGTTACCGAATAGTTTGGTGATAATTTCTAAAAAATTCATATATCGTTTCGTTATTTACATAAAATGCGGCTAATTAGCCGTTTTTCTCGTGCTTGACAGCACTCGATAAAAAAACCGTGCAAAGGTACAACTTTTTTTCGATATATGCAAGTACAAAATGCATGCCGTGCGATTTTTAGTGCCAAAATGGCATAGAAAAAGCGCCCCGAGGGGTTTTCGGGACGCTTTTCTGAGATTTCTACATTCAGTTATCAGCCTTCGACGTTTAGCCTTAGCAGTTAACTTCTGCGCGAGCCATCGCGTCTTTGTAGTACTTCTGGTCAACGAAGACATCCTCCTTATACGGGTTGATGTTGCGTTTCTTAGCCTGGTACATGATGTAGCAGAAAGCTACGATGTTGGTGATCAGCGCGAGCGCGGAAATGCAGAGCATTGCGTTCGGGTTAGCAGCCACGGTATCCACCGTTGTGCCGGTAACAGCAGCCTCACCGCCGGCAACCTCGTACAGTTTCTCGATGGTTGCAAAACCGTCCACGTATTGTGTCGGCAGCACAACCCAGCTGAACTTATGGAAACCGTCCTTGAAGATCTCTTGGAAGAGCGGGAAGACTTGCGCAAACATACACCAGATAGCGAGGGTGTTAGCACGGTTCTGAATCCAGCCACCGCGGTTCCAAAGGAGCGCAGCTACCGTCGGAGCCAGCAACAGCGCGATACCGCAATACCAGCTGTGAGTCGGCAGGCAGTTGTAGGTGTAAGCGAAGTTCCAGATGTCATACACGAGGATATACACCCAGGTCATGTCCGCCCAGATCATATCCTTGCGGTCTTTGGACGGATAGACATTCCACCAAGCGGTCATACAGAAGATGTTGAACAGTCCGGCAACGCCGTTGAACACGTTGTGCCAGCCGCCATACAACCACACACCTTCGCTCGACAGCCACCATTTGTTCCAACCCATGATAGCGGACTCGAAATCAGAAGCCACAGCGATCAGAATGTTGATAGCCACGATGATGAACGGGAAGGGCTTGAACCAGTGTTTTGCGCCGATACCCCATTCGTACTTGATCATCATGAAACCGATACAGCCGGTCAGGGCAGCATACAGCTTGGCATAATGGAACCAACCGTTCATGTAGAGGTGGGTCTGGTTCGTCAGTGCCCATTCAGCACCCATGCGGGCACCCACTGCGATGGCGATGAAATAGATCGTCAGCGCCAGCGGAATAGCGAAGAACGTGATTGCACCGCCGAGTTTGGTGCGGCGTGCGAACTCATTCCACAAGATCAGTCCTGCGAGGACTGCAAAAAGCATTACCCATTGGATCAGGGCATGCTCTCCATACACTTGAAAAAACATAGATTAGAATTTTTTTAATATTAAATGATAATTATTATCGGTATATCGACCTTTCGGTATATCGAGTTTTCAACTTTCAACTTTCAACTTCTTCCTTTCCCCTGCGTAGCACCAGATCGCCCACACCGCCGTGACGACGACGGACATTGGTACGCCGATCGTCAGCACTTCGCGTAAGTTCCATGCGAAAAGTTCGCCGTTGACCAAGTGGTCAATGAGCAACATAATAGACCCGCCCCAGAGCATTAACTCCAGAGTCTTTAAGTTACGACCTACAAACGTGTCGGTCTGTTTCGTTACTTTGCGGTAAATTGTTGTCGCTACCGCCTGCGTTAATGGTACAATAAAACAAGCCATATTATTTAGTTTATGTTAGTTACTGCGTGTTGATGACGGCTCTGCCGTGTTTGGGACTGCGTGTTGGTTACTACGTGTTAACAGCGAAGCTCATAAACACGCAGTCATAAACATTCACTTACCAACAGCCTCCGGCTCATCAACATTTACTCTTATCTCCTTTATCTCCACCTCGTTGCCGCGCAGGAGCCATGTCTTCTCGCTCCCGCAATGAGGGCAGATCTTGCCGTGCGCCACAGTGGGATAATCCTTTCCGCACCCGTCGCAATGGGTCACAGCAGGTATGGGTTCGATCTTCAGCTCGCAGCCCCGCAGCAAGTCCTCTTTATCCGCAGCCCACCGCCAGCAGTCGGTCAGGTATTCCGGAATGATCGTACTCACCTCGCCTATGTTCATCACAACAGTCGAGACGTGCTCCACCCCGTTCTCCTCCGCCGCTTTTTTCACGTCACGGATGATATAGAAAACGATCCCCAGTTCGTGCATTAGTTACTAAGTGTTGGTAACGGCTTCGCCGTGTTTGTTACTACGTGTTGGTAACTGCGTGTTTGTTACTGCGTGTTAGTTACTACATGTTGAGGCGTCGTGTTGCCGAAGTGTCTCCATAAACGAGTTTAGCTTCAGGGAGAGATCTATGCAGCGGTTTCGGAATAGTTTTGCTTTTTCCTCATCTATATATCCTAAGTCTTCCGCTGCATAAAACATACTTCTTACTTCGCCACATGAACCAGCAGCTATATTCAAAAAGTTTAAAAATTGCTTATTATCCTTTGAATTATTACTTCTTTCAAAACCCTCTGCAATATTGTTCATAATTGAAATTGCAGCTCTTTGGATCTGGTCATTAAACCCAAAATCTCTACAAGTCTTAAATGATGAGTATATATCTTTCACAAGGGTTCTTGCCAACTGCCACACTACTAAATCCTCAAATTTATAAACTTTCATTTTTTACTGCGTGTTAGTTACTGCGTGTTGGTAACTGCGTGTTAATTACTGCGTATTAACAGCCGAAGGCTTACAAACATGAAATTATCAACACAAAGTTATCAACACGAAGTTATCAACATTTACTTAAAAATAATCTTTCCTGCGCGTTTGATCATATACGGCAATATTCCGTCGAACTTGTTCTCCGAGGTGCGCATGACGCTTGCCTCCGGATGTTCGCGGTGCAGATGGATCGCGTCGAAGCCGCACTTGGTCGTACAAATACCGCAACCGATACAGCGGTTTTCATCTACTACCGACGCGCCGCAACTGAGGCACCGAGCCGTCTCTATCTTCACCTGCTCTTCGGTCAGCGTACCGTGGTATTCGGCGAAATTGCTCTTCGTCGGAATAACGCCCGGTTCCTGGCGGCTGCTGTTATCGTATTGCTCTACGCGGATGTCGCTCTTGTTCAGTTCGATGAAATCGCGTCTGTTGCGACCGATGGTCATGTGACCGTGCTGCACGAACCGGTGCAGACTCTCGGCAGCTTCCTTGCCTGCCGCGATAGCGTCGATAGCGAACTTAGGTCCGGTATAGACATCGCCGCCGACGAAAATATCTTCTTCGGCAGTCTGGTAAGTCAGCTTGTCGGCTACGGGGTACACGCCGCGAACAAACTCCACCTTGGTGTCCTTCAGCAAGTCTTTCAATACCACCGTCTGTCCGATCGCGAAGATCACGAGGTCAGCCTCCAGCGTAAGAGTCTCGTTCTCGTCGAACTTCGGTGCAAACTTATGCTGTTCGTCAAACACAGACACGCACTTCTTGAAGGTGATTCCTTTCACCTTTCCACTTTCACCTTTCACTTCCATCGGTCCCCATCCCGGGTTAATGATCACGCCGTCCTCACGCGCCTCCATGCGCTCTTCGAGCGAAGCAGGCATGATATCTTCGGTCTCCAGCGACAGCATCGTCACTTCGCTTGCGCCGCTGCGTTTGGCTACACGCGCTGCGTCGATAGCTACGTTTCCGCCGCCGACCACAACTACTTTGCCGCTGATCTTCTTGCCTCCGCAATTAGCGTCGTGCAGGAAATCAATCGCCGTCGTCGTGCCTTCGAGTTCCTGCCCGGGAATGCCCGGCAGACGACCGCCCTGGCAACCGATAGCTACATAGAAGCCCTTGTAACCCTCTTTGCGCAGGTCTGCGATGGTAACATCCTTTCCGACCTCTACGCCACAACGGATCTCCACACCTATCTCACGCATGATATCGATCTCGGCTTTGATGACCTCTTTGTCCAGTTTGTAGGACGGAATACCGTATCGCAGCATACCGCCCGGCTCTTCGTTCTTCTCAAAGACCGTGGGCTTGTAACCCATCGTCGCCAGATAATAAGCACAACTCAGTCCGGCTGGACCGCCGCCAATGATAGCGATTTTCTCTTCCCAGCGCTCTTGCACATTGGAGCATATATTGACCTCCGGAATGAATCGTGTCTCGGCATGCAGGTCGCGGTCAGCAATAAATTTCTTGACTGCGTCGATAGCGATCGCGCGGTCTATCGTGCCGCGGGTACAAGCGTCCTCGCAACGGCGATTGCAGACCCTTCCGCATACTGCCGGGAACGGATTCTCGCGTTTGATCAGCTCCAACGCCTCGGTGTATTTGCCTTCCGCAGCTTTCCTGAGGTAACCCTGCACAGCGATATGTGCCGGACAAGCGGTCTTGCAAGGTGCCGTTCCGGTCGGATAACAATTGACGCGGTTGTCGTCGCGGTAGTTCTCGTTCCATTTCTCCGGTCCCCATTTGGTCGCGTCCGGCAACTCCTGCTTCGGATAAGTCTGCGGTCCGTGCGCAGTGCATAGTTTCTGCCCCAACTTGACAGCACCCGCAGGGCAGTACTCCACGCACCGTCCGCAGGCGACACATTTCTTCGGATCGACCTCCGCCACGTACGCGCTACGCGACATATTAGGAGTGTTGAACAACTGCGACGTACGCAGCGCGTTGCATATCTTGACGTTGCAGTTGCAGATCGCGAAGATCTTACCTTCGCCGTCGATATTGGTCACTTGGTGCACAAAACCGTGATCTTCGGCTTTCTTGAGGATCGCCATCGCCTCGTCGTATGTGATGTCGTGTCCTCGTCCGGTCTCGCGCAGGTAGTCCGCCATGTCGCCCACACCGATACACCAGTCGCGGTAGTCGTCCGCGCAGCCCTCGTCCAGTTTCTTGCGACCGTACCGGCAGGAACAGATTCCCACACCTATATGCCCTTCGTATTTCTTGAGCCAGTAGCTGATATGCTCTATATCGACCGACTGGTTCTCCATCGAGATCGCTTTCTCCACAGGAATAACGTGCATACCTATACCGCTACCGCCCATCGGCACCATTGGCGTGATCTTCTCCAGCGGCAGGAACGTCATGCGCTCGAAGAACATTGCCAACTCCGGATGACGGTCCATCAGCTCGGTGTTCATATTGGTATATTCGGCGCTTCCGGGCACAAACATCGGCACCCAATAGATTCGGTCCTCGCGGTTGAAAGTCGTGCCTGCGTCCGGTCCCTGACCGTTGGTGTAATGGTCGCCGTAGTCGTACTCCAGCATGCCAAAATACGCCAATTTGTCCAGCAACTCGTCGAAACTCTTATCGTCCGGCGTGTAGTGTTTCGTGGCGTTCATCTCGTGCAACTGCGCGTACGTGTGGTGCTTGCGTACCTTAAAGAAATTACCGGGCAGCATGTCCAGCAACAGATCCAGCGACGCCTCACGCGTCACAGCATCCATCTCGTCCTCAAAGATACAGGCGAGACCCCAATACTCCGGGGCGTCAGTAGTCATCTTGATCTTTCCGGGAATACGGTCCGTCACGTGGCGGACAAACTTCAACAACTTCGGATTCGGGTTCTTGTCCCCTTTGTGCTTCGGGACAAACTTCTTTGACATTTCAGGCATGGTATTATTTACGATTTAATGATTTACGATTTATTTTCGATTCTTCGATTCTTCGATTCTTCGATTCTTCGATTTTTCGATATATCGATATTTCGGTATTCCGAATTATTCCTTCCAACGAGCAACTTCCTTCATCAGCCACTCGGCAAAAATATCGACTCCTTCGCCCGTCTTGGCGCAGATCGGAATAACGGTAGCTTTCGGGTTGCGCATGTGGATGTACTCCTTGCATTTCTCCATATCGAAATCGAAGTACGGCAACACATCAATCTTGTTGATCACTACCACGTCGCAGATAGAGAACATAAGCGGATATTTGAGTGGTTTGTCATGCCCTTCGGGCACAGACAGGATCATAGCGTTCTTCACGGCGCCGGTATCGAACTCCGCCGGACAAACGAGGTTCCCCACGTTCTCCAAAATAACGAGGTCGAAGGCTGAAGGCTGAGAACTGACTTCTGACGGCTGCCCACCGATTACGGCATTCAGCCCTTGCTTCGTCATCTCTGCGTCCAGATGGCACATGCCGCCGGTATGCAGCTGGATCGACTCCACGCCGGTTGCCTCCTTGATCTTGATGGCATCCACGTCGCTGTCTATATCCGCCTCCATCACGGCAATACGGATCTTGTCCTTCAGACGGTTGATGGTCTGAATGAGCGTAGTGGTCTTGCCGCTGCCGGGCGAAGACATCAGATTGAGGAGAAAGACGCCTTTCTTTTTCAGTTCTCCGCGCAAGGCGTCAGCAGCGCGATCGTTATTCTCGAAGACACTCTTCTTGATCTCGATGATTTTTACGTTTTCCATGGTATTTGGGACCTTCCGTCCATTTCGGCTGCAAAATTACTGAAAATATTTGAAATACGCAAGGATTTCAGCAGGAAAATGCAAATTTTGGGGCGATTTTCTTAAATTTGCGCCGGTTTGGATTTCCCCCAAGAGAAAGAAAAAAGAAAAAGAAAAGAACCAAAAGAATAAAAAAAAAAAAAAGAAAGCCCGACCGACCAGTCTACCACCTTTAATTAAAGGTGGTGGTCACGCGTACACGCGTGGAGACGCCGCTAAAGCGGCATGGCGGTCAGTCGGACTAATTTTTTTAAAAAGATTTTTAGGATGTCCTTCGGACTTCAGCGGGTCGTTCCCGGGACATGATCCCGTGATGGTCATGTGCTTCCATCCGCCTTACCATCACGGGACCATCTTCCGAGGAAAGGCTAATCAAAAGCGACTCACATCGCTGTGAGCCGCTTACTTGTACATTGTACCTTTGTACTTTATTTCACTTCCTCAACATCCTCTACGTCAAGGACTTGCTGGATGCGGTCAGAGATCTTGTGGAGGCGTTTCTCCACACGGTTAACAGCAGCCACTTTGAGCCAGCTACCCACACCGTCCAGAATGATTCCGAGACCTACCAGCCAAGCCAGCGTTGCTGCCGAAGCAGCCGGGTTGCAGAACAAACCGTAGCAGCCTGCGCAGATGATGAGTACAGACAGCAGGCAGAGCACCCACCATTTGTCCCAACCGAGACGCTTGTAGTTGAACGAATCTACCATGAGACCGATACCTTCATACATCACCCAGAAAGCGAAGATGAACGGCAGTGCCACAGCCAGCGGAGCCGGATTGATAATCAGCACTATACCGAGGAAAACCTGCATCAGTGCAGCAAGGAAAGTGAGACCGTTGAACGGGTTGACGTGACGGAGTGTTGCCCATGCGCCGAATGTAGAACAACCGGTAACAATCAGCATCAGACCGAAAGCCCAAGCCAACGAAAGAAGAGTGCTGCCCGGATACATGATACAGAGCACACCCAGTACCACGAGGGCAATACCCGCGAGGCACATCCAGATTTTAGTACTTGTTTGCATAATAATAATGAATGTTAATATTAGACATTTAATTATTTTGAGTGCAAAGATACAATATTTTTTTGACATGTGCAAATTTTAGAACAAAAAAGCAACTCAGTTCCGCATTGTTGCACAATACCGCAGCCCTTCCAATCCCTAACGCGGGATTAGCTTATTCCTCGAACTGCTGGCGATGTTTCATAATCGTCGGCAGGTTCTTAGATGCCCATGCCGTCAGTTCCTGCACAATAGGCACCAGTTCCTTGCCCATCGGCGAGAGGCTGTACTCCACGCGAGGCGGAATCTCCGGATAAACTTTGCGGACGATGAGGTCATCCGCTTCGAGCGTGCGCAACGTACTACTTAATACGCGCGTGCTGATATCAGGAATGACGCGATGTAGTTCATTGAAACGGATCGTGCCGTGCTCATTGATATCCAACAGCACAAGGAATCCCCATTTGTTACCAAACCGTGCGATGACATTTCGCACCGGGCACATCTCAAACATTGAGTTCTTGTTGTCTTTCTTTTGCATAATATATTTTCGTTATTTTTTGGGGTCCCCGACAGACGTTAACGTAGCGCGCCTGGTGGGGAGAGGAGGAAACGTGGCAATTATACGAGTTATGAAATAACGATGTCATTGACCACCGTTTCCGACGACAAAGGTACTATAAAATACTGATATACGCAATAGTATCAAAAAAAAAGTAAGTTTTTTATAAAAATTTATTTTCCTAATGTGCTGTATTTGCAAAAATAGACAAAAAGGTTACTATGTCACCTATTTGTAACCTCTTGCACATGTCGAAAAAATGTAGTACCTTTGCACTCGAT
>CACWZZ010000014.1 GCA_902765485.1 uncultured Bacteroidales bacterium
AAGAGCACATTCCCAAGAAGTACGCGAAAATCATGTTATCCGCAAAAATCGAGCGGACAAATAAACTTAATGCGTGTTCCATTACTTAGCCTCCTTATCATTAATTGAACGATGTACCCAGATTACACATCCTACCAGAATGAGCGCCATGGCGGGCATGAGCATCATACCGCAGTTCTCGTAGCCGTGGTCATAGCACCACTGCGGGATCACTTGGAAACCAAGCAGTTGACCCGAGCCGAGGAGCTCGCGCACGAAGGCTACGATGACGAGGATGATGGCATAACCTAAGCCGTTGCCCAGACCATCGAGGAACGAATCCCACGCGTTATTGGTCATGGCGAACGCTTCGAGGCGACCCATCAGGATACAGTTGGTGATGATCAGACCGAGGTAAACGCTCAGCTGCATCGCCACGTCGTACGCAAACGCTTTGAGGATCTCGCTGACGAGTGTCACGAGCGCCGCTACCACCACGAGTTGCACGATGATACGTACACGCATCGGGATGGTGTTGCGGATAAGCGACACGATGACGTTGGCCATGGCGACGATGATCGTCACGGCGATACCCATGACGAGGGCAGGCTTCAGTTGGACCGTTACGGCGAGAGCCGAACAGATACCGAGGATCTGCACTACGACAGGGTTATTGGCATTAAGAGGACCCAGAAGGGTGTCCTTCGTTTTCTGACTAATCATAACTCGGCCTCCTCTTCATTTGTGATTTGTAATTTGTCATTTGACATTTCATTTAAGAACTCTGCGTACTCGCCGAGGTTCACTTCGAGCATGGTGCTAACGCCGGACGAGGTGATGGTAGCACCGGAGATGGCATCTACCTGCTCTTGTCCGTCGGCATGCTTGCCGGCTTTGAGCACAGCCACGGAAACGACTTCGTTAGCCGCATTGCGGATGTGCTTGCCCTCAAACTGCTGACGGAACGGCAGTTCTACAATCTTGGCACCCAGACCCGGGGTCTCGGACTCGTGGTTGAAGTTGACACCATAGATGGTGTTCTTGTCCGCATCGAGTGCGAGGTAACCGCCGATGCCGCCCCAAAGACCCTTACCGGAAAGCGGCAGGATGTATTTGGTCTCGCCATTCAGGTCAGCTACGTAAACCTCTTTGTCGCCGTAGGTCAGCGTGTCGTTGACAAGCACCATGTAGATCTCTGCGGGGTTGCCGGCGGAGTAGTCCACCTTGAGCGCACCGAGGATCTGTTTCTGCTTGTCAAGCAGGATGTTCGCCTGCTGCTTCGGAGCGAGTGCCTGGCTGACAACCGCCAAGAGCACAGCTACGATGATTACCATCACCGCTGAATAGATGAAGGTATAGAGATTACTGTTCGTATTCAGTTTCATAGCTTCGCCTCCCTTTTAGCACGTTTATTAATATTTGCTTGTACGACACACCAGTCGATGAGCGGCGCAAAGGCGTTCATGAGCAGGATAGCGAGCATCATTCCCTCGGGGTAACCCGGGTTGAGGACGCGCACGAGGACTGCTACGAGACCGATGAGGAAGCCGTAGATATACTTACCGCACTCGGTACGGGCGGAAGTCACAGGGTCGGTAGCCATGAAGACAGCACCGAAAGCGAAACCGCCGGAAACGAGGTGCATGTACCACGGGTACTGCGCTGCGAGGTTAGCCTCGGAGCCGAACATGTTAAAGAGCCAAGCGGTGAGACCGCCACCGACGAAGACAGACAGCATCGTCTTCCAAGACGCTACGCCGGTAGCCAGCAACAGACATGCGCCGAGCAGGATAGCCCAGCAGCAAGTCTCGCCCACCGAACCCGGAATCAGACCGTTGAAGAGGTCCCAGAAACCGAGTTCTACGGCAGAGCCGGTGCTCATCTGGGTCAACGGAGTAGCACCCGAGAAACCATCTACGATAGCGTGACCGCCGTCCCAGCCCCATGTGCCGCCGGTGCGCACGAACGGTTCGTCACCGGTCATGTGGCTCGGATAAGCAAAGAAGAGGAACGCACGCGTGATCAGCGCTACGTTGAAGATGTTATAACCCGTTCCGCCGAACACCTCTTTGGCAAAGATGACCGCGAAAGCCGTTGCTATCGCTACCTGCCACAGCGGCGTGTTGATCGGCACGATAAGCGGAATGATGAATCCCGTGACGAGGAAACCCTCGGCTACCTCTTCGTGCTTGATCTGCGCTACGGTGAACTCGATACCCAGACCGACTACGTAGCTCACGATGATATACGGCAGTACAGCCAAGAAGCCGAAACCGAACGCTTTCCACCAGAGAGCCGCAGTCATGCCGGCTGCCAGTTGGCCCGTAGCCAGCAGGTGCTGGTAACCTACGTTGAACATACCGAAGAGCAGCGCCGGAACCAGAGCCAGCACGACAATAATCATCGTACGCTTGCTGTCCGAACCGTCATGGATATGCGTGCCAAGACGCTTGGCGGTAGTCTGGGGCGTGAAGAGGAAGGTATCGAAAGCGTCGTAGAACGAACTGAGCCAGTTCAACTTGCCGCCTTCCTCGAAGTTCTTGCCGAACTTCTTCCAATTTCTATATAACCATTCCATCACTCAATCTCCTTTCTTAAATTGTCCAACGCTTCGCGAACGATCGCCTGCAGCGGCATTTTGGAGGTGCAGACATACTCGCAGAGCGCAAAATCTTCGGGAGCCACCTCATATGCGCCAAGGGCTTCCATCTTGTCAATGTTGCCGGCAATCATAGCTTTGATGAGGTACTCGGGGTAGATGTCCATCGGGAAAACCTTGTCGTACTCGCCGGATACGATGATCGCGCGGCGACCACCTTTCAGGCGCGCATCCCACTGGTAGTGCTTCTTGCCGAAGAGCCAGCGGGTGAAACGGTTGTCCAGCATGGCAGCCGGGTCGGTCTTGCCGAAATGGAACGACGAGAAGCGCGGCAGCATCCAGCCCATGAACTCGTGGTTCTCGGAGCCTTCGTCCAGCACCGTGAACTGGTTGTCATAGACGGAGATGATGTCGTCGAGGCTGATCTGGCGTCCGGAGAGCACGTTGCCTGCTACATAACGGCAGGGGCACTCGGTGTGTACGTTGCTCGTCAGGATAGCCGACACAGGCATACCCGGCAGGACGTTGTAATACTGCTTGCCGTACGCCAACGGACCGGTCAGCGCCACTTTCTTCTGGTAATCAACGATACCTTTCTGGAAGAGACGGCCGATGATAGCGAGGTCCTGGATGTTGACGGTGAAGACCGTCTCACCCTTCGCCAGCGGCGCAAGGTTGTTGAGCTGTACGCCCACGTTACCCGCAGGGTGCGGACCGAAGACCTCATAGAGGGTGCAGTCCTTCAACTCACGGAATTCGGTCGCTTTCGCGCCGCCCTTGATGCCGACGAACACCGGAGCCAGTTGGCTCAGGGCGGTTACGGCAGCCTGCAGGGTAGGCAGCTGACCTTTCAGAACCCACTCATAGTTCGGAGCCACGGGAGCCGTGTCGAACGTAGAGATAAAGATAGCACGAGGAGTCTTGTTCGGCAATGCAATGCAGTCGTACGGACGCTGCTTGATGAGCGCCCAGAGACCGGACTTGAGAAGGAGTTCCTTCACATCGCCTGCGGTGTCGAACTTCTCGTACTGAACGGTAGCGTCTGCCTCGATGTCAATCGACATCACCTTGCGTCGCTCGCCGCGGACGATCGCCACGACTTTGCCCGACACAGGGGACGTGAACAGCATCTGCTCAAACGCTTTGTCGTGGAAGAGCGGTGAACCGGCTTTCACGAGATCGCCTTCATGCACGTCCAGCTTGGGCGTGACACCGGCGAAATGGTCGGGCACAATATGAAAGACCTCCGGACGGCGCACGCTACCCAGCGTTTCTGCCGCAGGTCCCTCGAAAGGAATGTCCAAACCACGTTTCAGTTTGATTTGTTGCATAAAATTGTTAGTTATTTAGTTTGATTTGTTTTGTTCTTTCGGTATTCCGATAAATCGGTATCTCGATTGCCCGCAATAAAAAGCCTGCAAAATTACAAAATCTTTTCCATATACGCAAGCGCACGCGTTCATTTTTTATAAAAAAACAGCAAATTGCATAATTTATTTGGCAAATTGTTTTTCGCGGTTTGGTATATGCTGATTTTTTTGTAATTTTGCACGCCAAAAAATGTGAAAAGATGAAATTATTACTGATATTATCGGTTTTGCCGGCCATTCTGGCAGGCGAATACAATGCGAAAACGCTTTCTATCGCGGAGCAGGACAGCATTTTGAAGGTACAAGGTGACAAGGTACAAAGTGACAAGGTACAAAGTGACAAAGTACCAAGTACGCGGTATAGGCTGGAGCGCGAGAACGAGGAGCAGATTTTCCGCCATTCGCAGGTAGCGGAATGGTTTGTATATGACACAATGCGGCACACCCGTAAGCGCCTGGGAGAAGGGATGTTCAAGGGCGAAGAGGTCAAGGTGCGCGACGCGGTGATGAGTCCCAACGGACGGTATGTGGCTTTTGCGAAAGGCAATAACCTCTATGTCCACAAACTCGATTTTGGCACCGAAGTGGCGGTGACGAAGGACGAGAACACGGAGATCATCAACGGTGTGGCGGACTGGCTGTACGAGGAGGAGTTTGCCACCACGGCGTTGTTCGCTTGGAGTCCGGATTCGAAGCAACTGGCGTTTATACGGCTGGACGAGACGGACGTGCCGGAGTTCAGTTGGCAGACTTATCTGGAGACGCAGTATCCCGTCTTGGAGAGCCTGCGCTATCCGAAAGCCGGTTGTGCCAATGCGAAAGCGAGCGTTTGCGTCTATGACGTGGCGACGAAAGGGATTGTGAACATTCAGTTTTCAGAAGTCAACCATCAGAATTCAGATTATTATTTCCCGCGGTTGCGGTGGACGGAGAGCGGGGAACTGATTGTGCTGCGCGTGAACAGAGACCAGACAAAGATGGAGGTCTTTGCGTGCAATGCCAAATCGACTGTTTCGAACCTGCTGTACAAAGAGGAAAGCAAGAACTATTTCGTGGATTACAGCCTGTTCGACGAGTGGAAATGGCTGAGCGACGGAAGGATCATTGTGCTGAGCGAGAAAGACGGTTGGAGGCGTGCTTACCTCTATAACGCGCAAGGGATCGAGCAGCGAACGCTGACGCCGGAGGAGCGGGATGTGACCGCGCTGTATGCCGTGGACGAGAAAGCGCAGATGCTGTATTATCAAGCCGCTCCGACGCCGAGCACAAGGCAGATTTATGCAGTGGGCCTTCAGAAATCAGCTGTCAGCATTCAGCTGACGGAAGGCGAAGGCATGCACAGCGCGCGGTTCAGCGCAGACGGCAAGAAGATGATCGACTGCTACCAGAGTTTTGAGACTCCGAACCGATATACATTGTATAAAACCCTCTCCCCGGGAGTTCTACGACCGTCCACAGGACGCTCGATCGAGCAGAGCTCTTCACCCCTTAAGGGTGGGGAAGTGCTGCTGAGCAATGATTCGCTGGCTGAGGCATGGCAATCGAACGGTCTGCCTGAACCGGAACTGATGACGATCCCGAACGGCAAGGGTCAGGAGTTGGAAGCGATGCTGATGATAAGCGACAAAGTGACCAAGGACCAAGGACAAAGACCTCTGGTGGTGATGCACTATTCGGGACCGGCGAGTCAGCGGGTGTTGAACCGTTGGCGCAAACGGTTCGAATATGCGTTAGTAGAAGAAGGTTACGCTGTGCTGATCGTGGACAGCCGCGGCGGTGACTGCCGTGGTCGTGCTTGGCGCAACGAGACGTATATGGGCTTGGGAATCAAGGAAGCGGAGGATCTGATTGCTGCAGCGAACTATATCGGTCAGCGTCCGGAGATAGACGCGGACAGAATGGCAATCCTCGGCTGGAGTTACGGCGGATATGAGACGCTGATGACGATGAGCACCAAGGGACATCCGTTCAAAGCGGGTGTGGCGATCGCGCCGGTGACCGACTGGAAATTATACGACAGTGCTTATACAGAGCGCTATATGCGTCGTCCGCAGGTTAATCCGCGCGGATATGAAGAGGCTTCGCTGATGAACCATGTGGAGGACATGAGCGGCGAGGTGCTTATTATTCACGGAACGGGCGATGACAATGTGCATGTGCAGCACGCGATGCAGTATTTTGACGCGCTGGTGAAGGCTGACAAGCAATTCGAGATGCAGCTCTATCCGGACGACAATCATTTCCTGCGCAAAGGCAACAACGCCAAGCACATGCACGAGCGCGTGTTGCGCTTTTTGAAGCGAGTTTTAAAGTAAGCGGTCGCAGCGCGACGTCAGCGCGACGTCAGCCGATTGAAAGGATTTTACAACAAAATAAAAACAATTTAATATTATGGAAACAAAACAACAAAACAAATCTCTGACAATTATCACGATTGTTGCGATGATGTTCCTCTACGCAATGATCTCTTTTGTCACCAATTTGGCAGCTCCGGTGGGTAAGATCTGGGGTGCATCGTTTGAAGACCCGGCTCAGGCTGAGCGAATGGGTATGCTGGGTAACCTGTTCAATTTCCTGGCATACCTGATTATGGGTATTCCGGCAGGAAACATTTTGGCGAAACGCGGATACAAGAGCACCGCTTTGGCAGCTATTTCTCTTGGCTTTATCGGCATCGGTTTTCAATGGATGAGTGGTGTGCTGGACAGTTTCGTTGTGTACCTCGTCGGAGCGCTTTTCGGCGGTTTCTGCGTGTGCATGCTGAACACGGTGGTGAACCCGATGTTGAACCTCTTGGGAGGCGGGGGCAACCGCGGAAACCAGCTGAACCTCATTGGTGGTACGATCAACTCGCTTTCCGGTGCGCTGACGCCGATGTTGGTCGGTTCGATAGTAGGCGAGAGCCTTGCCGGCAAAGAGATAGACGATGTGAATATAGTGCTTTATATAGCGATGGCGGTGTTTGCCCTTGTTTATTTCGTCATCCGCGTCACACCGATTGCCGAGCCAGCAGGTGCAGGTCAGCAAGTGACTTACGAACGCAGCCCGTGGTCTTTCCGTCATCTGACGCTGGGTGTGATTGCGATCTTCTTCTATGTGGGTGTAGAGGTCGGTATTCCGGCAACGCTCATTTCGTATCTGACTCCGCGGGTTGGTTTTGCGGCAGCAGGTTTGATCGCAGGACGGTATTGGATTTTGATGCTGATCGGTCGTTTCATCGGTTCTGCCATCGGTGGTAAAGTGAGCAGCCGTGTGATGGTGATGTGTGTTGCGTCGGTAGCGATCGCGCTGATGGTGGCTGCTATGCTGATCGGCGACAGTATCATGGCGAAGACCTATGTTCAGGGTCAAGTGATCGCAGTACCGCTGGCTTCTACGCTGCTTGTCTTCTGCGGTCTGTGCACCTCTGTGATGTGGGGTTCGATCTTCAATATGGCTACTGAGGGATTAGGTAAATATACTGCGAAGGCGTCCGGAATCTTTATGATGATGGTCGTCGGTGGTGGTATCGTGCCGTATATCCAGAGTGTGATCGCGGCGCACGATTGCCTGCTCAGTTATATCGTGCCCATCTTCGGCGTGGCTTATATCCTCTTCTACGCAATCTGGGGAAGCAAAAATGTAAACAAAGATATTAAAATTGATTAACCATGAAAAAGTATGCTTTAGGTATCGACTTGGGCGGAACGGGTACCAAGTTCGGTTTGGTAAATGATGAAGGTAAAGTGCTTCGTTGGAACTCGATTCCGACGCCTAATTATCCCAATATCGACGAGTACTGCGACGTGCTCTGCGAGGGAATGAAACGGCTGGTGGCGGACGAAGGTCTGTCGATGAGCGATATAGTGGGAGTGGGTTGCGGTGCGCCGAATGCCAATTTCTATTCGGGCTGTATCGAGCAGGCTCCGAACTTGCCGTGGAAGGGCGTTGTGCCGCTGGCTAAACTCATCAGCGAGCGGATGGGCGTCAAATGTACCATCACCAACGACGCCAATGCTGCGGCGCAGGGCGAGATGATCTACGGCTCGGCACGCGGAATGAAGAATTTCATCGTCATTACGCTCGGAACGGGTGTCGGATCGGGTATCGTCATCGACGGCAAGTTGCTCTACGGACATGACGGCTTCGCAGGCGAACTCGGTCACTGCAAGGTGGACCATTCCGGCAACGGACGTCTCTGCGGTTGCGGCCAGAAGGGCTGTATCGAGGCGTACGCTTCGGCTACCGGTGTGGCTCGCACGGCGAAAGAGATTGTCACTTCGACCACCCAGCCGACGCTTCTCCGTCAAGTGGAGGACATCGATCATATCACGTCCAAGGATGTGTTTGACGCCGCAGAAAAGGGCGATCTGGTAGCCAAAGAGATCTTCGATTACACCGGACGTCTGCTGGGAGAGAAACTGGCGGATTTCGTTCATTTCTCTTCGCCGGAGGCAATTATCCTCTTCGGCGGTCTGACCAAGTCCGGACATTGGATCATGGACCCGATCCGCGAGGCGTTGGATGAAAACCTCATGCCGATTTGGAAGGGCAAAATACCTGTATCTATCTCGGTGCTTAAGGACAGCGATGCGGCTATCCTTGGCGCTTCTTCGCTCGCGTGGTAAAAGTGCGCGATATATGGCAACGTCTCTTCCCGTACGGTGTTTTCCGTACGGGGGAGGCGGTTTATCTCACTTTTGACGATGGTCCTATTCCGGAGGTGACGCCGAAAGTGCTGGAGATTCTGGACCGCTACGGCGTGAAGGCGACGTTCTTCATGGTGGGCGAGAACATAGACAAACATCCGGAGGTGTATGAGCAGGTCGTGAAAGCGGGTCATGCCATCGGCAACCATACCTATAACCACCTGAAAGGATGGAAATGCTCCTTGAAGGAGTATATGGCGAATGTGGAGAAGTTTCCCAAGGAGACCAAGCTCTTCAGACCTCCGTACGGCAAGGTTTGGATCTGGCAGCGGCGAGCCTTGACAAAGCAAGGCTATCGGATTATTTATTGGGATATTCTGACGCGGGATTATGACAAGCGCGTCACGCCCGAACAAATGTTCGCGCGGGTGAAACGCGACGTGCGTCCGGGGAGTATCATCAATTTTCACGATTCGCTCAAATCGAACGAACGGATGTTAGCGGTCTTACCGCAAGTAATAGAATTTTTGCAGTCGCAGGGTTATGACCTGCGCACCTTATAGGATGAGAATAGGCAATCTGCGCAAAGCGATATATTGTCTGGCAACGATCGCGATCTTGGCGAGTTGTGCCAACCGAGGAATCGGTCCGCAAGGCGGTCCGAAAGATTCTATTCCGCCTGTTCCTCTGCGTTCGGTGCCTGAGATCGGTGCGCTGAATTTCAAGGACAAACGCATTGAGGTCACTTTCGACGAATATATCCAACTCAATAATATAGCCGGCAACCTGTTGATGTCGCCGCCCCAGCAGAACGCGCCGGACGTGCGGGCGAGAGGTAAGAGGCTGATTATCAATTTTCAAGACTCGCTGCGCGACAGCACGACTTATACCATCGATTTCGGCGATGCCGTGTGCGATTTCCGCGAACGCGTGCCGCTGCATGGTTTCTCGTTCTATTTCTCTACGGGCGACGAGATTGATACGCTGGAGTACACCGGAATGGTCTATGACGCGGCGACGCTGAATCCCATGCAGGGTATTCTGGTCGGCATTCACCGCGATTTGTCGGATTTCGCGTTGACCAAGCAACCCTTCCTACGAATCGCCAAGACGGACTCAACGGGTTATTTCCGCATCGGTAATATCCATCCGGGCAAGTACAAACTCTATGCGGTGGACGATTTCAGTCGCGATAACCGCCTGACGCCGGGCGAAGCGATGGCTTTTGCGGACGAAGAGGTGACGGTTGCTCCGAGGGATACAGCCGATAGTGCGGCAATAGTGGAAGGCAGGCTGTTCCTCTTCAAGGAAGCGCAGGAGAAACTATACCTCCAGCGCACCTTGCGCGACGAGCAGCATCGTATTAGATTGCTTTTCTCCTCTTCGCCGGACAGCGTGCTCTCATGGCGCGCAATGCGTCCGTCGGAGGTCGATTCGACCAAGAACGACTCCGCGTGGGTGGATCCGACGCCCTATATACACATGGTCTATACCGACAGACGCGATACGGTGACGCTCTGGCTCACGGATAGTGTTGCTATCCGCCAGGATTCGATTTTCCTCGAAGCGCGTTACCGTCGGACGGACAGCGTCTTGGACCTCGAGTGGTACACCGATACGCTGCGCGCTGTTTGGCGTGCGCCAAGGATGACCGCGAAAGCGAAAGAGCAACTGGACAGAAAGAACCGCAACCGCCGTCTGGAGCTGAAATCCAATGCCCGAAAGGGATTTGAACTATACGACACGCTGAGCCTGAGTTGCACAACGCCGATACGGGATATAGCGATCGACTCGATCCATCTCTTCCTCCGCCGGGACACGGTCTATACACCTGTTCCCTTTGAGATCATGCCGTACGACACTTTGCCGATGAAATTGCTTTTTAGGGCAGACCTGAATGCGGGCGAGGACTACGAACTGCGTCTCGACAGCGGGGCGTTGACGGATGTGTATGGAGTAAGCCATATAGCGGGAACTTATGCTCTGACGGTCAAGACGCCGGCGGATTACTCTACGCTCCGCGTCAAACTGAAGCCTTTTGTCCCGCAAGCACGTATTCAGATCTTGGACAGCAAAGACCAAGTGGTGCGCGAACTGCCGGCAACGGAGGAAGGGGCGTTCTTCCAATACCTCAAACCCGACACGTACTATATGCGCCTCTATCTGGATGAAAACGGCGACGGTAAATGGACCACCGGATCGTGGGAGAACCATCGCCAGCCGGAAGCCATCTATTATTTCCCCGGTAAGATACAGACCAAGTCCAATTGGGATTTCGAGGAAGAGTGGGATTACCAAGCGGTAGAGCAGATGCAGGCGAAGCCGAAGGAACTGATCAAAGTGGTAACGAAAAAGTGATGGAGAGAACTCACCGGTTGGACAACAAATGGTACGATTACTCGTTCATGGCATTGGGTCTGCTGATCCAAATGCTGACTTATGCCTTCATGCCCCATGACACATGGCTCTCGCTCCTGAGCGGATGCCTGGGCGTCTGTTCCGTTTGTCTCACGGCGCAAGGAAAGATTATGACTTTCGCATTCGGTTTCGCGCAAGTCTTCACCTATACGTATCTCTGTTACACCCAGCGTTTCTACGGCGAGATAGCCATCAACGGCTATTATTTCGTCACGATGATCTACGGCGTCTATGTATGGAAACGGCGGCTTAGAAAACCGGAAGACGGTTCTTCCGACAAACGCCTTGTTATGCCGCGCTCTTTGCCGCTTCGAACGATTCTTTTTATCGCAGCAGCAACGTTGGTCGGTTCTTGGCTGGCAGGGTGGGGGTTATCTGCTTGGACGGACGACACCCAGCCGTATTTAGACGCTTTCACAACAATACCCGCGCTGGTTGCGCAGGTACTGATGATTCTTGTGTACCGCGAGCACTGGTTTATCTGGCTGGCGGTCGATGTGTTGAGTGTCGCGCTATGGTTGCGAGCCGGCGATTATTGCATGGCGGCGCAATATCTGTTCTGGTGCGCCAACTGCCTCTACGGTCTCCGGCGGTGGAAAGCCATCAGCGCTCGTTCGGCATCTTAAGCGTGTAAAGGATAGCTTCCTGCTGGCGCAAAGCATTGCGTTTCTTCTGACCCGCAGCAAAGAGGAAAGCTTCGGCAGTTACCACGCGTCCGTTCACTTGGTCCAGGCGTGTCAGAGACACAAACGGACCACCCATCGCTTCGCCGTCTTCGAGTCTCCATAGACCGCGTGTCTCCACGGCATAGAAACCGCCTATACTGTCCCGCAGCGCCGATACATAGCGGCTCATCGGCGGGAAATGTTTGGTCTCGGTTCCCATGTGGCTGCCTTCTACTTGTCCGCTCACGAGTTGCCCCATGACCTCGTTGCGTAGCGCGATGATGGCTTCGTTGGAGAACTGCTCTTGGGAAGTGTACGGAAAACTATAGACGAGGATGTCTTTGCGCATGGGACCCTTGTTGTTGCAAGCCCAAACGACTTCCACCGAATCCGTTTCACTCTCCACTTTTAACTTTTTACTTTCAATGAACATATAGTCCTCCGGAATGAGGATGTCGTAGCCCTGTTTGTTGAGCGCTGCGCGTGCCTCTTTGCAGGTGTTGGCATGGTAGAAACGTATCTGGCGCGCTAACTCTTCCTGCACAAACCACTCGCGGATCGCCTTCCCGTGTTCGTTCCAATAACTCAAAAACGCTTCGTCACTCGGCGCTTGGATACGCACCAGAGCTTGCGGTTTGGAGTATGCATCGCGTGTGCGAATGGTCTTTGTCTGGGTGTATTTGTGCTCGTCGATGTCAATAATCAGCACATTACGCGATGATTTCAAGAAATCATCAAACTGAGACGGGGCTACGTGAGAAACTGTGAAATACGGCTCCATCTGAGGCAAACCGTACATGTCTGCGCTCATCAGGTCGCATACCGGCGCTTTGACCGAACCCGAACTGACCACCAGACACTCGTAGATACTTCCCGTTGCCGAGGTCAAGAGGCGTTCGTTGCCCTTGCTGCAACTCATCATTAACAGCGCTATTAGCGCGAAAAATAAGCTCTTTTTCATATCGTTATTAATATTTTGGCTACAAAATTACTCTTTTTTATTGAATTTTGCAAAAAAAATGTTAAAAATTTGTGCATTTCGAAAAAAAATAGTACTTTTGCCCCAAAAATAGCAAACAATAATCCTATGAGTTACATTATTTATTAACAAATACTTACGCACATGACCCTATTTACAGATTTAATTTTTATTACTGACGAGAAAGAAGGTTTCCGCGAATGTCGGGAAAAACGCACCACTTCATCTTCCACAATGTCCATTATTTTGTGCACGGGCGGATACATTGATGTATATTATCGGGGCGGGATGATACGTATCGGAAAAAGCGATTTATTCGTTCGTATTCCGGATTTTACGCAACCGCTCGGTCCCTATGAGATGTCCGATGATTTCACGTTCAAGCAGGTAACCATTGATGCCTCGGTTTATGAGCAGATCATGTATGACCACATGCGTGTTGAGCCTAATTGGTGGGCGAAACAGGAGTATATCAAGCGTAATCCGATTTTCCATATTAACCCTATCAGCACGGAGTTCTTTGACACCTATTTCCATCTGCTGACGCTTCAGTTGCAGGATCGTCTATCCGATTACCGTCGCCAGATCTTGCGTCTCATCGCCAAAGGGGCTATGATGGAGTTGCTCAATTATATGGATAAGTTGGCTGTTTCGTCCAGTTTCGAAAACCCGCGTCTTGCTATCAACCAAGGCGATTACCTTTTCCACGAGTTCATCCATTTGCTCCAGGAGCATCCGCATGAGCGCGAGGTGCAATGGTTTGCCAAGAAACTGGATATCTCGCCGAAATATCTATCGGAGGTTTGCAAAGCTAAGAGTGGCAAGACCGCAAGCGAATGGATTTCAGATATCACAATATCCGAACTGAAACATTACTTGCAGAATACCACGATTCCTATTCGCGAGGTTGCGAAACTGATGGCGTTCCCAAATGCCAGTTTCTTCAGTCAGTATGTCAAGAAGCATCTGAAGATGACTCCCAACCACTATCGCAAGTTAGCACACGAATAGCGGATGTTGCATCATCTCGCGGTTCACTTCTTCCCGAACCATCTTGATCACCGCCTCGTCTGCAGGAGACTGCAGCACGCGGTCGATTAACTCTACGATCCACTCCATCCGGTCTTCTTTCAGTCCGCGGGTGGTGATGGCGGGTGTGCCGAAACGCAGACCGGAGGTCTGGAACGCGGAACGGCTGTCGAAAGGAACCATGTTCTTGTTGGTCGTAATATCCGCCGAAACGAGTGCTTGTTCCGCTACTTTGCCGGTTAACTCCGGGAATTTGGTGCGCAGGTCGATGAGCATGGAGTGATTGTCTGTGCCGCCGGAGATCACTTTGTATCCTCTGTCCATGAACGCTTGCGCCATCACAGCCGCGTTGCGTTTCACTTGCTTCTGGTAAATCTTGAACTCCTCTGTCAGCGCTTCGCCGAAAGCAACGGCTTTCGCGGCGATCACGTGCTCCAGCGGACCGCCTTGTGTGCCCGGGAAGACGGCGGAGTCGAGTAGAGCACTCATCTTCTTGATCTCGCCTTTCGGAGTCGTCTTGCCCCAAGGATTGTCGAAATCTTTGCCCATCAGAATGATACCTCCGCGCGGTCCGCGCAGGGTCTTATGGGTCGTCGAAGTGACAATATGCGCATGTTTGAGCGGGTTCTCCAGCAGTCCGGCTGCAATCAGACCTGCCGGGTGCGCCATATCGACCATGAAGATCGCGCCGATCTCGTCCGCCACGCGGCGGATGCGCGCGTAGTCCCACTCGCGGCTGTACGCGCTCGCGCCCGCGATTATTAATTTAGGTCTATGCGTGCGCGCTTTCATCTCCAGATCGTCGTAATTGACCCGTCCGGTCTCTTCCTTCAGATCATAACCGATGGCGTTGAACATCAGACCGGAGAAGTTGACAGCCGAACCGTGGCTCAAGTGTCCGCCGTGGCTCAGGTTGAGACCCATGAACGTGTCGCCTGCTTTGAGACACGCCATGAAAACCGCCATGTTCGCTTGTGCGCCGCTGTGCGGCTGAACGTTCACATATTCGGCGTCATACAGCTTTTTGAGACGATCGCGGGCGATGTTCTCCGCAATATCGACCACCTCGCAACCGCCGTAATAGCGGTGTCCGGGATAGCCCTCCGCATATTTATTGGTCAGCACGCTGCCCATGGCCTCCATGACCTGGTCGCTCACAAAATTCTCGCTGGCGATTAACTCAATGCCTTTCATCTGACGTTCGCGTTCCCGCTGAATGACGTCAAAAATCTCCGTGTCTCGATTCATAGTATTTATTTTTTGATTATTTCTTATGATTTCTTTTGGTTTTCTTCTTTTGTTCTTTTGATTTCCCTTCTTTCGATTTGTGCTGCAAAGATACTACAAAAATTGCATATACGCAAATATTCTTCGTTTTTTTTATTATTTTTTCCTTTACCCTTTACCCTTTAACCTTTAACCTTTAACCTTCATCCTCTATCCTTCGGGTCAACCCTAGGTGATACCTAGGTGATACCTAGGTTATACCTAGGTTATTCAGCACCCCTAAGTATGACGATAGCGGAAGAATTTTAGCTAAAAATGCACCTTACTCTTGCATAATTCAAAAAAAAGTACTATCTTTGCCCCCGATTTTGCCAAGTTGAGTTAGCAAAACGCAAGCGCAACCAGCGAAAGACATTATTATAACACCTTAAAATAATACAATTATGGCTAAAGTTTATCAAGCAAATGAGATCAAGAACGTCGCTATGTTGGGCGGTTCGGGATCCGGTAAAACGACCCTTATGGAGTCGATGTTGTTCGAGAGCGGGGTGATCAAACGCCGCGGTACGATTGAAGCGCAATCCACCGTGTGCGACTATTTCCCGGTTGAAAAGGAGTATGGATATTCGGTCTTCTCTACGGTTTGTAACATCGAGTTTGAGGGCAAGAAACTGAACATCATTGACTGCGCAGGTAGTGACGATTTTTGCGGCGGTACCGTGGCTGCGCTGCAGATGTGCGGTTCGGCGCTCATCGTTCTCTCCGCTAACGGCGGTGTAGAGGTCGGAACCCAGAATAACTTCCGTCTCGTGGAGCATGCTAAAAAGCCGCTGGCATTCGTCATCAATAAATGCGACCATCAGGACGCAGATTTCGAGCGCACCTTTAACCAACTGAAAGAGAACTTTGGCAATAAATGTACTTTGATACAGTTCCCGGTGAACGCCGGAGCAGGCTTCAATGCAGTCATTGATGTCCTCAAGGGAAAGATGCTGGTGTGGAAGGCAGAAGGTGGTGCACCTGAACTCAAGGATATTCCTGCTGAGTACGCAGACCGTGTTGAGGAGATGCGTTCGCAACTCTCCGAAGCGGCTGCAGAGGCTGATGAGACGCTGCTGGATAAGTTCCTCGGTGAAGGTCTGACCGACGAGGAGATCATGCAGGGACTCAAATCCGTTTATGCGGATGGTTCGATGTACCCGGTGATCTGCTGCTCGGGTCTGAAAGATATGGGTGTCCGCCGTCTGATGGATTTCCTCAACGGAATGGCTCCGAGTCCTTCTCAGTTCAGCTATCCGACCGTTGACGGCGAGAAAATCAGTCCGGACGCTTCCGCTCCGACCAGCCTCTACGTCTTCAAGACTTCTGTGGAACCGCATATCGGCGAAGTGAACTATTTCCGCGTAATGCAAGGTACTGTTCACAACGGCGACGACTTGCAGAATATGGAGCGTGGCTCGAAAGAGCGTATCTCCCAGCTCTACCAGGTGGCAGGTTCAATCCGCGTGCCGGTAGATGAGCTGGCAGCAGGAGACATCGGTGCAACCGTGAAACTGAAAGACACTCGTACGGGCAACACGCTGAACGCAAAGGACTGCGACCTGCAGTACGCTCCGATCAACTATCCGCAGCCGCGTTACCGCCGTGCTATCAAGCCGGTGACCGAGTCCGACGCAGAGAAACTGGCAGCACTTCTGACCCGTTACCACGAGGAGGATCCGACATGGCTCGTTGAGCAATCCAAAGAGCTCCGCCAGATGATCGTTTCCGGTCAGGGTGAGTTCCACCTCCGTACGCTCAAATGGCGTCTGGAGAACAACGACAAGATGCCGATCGAGTTCAGCGAACCGCGTATCCCGTACCGCGAGACGATCACGAAGGCTGCGCGTGCTGACTATCGCCATAAGAAACAATCCGGTGGTGCCGGTCAGTTCGGCGAGGTGCACCTCATCGTAGAGCCGTATGAGGAAGGCGTGCCTGTAAAAGAGACCTACAAGTTCGGCAACCAGGAATACAAAGTTTCCGTTAAGGACCAGCAGGAAATCAACTTGGAGTGGGGTGGTAAGCTGATCATCATCAACTCCATCGTTGGTGGTGCTATCGATGCACGCTTCATCCCGGCTATCGTAAAGGGTATCATGGATCGTATGGAGCAAGGTCCTCTGACCGGTTCGTACGCACGCGACGTGCGCGTCATTATTTATGACGGTAAGATGCACCCGGTTGACTCCAACGAAATCTCGTTCCGTCTTGCCGGACGTAATGCCTTCGCGCAAGCCTTCAAAGAGGCGAACCCGAAAGTGCTGGAGCCGGTTTATGACCTCGAAGTATTTGTTCCGTCGGAGATCATGGGTGATGTGATGAGCGACATCAACGGCCGCCGCGGTATGGTAATGGGAATGGAGACAGAGAAGAGCTTCACCCGCCTCAAAGCGCAAGTGCCTTTGAAAGAGCTGGCTTCCTATTCGACGACGCTCTCGTCTCTCACAGGAGGTCGTGCTACCTTCACCATGAGCTTCAATTCATACCAACTTGTTCCGGCAGACGTACAGGAGAAACTGCTCGCTGCTTATGCTGCTACCCAGAGCGAGGAGGAGTAATGGAAGGATGAAAATGAATGGAAAAAGGAAAGAGCCGCACAGTGTTGTGCGGCTCTCTCTGTAATAAACGATTTATTTATCGCTGAAGATGTATTCGAATACTTTGACGGAGAATAGTTTGCCGTTCGGCAGATAGTTGTACTGCTTCGCCTTGGTGCCGTCCGCGTTCCATTCGTATTTGCGGATGCGGACAGGTTTGTTCCGGTCGTTGTATTCAACCTCTTCCACTACCTTTCCGGTCACATCGTCATACTTGCTTGTTACGCGACTGCGCTGACCGTACGAGGCATACTCGATCTCCTCAATACAGCGTCCCTGCGCGTCATACACTTTGATGTGGTCCAGCCAGCGAGTCTTGGTCTTGCTGTCGGTATTCCATTCTTTGACGGTGAGATTCTTGCGTTTCTCACGTTTGGCTAATTGCTCAGGCGTCAACAGGCTCTGAGCCATAGCTGCACTGCTTATCAGCAGGCATACTAAAAAATATATTGTCCTTTTCATAATTATCTATCCGGGCTGGCGTTAAACGAATAAGCAATGCCGATGGCGTGCTGGAAACCGCGTTCCTCGGTCAGAATGATCGTCTGTTTCTTCGGCTTGACATTGATGTCGCGGTCGTAGCCGTAGTTGAACCGATAGTAGAAATCGAGTGAACTGCGTCTGGTGAGCCGCCATACTACGCCGATGCAAGTGCGCACGCGGCGAATATACTGATGTCCGCCGTTGGCAGGATTATTGCCTGCATAATATTGCTGCAATGCATTGGCATTCAGTGTGTTGACCAACTCGCACCAGATATACGGCTTCACCGGTTTACTCACGGCATGGTATGCTACTTCGATCTTGCTCCGCAGATACCAGTCTGCGCGGTTGTGCTCATAGCAGCCGGTTGCGGTATGGTAGTCTATATCGCCCATCCGGATTTCTGTCATGAAGCGCTCACGAAGTGAGAATGACCAATTCTCATACCGGTAACTGCCGGTGAGACCGAAGAACACACGGTGGCGCATGATCTTCTCCACCGCCGTAGTATCTTTTTTCATTAGCTTGAGTGCGTAGCCTGCGTCCGCCTTCAGATAAGTGAACTGCGGGTGCTTGTAACTCAGCGTGAGGGTGGTGTACGACTTGTTGAAATCGGGACCTAAAAGCGTCTTGGTCGTGCCTGCAGTAGTCTCCAGACTCGTTGAATTAACCATGTCGAACCGCAGGTCCTCATCGAGCGATAAACCCAAACCGCTCTTCCATCTCCAATGTACATCCGCTCCCAGACGCAGCTGCGCGCTATGAGAGGTCGAGTTCATCGTCTCGCTGTAGTTCCACGCGCGTGCGCCGGTGCTGAACATAATAAGGAGTAATATAGGGAGAAATCGTTTCATCTGTTATTTGAACTTCGTTATTTGGTCAATACTGTTATGTACTTTGCCTTTCTCCAGCGGATAAGTCATTTTGATATAAGCTACGTCGCGCAGAAAGTCAATATGTCCTATTTCGACATCTACCACTTTGAGACCCGTCCGCTCTTCCAGATCCGCAATGAGCGCAGCGCGGTTCTCCGGCTTGATATTCTCTATCTTTTCATACAAAATGATCTTCGTGGATTCGCGTTTATGTCCGTTCCATAACTCAAAGAACCAAGCCATGCTGATCATAATGAGGTTGGCAACCAGTAACAGATACCATGCCAGCCCGTCGGCTTTCAGACTGAGCGAGTTAATGACTGAAACGGCGATGATAAGGAACATATAGTTCATTTCGCGTATTGGCACGGTCTCCGTGCGGTAACGGATCATGCCGAAGATGGCAAATAGACCCAGCACAAAGCCCGTCTGGATGTCCAAAATCTGCATCAGCCACAGCAGCAGAAACATGCCGGACGAGAAAAGCATAAACTGCACATAATAGTCGCGGCGACGGCTATAGCGGTAATACACGCCGTAGATCAATATCCATGAAACCAATAGGTTAAACAGAAACATGAGTGGCATGGTAATGAGGTTCTCGCTTACGCCGAGCCAGTCGGCGAAGGAATGCATCACATACGAGATACTATCGCTGCTGCCGAAACGCTCTGCGATAGAAGGATCGTTTTCCAGAAACTCCAACGTGGGGTTCGCTAAATCAACTTGAAATAACATATCTAACAATTAACTGTTTAACAATTTAACAATACTCCGTATCTTCTTCTTGAATCGGTTCCGTTTAAGCCCGGGAGTAGTGAGCGCAGTGCCGATACAATACTTACTGATCTTCAGCGGTTTAACCCGCATACTCAGCATGATATCCGTCATCCGGCTGGGTACGTTACCATCCCGTTTTAGTTCAATAATCACCAACTCAGGAAAGGTCTTGCTCTCGCCGCTAACGACGTTTTCCCAGACAAGATTCATGTCTATGGTCAGCCGCTCGGTCTTGGCTTTGTTGACCAGCGTGATACGGTGAAATTTAGTCCATAGATGAGGGCTGATGTCGCTCCAGCGGTAGCGGCTTTTGGTATTGATGAAACTCTCTACGGTCACCTCTTCGTCTGCTCTTCTCTTATGTTTGAGCACAGACGGCGTCTCGGCTGTGATAGCAAAATCGGGCACGACGATCCGTTTCTTCTTGGTGCGACCTTTGTTGTTCTTGCGTTTGATCTCCAGAAAAGTCAGATTGCTGTCCACATACTGCCGCACGCGGATCTTTTGGCGCACCAGTTGGCGGTCGTGGTGGCGGATATACATATCCAGCGACTCGGTGTCGTAATACATCGTGTCGTATGTGGCAATCCGCTTGCCGTTGATCTCCTGGACGTAGTAATCAGCCATCGCCGCTTCCAGTATTGCCGGCAGCAAAGAGAGCGGCACCGCATATTTGGTATCTATGCGGTTCATTAGCTTGACGCTCTCCATCTGAGCCAGACTGATCGGCTCAAACTGAGTTAATATATTCTCGACAGAACTCACTTCTCTTACCATCTTCCGCCGCCGGACGAAGCGCTATAAGTGGACAGGCTGACGGACGAACCGCCGCTGTACGTTGCCGGATAATATCCCATGCCGTTGAAAATAGTCGTTCCGCTCGCGGTGACACTCTTGTAAAGGGTAGGTGTGCTTGCGCCGGAAACAATGATCTTCGAGGCATTGCTGCTCGGGGTCTTGAAGGCAAACGTCTCATTCCCCACATTCATTGCATACCATGTACTTGCGCTACCGGAAGCCTGATAGCAACTCTGGCTCAGACTTGCGCCGCTTTCCAAACCGCCGATTGCCACAAGCGTGCCGCCTTGGACATACAGTTTCTTGCCGCCTTCTGAATTGGCATCAATCGCCATTTCAGGGCTGGACGAACCGATCGCATAGACCACACCGCCTTTGATGTACATATTGCCGTTGGCGTCCATGCCGTCGTTGCCGGTCGAGTAGGCGCATACGCAACCGCCGCTGACTGTGAAATCGCCGCCTGCATTGATCGCATCGTCCGAAGACTGCGCATAGACATAGCCGCCGGAGATCGTGATTGTACCTTTGGCTTCGATCGCTTCGGGACTGCTGGAGTCGGACGAACTGTCGCCTCCCCAGCCGCCGCCACCGGGACCGCCGCCACTCGGAGGAGCAAACCAACCTCCTCTGCCGCCGGACGACGAAGTTCCGCTGCAAATCGCTTGTATATCGCCGCCGGAGATGGTAATACTGCCGGCGCTCACTACGGTGTTGTTCTCTTTCTTGCCCGCTTTGAGACATTTATATTCGCTGTTCACGCGGATCGTACCGTCTGTGATGGTGATGTCGCCAAAGGCTACAATACCTTTGTCGCCGGCTTTGCTGATAGTGATCTCTCCGCCGTTGATGACAATATTCGTCGTGTCGCTCTGGATACCGTCGCCATCTGCACTAATCGTCAGTTTGCCACCGTCAATGGTGATTGTCGAATCGCATTGTACGCCATCGCTGCCTGCGGTAATCGAAGTGTTACCGCCGCTGATATACAGTGCATCATTGGCATGCAGACCGTCGCTTGCTGCATTCAGCATAAACGTACCGGCTTCGCTCGTCAAATGGATGTAGTCGTCGCTGGCGATGGCATGCTTGTAATTGCCTTGGACGGTCAAACTACCGCTGCCGGAGAAGATCAACTGTCCCTCGCTGAAGAATGCCGCCTTGCGGTCCTCTGAAGAAGATGCATAACTGCTGCCGTCCGTCAGGCTGTTCGTACCGTTCACCACAACGTAACATTTCTTATGGCATTGATTATTGATTGCCGGACCGTCCGAACAAGTCAGCGTCAGTCCGTTCAGCAAAATCTGGTGCTTGATCGCGCCGTAGATCGTCAGCTGTCCGTTTCCGTTACCGCTCAGCACATACGTAATGAGCCGTGTCACGGACGAGTTAATGGTCACATAGCCGTTTTCGTTCGTAACCGTGATACTGTCAATTGCGCCGGTCACGGTAGCTTCGCTTCCGCTCCATGAAATATACAAGGTGTCAGACCAGACTTGGTTGGTGACATCATTGTTGGTGGTGTCATTCGCTTCGCCGGAACCGCTGTCTGTCGTTCCGCTGTTGTTAGTCGGCGCATTGTACTCCGTGCAGGCTGCCATCCCGACAACCGTCAGCACTAACCATAAAATCTTTTTCATATATCTTTTATCTTTCGACTTTCGACTTTTTACCTGCAAAAATCGTACAAAGTTACACTTAATTTACGAAACGAGCAAAAAAATATACCTTTTTCCTAATAAATGCGATTATAATATTAAGAAATAATCTTGTTACTCTTCCTGAACTCCGAAGGACGCATTCCTGTTTGCTGTTTGAAGAAATAGCAGAAAGTGGCGTTTTCCTTGAAGCCCAACTCGTATGCTACCTGCTGCACGGTCATGTCTCTGCGGTTGGAGAGAAGCCGCTTGGATTGCTCTACAAGCATCTCGGAAATCCACTCGCTGGGGGTCTTGCCCGTGGCGCGCTGGATGGTAACGGAGAAATATTTGGCTGTCAGGTTGAGTTGCTCCGCGTACCAGATGGCGGTGTGCTGTTTGTTGTAGTTCTGCAGCAGCAGGTCGTAGAATATCCGGAATAGCTGTTCACCACGCGTGTTGGCTACTTTCTCCGCTTTCTCCTCGCCCCTGTAGCGCGTGAGCGCGTAAAACAATATATCTAATAGGTTACCCAGTGCCTCTTTGCGTCGAGGGTGAGCTGATTCGCTGATATAGCGGAGCACCCGGATGATGTCTTTTACTTTGATGAATTGCTCATCTGTCAGAGTGAGTGCCGGACGGTGGTGGTATTTCTGGTAGTCGATGAATGACTCGCGGTGGATAATACTCTTGTACATGGACGGAGAGATGATGATGAGCGTAGCGCGGTAATCAGGAGAGACGGTACTGTATGTGAATATATGGTTCGGAAGCGTCACGCCTATGTCTTGTGGTGCAAACTGGCGTGGCTGAAGGTCGTACATAAAGGCGGCTGTGCCTGCTGTGCACATGCCTATGACCAGATTATCCGATTGAAAAGGACGGTCCTTTGTCGGCATCGAACCCACTTCCACTACTACCACGCCCTGTTGGTTGATATGGTCCTGAAACAGGATAGGGTGTTGTTTTTCGGGTATGGTTTGCATAGTCCTCTCGCTAAAATAAGTGTTTTTGTTAATAAAAAAAGACTGTTCTTCGTAATAAAAATAAGTATTTTTGTTAATAAACAAGCGTGCAAAGATACTGCTTTTTTTTTATTCTGCCAAAAAAAAGTGACTTTTTCGTAATAATTCGCTCCCTTAACTCACCTTAACCAACTTTATGCGCCTGCTGTAACTATTATGATATTATTATGTGATTATTATGTTATTATTATGTGATTATTATGTTAGTAGTATAACCGCAGTATAACTCAAGCGGTACTACAAGCGACCTAAACCATGTTTCCCAAATTAAAATACACGGGCTTTGGTATAGTTTTTGTTATAAATAACAACTGATGCACCCTTTACTTTTAATATTGGTCATTGTCTTGGTCATGGTATTTCTGCTGTGGCTCGTTTTCGGCATCAACTGGCGCAGCATGCGCAACTATGAGCGCAGGCACCAGCGTTTCCTTTCGAGATTTCGGGCGGAGGGAACGGAGCAACTGAGAAAGTTGTTTTTCGGAGCGGTGGAACTCTCGGACATAGAAGAACATTTCCGTCCGTTAGCGCAGTATCTGGCAGCCAACGAGAGATTAGGAGTCAGCACAACGGACGAGGTAGAAGTCATCACTTCCGGCAAACGCAAGTACGATCTGCTCATGCGTGATCTGAGCAATGCCAAAGAGTCTATCCACATGGAGTATTACCATTTCGGTATTGACCGGGAGAGCCGTTCGGTCCGCCGCCTGCTCATGCAAAAGGCGCGAGAGGGCGTCAAAGTGCGGTTTATCAACGAAAACATAGGTAATTTTCCTATTCCGAATATCTATTTCCAATTGATGCGCCGTGCCGGAGTGGAGGTCGTCAATTTCAGCAACACGGGACTTTCGCTCCTGAAGTTTCTGGTGACTCTGAGTTACCGCGACCACCGCAAGATAGTGGTGATAGACGGCAGGATAGGTTATACGGGCGGCATGAACATCACCGCCAATTATTTCCGCTACTGGCGGGACACCCACTTACGCCTCATTGGCGATGCGGTGGCGGGATTGCAAGTGGCTTTCCTGGACACTTGGCTGGCGGCGGGAGGGCGGCTGGACAAGGATCTGGTTACGTTCTTTCCCATGGTGCAAGACGAAAAAGGGGCTCCGCAGAAAGAGAAACAGCTCTTCACCCAGATTGTGCCGGACGACCCCGTGGCACCCGAACCCGTGCTGCAGACGGCTTACGAATGGGTGCTCCACCATGCCGTAAAATACGTGTGGTTCCAGAGCCCTTATCTGGCGCCGCCTCCGTCGCTCCTCAACGCCATGCGCAGCGCAGCAGCGCGAGGGGTCGATGTACGAATAATGATTCCGGAGGTATGTGATACGAAAATTATGCGCCCTATCAACCATGCGTATTATGCCGATTTGATGGAGGCAGGAGTCAAGGTGATGATCCGTAGCGGACAGTTCAACCATAGCAAGACTTTTGTTTGCGACGACTACCTCTCTTGCATCGGCTCTACGAATCTGGATTACCGCAGTTTCGGAATAGATTTCGAACTCAATACTTTCTTCTATGACCGCGGTATGGCGCAGCACCTGAAGCAGCTCTTCGAAGCCGACCTGCAGCTTTGCCATCTGCTCACGCCGGAAGAAGCCAAGACTACGCTCTGGCAGCGATTCATGCGCAATATCGCGCCTATAACATAAGACCTTTGAACGAGAATTCGCACCCGCAATACTGCTGGTTGTAGAATTGGTATTCTTTCAGCAGTTCGTTGCGCCGTTCTTGCAGTCCGTCTTTGCGCCAATTCTGTGCCCAGAAATGCACCGGCTCGTGGACAGCACTGTCCGCCGGATATTTGTTCACCATCTCTTCTGCACGCTTTCCGGCGGCGTTCACTTGATCCAGATTCTTCCATCGTGAGGAAGCCAAGGTCGTAGCAAAGAACGGAATATCCAGCTCTTGCGCTTTCCGCGCGGTATAGAACAGCCGGTGGTAGAAACATGCCTCGCATCGTCTGCCTCGCTCCGGCTCATGTTCCAGACCCGTTACCGCCCGAAGCCATTCCGCATGTGCCCAACGGTCCCCGTCAATCCACTCAATCCCCAAACTTTCGGCATGCCGTTTGCTCTCATTCTTGCGGATCTCATACTCCTCTTGCGGATAGATATTCGGATTGAAATAATAGATCACCGGCTCAATCTGATGAGCCAGCAGCCATTCCACGATCGCGCTGGAGCAAGGCGCGCAGCACGCATGCAGCAGCACTTTTGTGCACCCTTCCGGAACTATGATTGCAGGTTGTTTAGACATATTCGGCTGCAAAATTACGAAAAAATTTTGATATGTGCAAAAAAAGTTGTACCTTTGCACCGCAAAATATGTAAATATATGAATACAAACTTTGGATTCGTTCGAGTGGCGGCAGCTGTACCGACCATGAAAGTAGCGGACTGCGCGTTCAATGCCGCTCAAATCAAGCAACAGATAGATGAAGCGATCGCTGAAGGCGTGGAAGTGATCTGTTTTCCGGAACTGAGTCTCACCGGCTACACGTGTGCCGACCTGTTCTTCACCCAGCAACTCCAGCAAAGCTCCATGCGTGAGCTGGAGAGCCTCTGCGACTACACGCGCGGCAAAGCGATCATCGTGTTGGTGGGTGCGCCGCTGCAGGTGGAGAATGACCTCTTCAACTGCGCGTTCGTCATGACCGATGGCGAGGTCGTGGGCATTGTGCCCAAAGTCAACCTGCCCAATACAGGCGAGTTCTACGAGAAGCGCTGGTTCACTTCCGGTCGTGCCGCGCGCGAGTTCACGCCCGGAGGCATTGCGCCGCGTATTCCGAAAATAGAGATATGGAGTGGGGAAGTGCCGTTCGGAACGGACCTTCTTTTCACCACCCGCAATTATACCTTCGGTATTGAGATCTGCGAGGACCTCTGGTCTCCGCTGCCGCCTTCTACCCAGCTCTCGATCCAAGGAGCCGAACTGATTTTCAATCTCTCCAGCTCCAATTGTCTGGTGGGCAAACATCATTTCCGCCGCCAGATGATCACCCAGCAGTCGGCGCGTGTCCACTGCGGCTATATCTACACCTCTTCGGGCGTGGGCGAATCAACCACAGACGTGGTTTTCTCCGGTAGCACATACATCGCCGAGAACGGCACGATGCTGGAGGAAGGTGAGCGTTTCCAGCGCAGCAACACCATGGTCATTCAGGAGATCGACATCGAGCGTCTGCGTACTGACCGCCAGCGGAATACCAATTTCACCAAGGACAAAGCGGGTCATTACCGCCGCATCAACGTAGCGCCGATCGAACGCGAGGAAGAGTTCACCGAACCCATCCATCGCCATTTCTCTACCGCTCCGTTCCTGCCGAAGAAAGGCGACGAAGACAACTACTGCATGGACGTGTTCTCCATCCAGACGAGCGCACTCATGCGCCGTTGGGAGCACACGCATTCCGAGACACTCATCATCGGCGTTTCCGGCGGTTTGGACAGCACGCTGGCGTTGTTGGTATGCGTCATGGCGGCGGATCAGATGGGTTACGACCGTTCGCGCGTTGTGGGCATCACTATGCCCGGTTTCGGAACGTCCGACCGTACTTACCAGAACGCACTCGATCTGATGCGGCTTCTCGGAATCACCCACCGCGAGATCTCCATCCGCGACACTACGATCCAGCACTTGCAGGACATCGGGCACGACCTTGACACGCGCGATATTACTTATGAGAACGCGCAAGCGCGTGTGCGCACGTTGATCCTCATGGACGTAGCGAACCAGATGAACGGAATCGTAGTCGGAACGGGCGATCTCAGCGAACTGGCGCTCGGATGGTGTACCTATAACGGCGATCAGATGTCGATGTACGGCGTCAATGCCGGAATACCCAAAACCCTTGTGCGTTACCTTGTGCGCTATGCGGCGGAGAACCTCTTCGGAGAAGACTTGCGCCAAGTGCTGATGGACGTGGTGGAGACGCCTGTTTCTCCGGAACTGTTGCCGACCGACGAGCAAGGCGAGATCGCGCAGAAGACCGAAGACAAAGTGGGTCCGTACGAACTGCACGATTTCTTCATCTATTATTTTCTCCGTTACGGCTTCACGCGCGATAAGATCCGCTATATGGCGATCCAAGCGTTCGAAGACAAATACGACGAAGAGACGATCGACAAATGGCTTAATACCTTCATGCGCCGCTTCTGCACGCAGCAGTTCAAACGCTCCGCCATGCCGGACGGACCGAAAGTGGTTGCTGTCTCTCTATCGCCCCGCGGCGACTGGAGAATGCCGAGCGACGCAACTTGCATTTAAATTTAAAATTACGAATTACGAATGTTGATTCGAGAGAATATATCGTTGCTTCCGTACAACACTTTCCGAATGGATGCAAAGGCGAAGATCTTTGCCGAATACAGTTCGGTGGAAGAACTGCGTGCGTTGTTGGAGCAATATAAAGGCGATCCGCTCCTCCATATAGGAGCGGGTTCTAATCTCTTGTTTACCAAGGACTTCGACGGTGTGATCCTTCATTCCGCAATGCGTCGCGCGCGGTGTGTAAGCGAGGATGCGGACTATGTGTGGATTGAGGCGGAGAACGGACTTGTCTTGGACGAACTGATCGCGCAACTATGCGATATGGGCATTTCGGGACTCGAAAACCTCAGTTATATTCCGGGCGAAGTGGGAGCGTCCGCGGTGCAGAACGTGGGCGCGTACGGCGTGGAAGCGAAAGATGTGATTGAGTCCGTGCGGGCTGTTTCTATCGCCGATGGAACGGAGCGGATCTTCTCCAATGCCGAATGTCAGTACGGCTACCGAGACAGTATTTTCAAGAACGAACTCCGCGGAAAATATATCATAACGCACGTCGTGTACCGGCTCAACAAACATTTCGAGCCGAAGTTGAATTATGGCGATCTGAGTAGCGAAGTCGGTTCTGATCCGACGCCTATGTCTGTTCGCGAAGCGGTAATCCGCATTCGTCAACAGAAACTGCCCGAAGTGTCCGAACTTGGCTCTGCCGGCTCGTTCTTCAAGAATCCCATCGTGCCGCGCGAAGTATATGAGGCAATATCAGCACAGTACGAGAAGGTGCCGCATTACGAGCAGGAGGGAGGAATAAAAATCCCTGCGGCATGGCTGATAGAGCAATGCGGATGGAAAGGCAAGATGATGGGCGGCGCACAGTGCTACGAGAAACAGCCGCTGGTGCTCGTCAACCGAAACAACGCCACGCCGGAAGATATTGTCAATCTCGCTGCTGCTATCTGCAAGGACGTCCAAGACAAATTCGGCATTACCATCTCCCCGGAGGTAAACTATATTTAATCTTCAAATCCTCAAATACTACAATATGGCTACATTTGTAATCGAAGGCGGACATAAACTCCATGGTTCCATCACCCCGCAGGGCGCAAAAAACGAAGCCCTGCAAGTGCTTTGTGCAGTACTCCTGACCCGCGAAACCGTGGTTATTGATAATATCCCGAATATCTTGGATGTCAACAACCTCATTGACCTGTTGGGTTCGATGGGCGTGACGGTGGAGAAACTGGCGAAAGGCAAGTATGCTTTCACGGCTGCCAACCTCGACACGGCTTACCTTCGGAGTGCGGATTTCCTGAAGAAATGCAACAAACTGCGCGGTTCGGTCATGCTCATCGGTCCGCTCTTGGCGCGTCTGGGTGAAGTGACGTACGCCAAGCCCGGAGGAGACAAGATCGGACGGCGGCGGCTCGACACCCATTTCCAAGGAATGGTCAACCTCGGCGCTACGTTCACGTACGACCAGGAACTGCTGGCATACCGTTTTGACGGCAAGCACCTCAAAGGCGCGTACATGCTGCTCGACGAGGCGTCCGTCACCGGAACGGCGAATATCATTATGGCAGCGGTTATGGCGAAAGGCACCACCACGATTTACAATGCAGCCTGCGAACCGTACGTCCAGCAGCTCTGCCGGCTTCTCAATAACATGGGTGCCAAGATCAGCGGAGTGGGGTCTAACCTGCTGACGATCGAAGGTGTCAGTTCGCTTCACGGCGCGCAGCATAAACTGCTGCCGGACATGATTGAGGTTGGTTCGTTCATCGGCATGGCAGCTATCACCGGCTCTGAACTGCGTATCAAAGAGGCTGGTATCAAAGACCTCGGTATTATCCCGGACGCTTTCAGACGCCTTGGAATCCGTATCGAAGAAGAAGGTGACGATCTGGTCATTCCTGCGCAGGAGCACTACCAGATTGAGTCCTTCCTGGACGGTTCGATTCTTACGGTGGCAGATGCACCGTGGCCCGGTCTCACGCCGGACTTGCTCTCGGTGCTCTTGGTGGTAGCTACACAGGCGAAAGGATCGGTTCTTATTCACCAGAAGATGTTCGAATCCCGCCTTTTCTTTGTCGATAAGCTGATTGATATGGGTGCGCAGATCATTCTCTGCGATCCGCATAGAGCGGTCGTCATAGGCCATGACCACACCCGCCAACTGAAGCGCAATAACATGACATCGCCCGACATCCGTGCAGGTATTGCCATGTTGATTGCCGCGATGAGTGCCGAAGGAACCAGCAAGATTGACCACATCGACCAGATCGACCGTGGTTACGAAGACATCGAACACCGGTTGAACGCCATCGGTGCCTGCATCCGAAGAGAGGAATAGCAGCATAAGGTATGCTTCGGGTCAGGCAATACCCACGATGATGGCTAAAGATCACTATGAATCTATAAGAACAACTAACGTCCAGTTTTTGAACACAGCGTTCGAAAAAATGAATTATTTGTAGTGGCAAAAGTGGCAAAAGCGGCAAAAACAGATAGAGCATATTGCCAGTTTTGCCACTTTTGCCATGTTAAAAAATTATAAAATGCATTTTTTATTTGCACATGTGAAAAATAAGTTGTACCTTTGCAGCGTCATTTGAAAATGACATGACATATTGAATTTCGCGTTTGCGATTTATTGGTGTCCCAGAATGTAGGAAGTTCAAGAGATACACCAGCATAAGTCGTCGAGCGTCCATAACGTGTACACGTGTATGGGCGTGACTTATCGGTGTATGGGCATTTCCTACAGCCTTGGGACAGATAGGAACGCCCATATTTTTTTGTATATATATGGTTTGTTAACTTAATTTAATCATTTTAAACCCGATGCTCGATGGGATATAAGGGAGCAAAAGAAAGATGAAAAAGTTTTTAATGTGTCTTGCTGTAGTTTTATTTGCAGGTATGACGTTCACGAGTTGTGGAAAAAAAAGCGAAGCTGATCTTCTTTTGGGAAAATGGAGTGTTACTTCTGTGTCCACGACAATTGATGGTTTGAACGTAGAAAAAAAGATTGAAGGTAGTGAGTACATGTACTATACCTTTACCAGTGATGGTAAGTATGCAGAAGAAGTGAATGCGGCAGGTGAAAAATGGTCTGCTACCGGCAAATGGGTGTTGGAGAATGGAAAACAATTGACACTTACAATCGGAGAGGGGCATCAAGTAGATGAGTGGTTTTACACTATCACGGAGCTTACCAGTTCGAAGCTTACATTGAAGGGTGAAGAAGGTGAAACTATGTATTTGACCAAAGCGAAATAATTTTCTAATTATCGTTCAACAGCACCAGCCCGAGCTAAGTACTCGGGCTTTTTTGTGCATGTAAACGAACAATTTTTGCTAAAAATCCGTCCGCTCTTGCGTATCTCAAAAAAAAGTAGTACCTTTGCAGCCGCAAAGGTGAATGAGAGAATATGACACCATTAGACAAACAGACATTATTTCTTTTGTACGACGCGCCTGACAATACAGCACAAGTGCAAGTAGTCGTGCGCGATGAGACAATATGGATGACGCAAAAAGCGATGGCAACGCTTTTTGATGTTAACGTGCCTGCAATCAGCAAGCATCTGAAGAATATATTTGAAAGTGGAGAATTGGATGAAATAGTGGTTGTTTCCAAAATGGAAATAGTCACTCAACATGGGGCTATAGCAGGTAAAACACAAACTAAAGAGACAAATTTCTACAATCTCGATGCTATTATCTCCGTTGGCTATCGTGTTAATTCTACACGTGCAACGCGATTCCGTCAATGGGCGACTAAAATCCTGAACGAATATATCCGCAAAGGCTTTGTGCTGGACGATGAGCGTCTCAAACAAGGAAAAGCGGTCTTCGGACAGGATTATTTCCGTGAACTCTTGGAGCGCGTTCGTTCCATCCGTGCAAGTGAGCGCCGTATTTGGCAGCAGATAACAGATATTTATGCGGAATGTAGTATTGATTACGATCCTAAGGCTCCAACTACCCGTGAGTTTTATGCGATGGTTCAAAATCGTTTCCATTATGCGATAACCGGTCAAACAGCAGCAGAAATTATTTATACCCACGCAGACCATACGCAAGAACACATGGGACTTCAAACATGGAAGAATTCGCCGGATGGACGAATTCTGAAGTCTGATGTGACGGTTGCGAAGAACTATCTGGATGCGAAACAAATTCGTCGCTTGGAACGGGCTGTGTCGGGATATTTTGATTATATAGAAGACTTGATTGAGCGGGAAAATACGTTTAATATGGAGCAGTTCGCCGCCAGCGTAAACGAATTTCTTTCCTTCCGGCGTTATAATATCCTGCCGGACAGAGGGCGTATTTCCAAAGCACAAGCCGATGAAAAAGCGGAAACCGAATACGATATTTTCAATCGCACGCAATCCATCACCTCGGACTTCGATAGAGAAATTAAACGAATGATAGAGCAAAACGAAAACAATAACGAATGAAACGAATACTGACAATATTATTGGCATTCTTGCCGCTGATAGCAGCGGCACAGATGGTGCAGCCCGTTAAATGGAGCGGGGTGGAAACAGGCGACAGCGTGCGCCTCAAGGCTACAATCGAAGAAGGATGGCACATGAATATCATTGAGTTTGGCGAGCGTGAGTTTGACGAAGAGTTTGCGGACTCGTTTGTTATTACGGTAGCCAAAGCAGAACTGACACCCATCCGTTTTAACGCCTGCGACGACAAGATGTGTACCGCGCCGGAGGTGTGGAGTTATGAGAGTACTGACCGCTCTGCTGACAGAATACAGAATACAGACCGAATTACAAATGATGAGCGGTCGTTGTGGGTGATATTCCTGCTTGGTTTCCTTGGCGGTCTGCTGGCAATTTTTACGCCCTGCGTGTGGCCGATTATTCCGATGACCGTTTCTTTCTTCTTGAAGAAAGGCGGCGGACTGCGGGACGCTATTCTCTATGGTCTGAGTATCATCATTCTCTATGTCGGTCTGGGTCTGCTGGTGACGATTCTCTTTGGCGCATCGGCGCTTAATGACTTGAGTACCAACGCAGTCGTGAATATCATCTTCTTTTTGATTTTGGTGATTTTTTCGCTGTCTTTCTTCGGTCTCTTTGAGATCACTTTGCCGGATAGTTGGTCCACAGCTTTGGACAGCAAAGCGCGGAGCACAGGCGGTTTCCTCAGTATTCTGCTGATGGCATTCACGCTGGTTATCGTCTCTTTCTCTTGCACCGGACCGATCATTGGCACGCTGCTTGTTGAAGCTGCAGGACGTAGTCTATTAGCTCCGGCAATAGGTATGTTGGGGTTTGCAATAGCACTGGCACTGCCGTTCTCGCTGTTTGCCATGTTCCCGCAGTGGCTCAAACAAGCACCCAAATCGGGCGACTGGATGACAAGTTTCAAAGTGGTACTGGCGTTTTTGGAACTGGCGCTTTCGCTTAAATTCCTTTCTGTAGCGGACATGGCATACGGATGGGGTATATTGCCGAGATGGCTCTTTATCGCCATATGGATCGTTTGCTTCCTGGGCATAGGAATCTATCTCTTGTGGAATATACGGAACGTGTCCACCACACGTAAGATCATCCGTGCAATCGTGATCATCCCATCCCTGACCTTTGCGTTTTACCTGGCACCGGGTCTTCGCGGCGCGCCGGTGAAAGCCATCAGCGCTTTTGCGCCGCCGATGGAGATAGAGGGACGTGTGGTCTTCAACGACTACGACGAAGGAATGGCGTTTGCCCGCCAGACAGGCAAACCCGTTATTATTGATTTCACGGGCTACGGCTGCGTCAACTGCCGAAAGATGGAGGCTTATGTTTTGGATGACGACTCCGTCAAAGCACGGTTGCAGAACTATGTCTTCATCGAGCTTTTCGTGGATGACAAGAGAGCCGTCAGCTCTCAGCCTTCAGCCATCAGTATAGGCGACCGCAATTCGGCTCTCCAGCGCGAGCAGTTCGGCTCCAATGCGCAGCCATTCTATGTCCAGCTCGACCCGCAAGGCAAGCAGATAGCGGATCCGATCGCCTTTACAACCGACCCGATGGAGTTTATCAACTGGCTAAAATACTAATCTTATGATACAGAAGAAACAATACGAAACACGCCGTCCGAAAGAGAAAGAGATGATTTTCGGAGTTCGGGCGGTGATGGAGGCAATCGATGCCGGCAAAGTGCTGGATAAAGTGCTGGTGCGCCGTGACATGTCGTCTGCTATAGGACGCGAGTTACTCATCAAACTGGAGGGAACCGGCACGCAGATCCAACGTGTGCCGCTGGAGAAACTGAATCAGTTCACCGATAAGAACCATCAGGGCGTGATCGCTTTCCTGAGTCCGATAGAGTTCTATCCATTGGAGAACCTCGTTCAGAGCCTCTACGACGAAGGCAAGACGCCGCTACTGATGATGCTCGACGGCGTGACCGATGTGCGCAATTTCGGAGCGATCGCTCGTACCTGCGTGTGCGCAGGCGTGGACGCGCTTATCATCGGTACGCGCGGGAGCGCAGCAATCAACGGCGATGCGGTTAAAGCATCTGCCGGTGCACTTCATTCATTGCCTATTTGCAAGGTAGAAAACTTGCAGAACGCACTGCGTTACCTGCAAGAAAGCGGTCTTCGCATTGTTGCCGCCACCGAACATACCGATCGCAACTATACCGAAGTGGACATGACTGTACCGACTTGTATTGTCATGGGAAGCGAGGAAAAAGGTATCTACGAGGAGAACCTCAAACTCTGTACGGATCAAGTGCGTCTGCCGATGACCGGCGTCATTGAGAGCCTGAATGTATCTGTCGCAGCAGGTGTATTCATCTATGAGGCGATAAGACAGAGAAATCTGATAGCTGAAATCTGATAGCTGATGACCATATTATACGAAGACAATCATATCATCGCCGTCAACAAGACCTGCAACGAGATCGTGCAGGGCGATAAAACCGGCGACACACCGCTTTCGGAGACCGTCAAGGCGTACATCAAAGAGAAGTACAACAAACCCGGAGAAGTCTTCTTGGGCGTAACCCATCGTCTGGATCGTCCGACGAGCGGGGTAGTTCTCTTTGCCCGCACAAGTAAAGCTCTCGCGCGGCTGAACGAGATGTTCAAAAGTCATGAGCAGATCAAAAAGACTTATTGGGCTATCGTGCAGGGCGCTCCTAAAATGCCGGAAGCACGGCTGGAAAATTGGTTGATTCGCAATGAGAAACAGAATAAAAGTTATATTGCTAAGCCCGGAGCCAAAGATGCCAAGTTGGCTGTCTTGACCTATAAAACGCTTGTCCGAGGCGATAATTATACGCTCTTGGAGATCAATCTGGAGACAGGCAGACATCATCAGATCCGTTGCCAGTTAGCGGCTATCGGTTGCCCCGTAAAAGGCGATCTCAAATACGGCGCAAAGCGCTCTAATCCCGATGGCGGCATCTGTCTGCACGCCCGGCAAATAGAGTTTGTTCATCCCGTTAGCAAAGAAGAAATATGTATCACCGCCCCAGTGCCCGACGACGCACTATGGCGCGCTTTGACAACCCAAATATCATGAAAAAAATCGTATCTTTTCTTATTTTATGTCTGATGCCTTTCACTCTCTCTTGGGGAGAGGGACGGAGAGAGGTTTCCTTGCTGCCGGACACGATTGTTGCGTTCCCCGGAGCTGAAGGATTCGGTAAATACACTTCCGGTGGTCGCGGCGGTAAAGTAGTCTATGTCACCACCTTGGCGGATGACAAAGACGGAACGACCGAAGGCAGTCTCCGTTGGGCGATCAAGCAATACCCCGATGAACCGCTCACCGTTTGTTTCGCGGTCTCCGGAGAGATCCGTTTGGTGGATCGCCTCTATTTCAACCGCCGTGAGAACTTCACCCTTGCCGGACAAACGGCTCCGGGAATGGGTATTGTCATAACCCACCACAAAGTGGAGTTCGGCGGATCGAAGAATTTTATCGTCCGCAATCTCCGTTTCCGTATCGGCAGGCTGGACGCTAACGGAGATTTTATCAAAGCCAATGCGGTAGGAGCTGAGAACTGCGAAAACTATATCTTCGACCATTGTGATTTCGGCTGGTCCACAGAGGAAAACATGAATTCCAACGACAGCCATTTTTTGACCATCCAATACTGCATCGTGCACGAAGGTCTCTATAACTCCGGTCACCCGAAAGGCTCTCGCGGATATGGTTGCCAATGGGGAGGATCTCCGGCTTCTTACCACCATAACTTGTTGATTAACAACAATGCACGTTCTTGCCGTTTTAATGGAGCGCAGAGCAATGACTGGGTAGTCTATATCGACTATATCAATAATGTGCAATATAACTACGAAGGCGGTTCTACGGGCTGCTACGGCGGTGAGAATACTGCGAAACTGGCTGAGGGAGAATACAATGGGATGAACTCCGTACACGAATGTAATTTCATCAATAATTACTACAAAGTAGGTCCCAATACCACCAAGTCGCAGAAAGATTTTGTCTCGGTGGAGGCAGCGCGTTCGGGTGCCACCTCATGGGGACCGAGTCACTGGTATCTGAACGGCAATGTGTTTGACGGAGTACCTGCTGCCACCGAGGATAACTGGTCTGCCGTGCATGGTAAATCGCCCTATACCAACACGGATACGCTGCGCGTGGACACACTCATCCGTCCTGCTACGCCTTGGTGGAGATGGACGGCGGATAGTATCTACGGTCGCTATGATTTCGATCTGTACGCCTATGCGGCAAGTGCTTATCAGACCGCAGAAGAAGCCTATGCTACGGTTTTGGATACCGTCGGCTGTTTCCCGCGTGACCATGTGGAGAAGCGATTGGTGGCGGATTTGTCTGCCGGAACGCATACATACGAAGGTTCTAAAGGAAAGAAAAAAGGTATCATTGACGACCCGGAAGATGCCGAGGGATTTTACGCATACCCGGATTCGCTCAATTATGACCTTGCTTCCTATGACACTGATCTGGACGGAATGCCGGACGAGTGGGAGAGTGCGAACGGTTGCGATCCGCAGGTAGCGGATAATAATGTCCGTCACGCGAGCGGTTATACCATGCTGGAAATGTATCTCAATGATGCAATGTACAAGACTCCGATGGATGACGGCTATCGGGAGCCGGAGCATGAAGGAATCCGGGATACGGAATACAATATGCAAAATACAAAAATACTCCGCGACGGACAGTTGTTTATCCAACGCGGAGAGAAAATCTATACACTCCAAGGACAGGAGTTAAAATAGCACCAATTATTAATCTTAAATTCGATTTATTATGGCAAAGTACGTATGTGAAGTATGCGGGTACGAGTATGATCCCGCAGTAGGCGATCCGGAGAACGGTATTGCAGCCGGCACAGCCTTTGAAGACCTTCCTGCTGATTGGACTTGTCCTCTCTGCGGTGTAGGCAAAGACCAATTTACAGAGGCTTAAAGGGGTAAATAAATTACCTGTTTGGTCTCGAACCATTCGCCTTTAAACCATTGACTGCAGGGGGTAACCTCTGCAGTTTTTTGATAAGGAGCCAGTTCGGCTTTCAGGTCTCCGCCTTTGAGCACGATAATACCATTTGGTACCGCATTGCGCTGCTTGGTGGAGATATTTTTACGCACCAGTTTTACCAAATCGGGTAGGGGCATGACTGCGCGGGAAACGACGAAATCGAATTTCTGCTTCTCTTCTTCCGCGCGCTCTTGTTTGCAAACGACGTTGTCTAGTCCCAAAGCCTGCGCTACCTCGCTTGCCACCTTGATCTTCTTGCCAATCGAATCAATCAGCATGAACTGACATTCCGGAAAGAGAATAGCCAGCGGAATACCCGGAAAACCGCCTCCTGTGCCTACGTCCAGAATCGTTGTACCGGGCTGAAACGGCAGCCATTTAGCGATCGCCAGCGAGTGCAGCACATGGTGCTCGTACAGATTATCTATGTCTTTTCGCGAGATCACATTGATCTTGCTGTTCCAGTCGCGATAAAGCGCGTCAAGCTGAGCAAACTGCTCAGCCTGACGTTCGGTTAGTTGGAAATAATCAGAAATCATCTTTAAACTTTCAACTCTAAACACTCAACCTTATTCCGCCATATTGGTGAATACGTTCTGTACATCCTCGTCTTCCTCGATCTTGTCGATCAGTTTCTGTACAGACTCGCGTTGCTCGTCGGTCAACTGCTTGGTGTCGTTCGGGATACGAACAAACTCCATCGCCTGAATCTCAAATCCGTTCTCCTCGAGGTATTTCTGCATGTTAATCGCTTCGTTGAAATCGGAATAGATGACGATGGTGTTCTCCTCTTCGTCCACGCCGAGTTCTTCTACACCGAAGTCGATCAACTCAAGCTCCAACTCGTCCAGATCAATGCCGTCTTTCATCGTTACGGTGAAGCAAGCCTTGCGGTCAAAGAGGAACTGGAGACTACCCTGTGTACCGAGCGTGCCGCCGAACTTGGTGAAATAGGAGCGGATGTTCGCTACCGTACGCATGTGGTTGTCGGTTGCGGTCTCAATGAAGATTGCGATACCATGTGGTCCGTAGCCTTCATAATTGATCTCTTTGTAGCCCTCCGACGATTTATCGGTCGCTTTTTTAATGGCGCGGTCGATGTTATCTTTCGGCATATTCTCACGCTTGCATTGTTGGATCAATGTACGCAGACGAGGGTTGGAGTCGGGATCCGGACCGCCCTCACGAGCAGCAATAGTGATCTCTTTTCCCAGTTTCGTAAATGTGCGGGACATGTGTCCCCATCTTTTCAATTTAGTCGCTTTTCTGTATTCAAATGCGCGTCCCATAAAATTATAGTTTTAAATTGTTAATAAAATTAGTTAGGTGGCGACCGATCAAGGTCACCACCCATAATGCTTATTCAGCGCTTTGCACCGGAACCGTGTCTGCATGGTTCAGAATGGTCTCGAAGTGTACTTCCTCGAAACTGATCTTGAACTCCACGCGGCGGTTCTTCTGACGACCTGCTTTGGTCTTGTTGTCAGCGATCGGCTGGTCTTGACCGTAACCTACCGCGGACAGGCGGTGAGCCTCTACGCCTTTCTTGATCATATAGTCCATCACAGCGTGAGCACGTTTGTCAGAAAGCGTCTTGTTCAACTCAGGACTACCGGTGTTGTCCGTGTGACCCTGAACTTCGATGATATAATTGCTGTTCTCGATAAAGATCTGTGCAATCTGATCCAAGAGCGGGTAGGACTTCTTCTTGATAGTAGCCTTGCCGGACTCGAACTCAATACCTTGCATTGCTTTCTGCAGCAGCTGACGAACTTCGCGTTTGAGCTCAGGGCATCCCTTGTTCTCCTTCACGCCCGGAACAGTCGGACATTCGTCTTTGTAGTCGGGCACACCGTCACCGTCGCTATCCAGTTCGCAACCCTTGGCATCCACGAAGCCGATAGCTTTCTCCGGCGTATCCGGACATTCGTCTTTGTAGTCAGGCACACCGTCGCCGTCACCATCTTTCGGGCAACCCTTCTTATCTACGGTTGCACGAGCAGCTTCCGGTGTCTCCGGGCACTCATCCAGATAATCAGGCACACCGTCGCCGTCGCTATCCTTCGGACAACCCTTCTCATCTACCATGCCATACGCCTCTTTCGGGGTATCCGGGCACTCGTCCAAGTAGTCGGGCACTCCGTCTCCGTCGGTATCCAGCGGGCAACCTACGCTATCCACTTTGCCATAAGCCTCTTTCGGTGTTCCCGGACATTTATCGCGATAATCCTCTACGCCGTCGCCGTCGCTGTCTTTGTCGCATCCGAGCGAGTCGATATACGGAACCGCTTCAGGCAACGTACCCCAACAATGATCCAGATAGTCGGGCACTCCGTCGTGGTCCTCGTCCAACGGACATCCCACGCTGTCCACTGCTACGCCACGCGGGGTCTCCGGACACATGTCGATCTTGTCCCATACGCCGTCTTTATCTTTGTCGCGACGGTTGCTACCCCAGCAGATGGAGAAACCGAGAGCCAGATTTACCATTTTCGCTTTGTCCGGCAGGAAATACTGCTTCGGAGCAGAAGCGTCTTTGTTCGGCAGAGCCGCATAACTCGTCGGGATATAATCCAGCGCGAGGGTCAGGTTGATTCCGTCGTACGGCATAAATCCGAGACCGGCACCGATATTGCTGTATTTACCGTTATTCATGAGCGAGTAGGTAGCAGCGATGTTGAACCAGTTAACCGGTCGGAAAGCCACACCAAACGTCACCTCTTCATACAGCCGTGCGTTGTACAGACGGGTTGCGGATACAATACCGATACCTACGCGGTTGTCCCAGAAATTAGCGTCAATACCGATGTTAAAACGAGCCGAAGCCATCTTGGCAAAACCTTTGCCGGCTCCCGACATGCGCACGCCGTTGAGCAGACCTTTCAGGTTCTCGCCTACGGCGCTCATCAAACTATCCGTAGAGAATTCTTTATTCGGATCGTGGTCCACGTGGTAGCGCGGGTCGCTGTAGTCGATTTGACCTACGCCGTCAAAGACCGTGTCCACCGAGCAGCGATATTGGCTGCTCTTGGTCCAGTATATAAAGCCAAGATCCGTGAGAGCGGCGCTAATCTGCAGGTTCTCGATTGGTTTCCATGCAAAACCGAAGTCGATTGCAGCTCCGTAACCGGAGGGAACCAAGAACTGTTGCCAGTTATTCATGTTGATCAAACTATCCTGTTGGAATCCGGTGCCTGCGCCGCCGTTGCCGGCGAAACTGTCATAGATCTCACGAGCGGTTTTGCCGTTTACGTAGCGATCCAAATAACCCATATTCACCGGACCGGCTACCGTCATACCCAGGTCGCCATACAAATGCCATTGCTCGGCATTGGCATCTATATTCAGATTCTTAGCATTCAGTCCGCCGTATAGCTGACCTAACAGCAATTTCACCTTACCACCGATCGTCCATTGGTCATTCAGCTTGTAGCTGTATCCTGCGCCGATCTCGGTGTAAGCCGTTGCACCCATACCCAGTCCCGACAGACCGATGGTATTGATGGCGCCATTCGTCAGATTAGTCATGCCACCGCCCAAGAAGAAGTTGAACATCGATTTCGGCAGCGTTGTACCGGTCTCGATCTTCTCATTGATGCCGATCATCAGGTATCCTTTCTCCTTAATACGGAAGCCCATGTTGATGAAACTGAAGGTTAAGTCGCCGTTGAAATACGTCATATTTTGCAACTGGTTCAGGAATGCGACCTTGTTTCCGTTCGGGTGGAGCGGAGTGATGGTAATTCTTTTGGCGGGATCGTTCGGATCCGGAATCGTGTAGAGTACATCGCTCAATGTCAGCGAGTTATTTCCTACGCTCATCGAAGTCCATCCCAGCGGAGAGAAGTTGATAAATCCGTTGCTCACCGGCTGGAAAGCGGGGTTGATGGTATGACGCATCGGCGCGTTCTCCAGGAAATAGAGCGTCGTCACTTGCTGTGCGCTTGCGCTGATTGCGAATAATGCCACGAGGGCTGCTAAGATAGATTTTTTCATCGTTTTCATTCTTGTGCCCTCCTATTATTGTTTTTTGTTTCCGCTTAAATTCAAGATTGCATCCACATGAGCGGTCAGACCGATTTTAAGCGTCAGTCCCTCATCGGCAGTAATCTTCACATTGCTCATACCTTTGTTATACGCGTCTTGGAGCGACTTGTCGTCCACGATTGCGGTATAAACGATGGATTTGATTTTCGGCATCAGATCCAACTGACGTTTATTCAGATTGGCTGTGATGATGGTCTCGCCGGGTTCTCTCATACTCCAGTTACCGCCTTCGCTTTTGAAATCGGGTGCTTTGAGTGTAATGGTGTCGGCAGGGAAGAGCAGGAGCGGTTTGGTAGCCGTGTCCGGATCCATGATCACATTGCCGAACTCATCGAGGCAGCGCATTGATGCCTTCACATCCAGCGGAATGGTGTTCAGCGCACGGATATACAACGCTACATCGGTGGCTTTCAGGGAATCTACTTCTTTCACCTCTGCCAGCAGCGAATCAATGCTGTATTGGCGCAGGTTCAGATCGCGAATCGTATCTTTGTAGTCCACGAAGACACCGCGGTTAAAGATCAACGGCAGTTGGCAAGCCGCCTCGATACGGATACTGGTGTTCGGGGTAATACGGATCTGCGAGGGGTAAGTACCTCCGTAGCTGAAGTCGATAGCGAATTTATAGCCTAATTTCTGCGGCATGTTTACGAATAACTCGTCTATATGTCCGCGCTTGGGGTCTTTATCGAACAGAATCATCATGTTGGTCGTCGAGTCTCCGATCGTGCTGGTATTCGGGTCCAAGTATTCACCCCTTTCGAATTGCCAGTGGAAATCTTTGCGGGTGATGTTGCCGTATGTGAAGGAAGCCTCATGGCGGTTGCCGTTAGCGTCCAGCGAATAGAGGTAGTCGCCGTCCACTTTCATCGCGCCTGCTACCTGAGTAATGATATAGAGGTCGATCTTCGGGTCTGCGAACGGTACTTTCCAATCGGAGATGAAGTTCAGCGAACCCCAGCTCTCGCTCAGGTCTATTACCGCCTCGTCATGCATGTCTTTGGAAGGCTGGAACTTACCCCAAATAGCTTGGTAGTCAATAAATTGCACGCCTAATTTATAGTTGAATCCGGCATTCTCCGGCACTTCTACTTCCTCCCCGTTAGGGATAGTGAAAGTAAAATTGATCTTGAAATCGCACGAGTCCACCACCTGACCTACTACATACTGCCCTGCTGAGTTCTTCTTCATCAGGTTGATGGTGAAATGGTCCACTTCAGTCGGGATATTCCGATCGTAGCCATAGTTGTCGCGGTTCTTGTCATAAACGACCATGGTGTTTCCCGCCGGCCGATGGATCTGCTCGCCTAACTCCAGCGTCACACGGTCAATCCATTCCCATTGGAGGGGCAGGTTATTTTGTCGGATAAAAGAGGAGAAACTGGCTTTGTCAATCAGTGCGCTGTCCAGACGCTCGTTGTCGAGGTTCTCCGCCGAGTTGATGCCTGTTAGTTTCAACGGCATGTCGAACGTCAGCGTCACGGGGTTGCCTGTACCTGTTACTTTGCCGTTGGCGCCAATCATATGCGCCGCCTCCAATTTCTCGTACACATTCAGGTTCAGCTCTTTCTCCGAGATGTACTGAGACAGATCGATTTGGTGGAAATTGCGGGCGATTTTGAAAGTGTCCTTCCATGTAATCACGCCCTTGTTGTTCACCGAGTCAATAAATAGGGACGGTACTTTACCGTTTCCCAGGAAGTCTCCGAGGGTCGCATGGATGCTACCTACCGGCAGCGCGAGACCCATCTCAACCTCCGATCGGGTGTCAATGTTGTTCAGGTCGATGTCCGAACGGCAGCCTGCGAACACGCATAACACCACAATCGCAATAAGTGCATTTAGATGTCTAAAATTCATAAATTTTATTGAGTTTGTTTGTTGTTTACAATTTTGCGTGCAAAATTACAAAAAAAAATTCATATATGCAAGTAAATTGGTATTTATTTATCGCAATATGAATATTTTTTCTGTAGCGCGTGTTATGGCGGTGTATAGCCATCGCAGGAATTCTCTTCTCTCCATAGGATCCGCCATCCGCTCCTGATCTTCGCCAATGCCGCTGGTGTCGATATAAACGTGTTTCCATTGCCCGCCTTGTGATTTATGGCAAGTAACGCAATAGGCGAAGCGCACTTGCAGCGCGTTGTAGTACGGCGATTCATAGATTTTTTTGACCAACTCTTTCTTGTTTCGGATCTCCGGATAGTCCTCTGCAATCCGGCTGAATAGTTCGCGCTGCAGTTGGTAATTGGCTTCGGGACTGTCGGTCATAAGGGTGTCAATCCATATCAGCGCATCGATCTCCCAATCATAATCTACTGACCGCAGGCTGGCGTTGGCAAACTGAAATCCGTACATTTCATGCCGGTTAGTGAGACGCTCTATCTCAAACATATCGCCGTTGGCGAGAAACTCCAGATCTTTGTATTCCTGCGCCCAGAAATAGTTGTTTTTGGTGACCATGAGTCGGTCGCCGCCGGACAGATCATCCTCTTTCCATAGCACGCGTGCGCGCACTCCTTGATTATAAAGGTTGGTCATTTTGTTGCTGCGGGCAATGATCAAAGTCTCCTCTGCGCCCACTGCGCGCCAACTGTCCTCCAGCTGCTCAATCACTTCCTCTCCCGGCACTTTAATGACGTCCCGTCCGTTGGAATGAATGCTGACGGCTGAATGCTGAAAGCTCTCTTCTGACAGCTCTTCCCTTATCCTCGTGGCTTCTTTCAGAATACCGCTGTCCAGCGCTTGTCGCGCCACGGCTGACAACTGATAACTGAAAACGGATAGCCCGTATCCCCTCATAAAATCCGTGTCCAGCGCAGGGCTGAGACTGCTGCCCACAGGCGGTAACTGGGCATCGTCGCCCAAGAGGAGTAGAGAGCAACCTTTGCCGTTATAGACATATCGCACCAGGTCGTCCAAGAGACATCCGCTGCCGAACGTGCTGTTGTCCCGTTCGCCGGACAACATAGATGCCTCATCCACGATAAATAGTGTTCTGGCGTGCAAATTGTCGGTCAGAGAGAATGCCTCCACGCCCAGTTGGTTCTGGCGGTAGATCTGTTTATGGATGGTGTATGCCGGAAAACCCGAATAGCGGCTCAGCACTTTGGCTGCACGCCCGGTAGGAGCGAGTAGAACGCAGGGTTGCTTAAGTCCCATCAACGCGCGCACCAAGGCACTCATGACGCTTGTTTTGCCTGTGCCGGCATAGCCGCGGAGGATAAAAACCTTGTGCTCATCGCGGGACACAATAAACGCCCCGAGAGCCTTGAAAAGTCCCTCTTTCTCCTCATTGGGTTCAAACGGTAATTCCGTTTTTATACGTCCTATGATGAAGTCCTCCAGCATTGTTGTGAAAGGTTTTTATGGGCAAAAAGATATTTTTTCTCAAATAAATTTGCGTATTCCAAAAAAAAGCAGTACCTTTGCACCCGCTTTTGAGAGTTATAGGCAGGTGCTATACGACCAGCTCCCTCTGAACTCCCCCAGGCCTTGACCGGAGCAAGGGTAGGAGGTTGTAGCGGTGCGATGTAGTTAGCCTGCCTTTTTTGTGTCTATAACCCTAGGACCCTAGTGCCCTAGTTCTTTTCCCAATAGATCATACCTCTTTCCGCCGCGGAGGATGTAGATCTGTCCGTCTTGCAATAACTTTACTCCCTCTCTTGGTGAGAGGGCAGGGGTGAGGTTTTCTGAATCTTCTGATCCCATCGTATAGGCTTTCCATGCATCGGGAATACCATATCCCATCTGGTTATTCGGGTCATAACCGGGGTATAAATGCGCCGATCGGATAATCAGATTGCGTATCTGCATCGCGCTTTTGTCCGGCAGCGCGGACCAGATGCTGGCAGCCATACCGGCTAACAGAGGCGTAGCAAAACTGGTTCCGTTGCTTTGCACAATCGCGCTGTTGTATGGATGGATCAGAACTGACTGCTTGCCCACTGCGCACACTTCCGGTTTGATGCGTCCGTCCGAAGTAGGACCGTAACTGGAGAAATCGGCTGCTACGCTGTCGGTACCTACCGCTCCGACCGTCAGAATGCTGTCTGCGTCACAGGGAGCGCTGATGGTGCGCCATGCCACATCGCCTTCATTGCCGGCTGCCACGCATACCAGCATGCCTTTTCGTGCAGCAATCGTGGCGGCGCGGCTCACACGAGTCTTTTTGCCGTCTAAATCCTTCTGCTTGTCCAGATTCCATACCGGATTGTCGAATTGTGCATACCCCAGCGAAACCGAGAACACATTGACGCCTAACGAATCGGCTTTCTCCAGTGCAGCCACCAGATTGTCCATCTCTTTGGGGCTCTCGGTGTTGTATTCCTCGGAGCGCATCAGATAGTAATTGGCTTTTGTCGCTGCGCCGTAATAGCCGTTTTGTATGCCGCTGATGGTGGTCAGGCACTCTGTCCCGTGTACGCCGGTGATTCCGCTGTCGTAAAAATCGTAGTGGTCGTCCGTGAAGTCGAAATGCCCCAACTTCTGTTCCTGCCGGAAGCAGCTCATTGTGTCTGCATGGAGGAATCCGCCGTCGCATACCGCCATCAGAATCCCTTGTCCTTTATATCCTAAATCGTGCAGCGGCGTGAGGTTATAGAGCGCTAATTGTTGGTCCGTGTAGCGGACATTGACTTCTGACAGCTGATTTCTGACGGCTGACAACTGACGACTGACAGCTCTTTTGCGCAAACTATAGGAGGATCCGCCTTCCTCCCGTGTCATTTCGACGGCGGTGACGAAGCCTAAGTTCTTCACTTTGGCGGCTGTTGCGTCGTCCATCTCTACGGTTGCGCCGTTGAACCAGCGGCTCGTATGATGCACCTTTACACCCATTTTCCGCAAACTGTCCAGATACAGCGGACTAACCGGATAATCCATCTCGTCCGTCGGAATATGCCATTTGGCGCGTTGCTCTACGGCGCGTGGCGATAAAGCCGGAGCACTCTTCTCCGGCTTGTCCAAAAAGGAAACAAAAAAGATGTGTAAAATAATCAGCAATGACATAACAATTTACGATTTACAATTTAACAATTTAACGGTTTAACGATTTAACGAGCGCAGCTCCAACTGCACCACGTTTTCCACATGTTGGGTATGGGGGAACATATCCACGGGTTGTACTTTGGTCACTTTGTATTTGGCGTCGAGGAGTGCCAGATCGCGTGCTTGTGTCGCGGGATTGCAACTCACATAAACGATCCGTTTGGGTTCGGCATTCAGGATCACGTTCACCACATCTTCATGCATTCCGGCTCTGGGCGGATCGGTAATAATGATGTCCGGACGCCCGTGTTGCGCGATGAAATCGTCGTTCAAAATATCCTTCATGTCACCTGCGAAGAAGAGGGTGTTCTCAATTCCGTTAATCTTCGAATTGACTTTTGCGTCTTCGATCGCTTCCGGCACGTACTCAATACCGATCACTTGACGCGCCTGACGGGCAACGAAATTAGCAATCGTGCCGGTGCCCGTGTAGAGGTCGTAAACCAAAGGCTGATGGCTGATAGCTGACTGCTGATCGCTGATAGCTTCGAACGCAAACTCACGCGCGACTTTGTAGAGTTCGTACGCTTGTTCGGTGTTGGTCTGGTAGAACGATTTGGGACCCACTTTGAATTGCAGCCCTTCCATCTCCTCCATGATATGATCCTGACCGAAATATACTTTCACCTCTTGGTCGCCGATGGTGTCGTTGAATTTGAGGTTCTCCACATAGAGTAGGGAAATGATCTCCGGGAACTCGGTGTGCAGGAACTCCAATAGGCTGAAAGCTGACTGATAGTTGCTTCCTTTCTCCTCCCTTGAGGGGAGGTCGGGTGGGGTTATTCTCTCTCCGAACACGACAATCAGCATCAGTTCGCCTTTGTGGTTATTGCGCAGAATGAGCGTCCGCAGCAGTCCTTCGTGCGTGTGTTCGTTATAGAAAGTCAGACCGTGCTCTTTGGCGTACGTGCGTACGGCATTGCGGATGCGGTTGTTGATCTCCGGCATAAGGTGACATTCCTCGATGTCCAGCACTTTGTCAAACGCACCGGGTATATGGAATCCGATTCCGGGTTCGTACACCCTCTCTTCTCCCTCCCTGCGGGGGAGGGGCGGGGTGGGGCTCCATCTTCTGTCCGAGCAACTGAACTCCAGTTTGTTGCGGTATTCATAGACATGCTTGGAGCCCAGAATAGGACTGATCTCCGGCAGTTCGATCTTGCCGATCCGCGTGAGGTTATCGACTATCTGCTGCTGTTTGTATCTCAGTTGCTCCTCGTACGGCAGTATCTGCCATTTGCAGCCGCCGCAGACGCTGAAATGCTTGCATCGCGCTTCGCACCGGATGGGGGAGGGTTGTACGATGCGCAGCACGCGGGCTTCCATGAACGAGTGTTTCTTTTTGGTCACCTGCAGATCCACGATGTCACCCGGTACGCAGTTCGGCACAAAAACGACCATCCCTTTGTCACTTGGTACTTTGTCACTTGGTATTTGGTCACTTTGTATCTTAGCAATGGCTTTTCCTTCTGCGGCTACGCCGGTGATCTCGATATGTTCCAAGATCGGTAGATTTTTCTTCTTTCCCATGATGTATTTTTTAGTGTTAGAGCTGGCGCTTCAGCGCTATCCGCGTTAGCGGCTGACGCCGAAAGGCGGATTAAACTATTGACAAAATGACTGAAAAATGCATTTTTTCCTTCAAAAATTTGCATGTTTCAAAAAAATGTAGTACTTTTGCAGTCGCAAAAGCATATTGAGCGCGTGTGGCTCACCACCTGCGTCTGGTTGCATTCCGTTTTTACTCGTTGCAATTCAGCGGCACAGAGGTAAGGCTGAACGGAAGTCTTATGTTAAGAGCGGGGTTTAACACACACCAACTCAATTTTACGCAGCCTGCCCCAATTCATCGGGCGGGCTGATTTTATTACATAGACCCGCTTTCTTCCCATCCATTCTATTTTCAGTTCCACAACTGCACATTGTTCCAAGTCGCTATCGGTCTTTCGGGCACCACTCACAATAAAGAAATAAGCGTCTCTATTGTCTTTGCGCACTTCGTCAGACTGATTGATGATCATCGTCACGTAGTTAAAAGCCTCCATGCCCAGCGAAGCTAACTCTTGGTTATGTTTGTTCGCCACATGTACAATCTCACGCTCCGAGATTAGAATGTCTGCTGCCGGAAGTTTCTCGTTCATCCAACTATGCAGCCGGACACGACCAATCTTAATAAATCGGTTTTCATTATGTGCTTTCGTACCGCTGCCGGCATTTGAACGCTTTGGCAATTGTTTACTACTTGTTTTCATATTGCAAAATCCCGTGCAAAGGTACAACTTTTTTTTGAGATATGCAAGAAAAATCGTCCTTTCGGGCGATTTTTCCAATCCTCTCCCCCTTTAGGGGGGTGGGGGGCTAGCCTTGGTGCTCCGCATCGTACTCCTGCCCGCATACCCTCCACAGGTACGCACGCATGGTCTTGGCACCACCGGCGGTGTCTTTCTGCGCGAGGAAGGCTTGCTGGTCGGCAACGATCTTGGTCAGATCGGCGCGGCGTGCGGTGACCATCGCTGCCACTCCGGCAAACCGCTCACGCGCTTTCAGCTCCTTGGTGGAGGGCTGGGTGCTGCGCTCGCCGTGGACGGAAGTGTACTTCAGTCCGGTGGCTTTCATGTAATTGTAAATCGTGCGAAATTTCTTCGCGATCTTGCCCGAGATGTGATGAATCGGGTCTTCAAATACTACTTTTCCC
>CACWZZ010000015.1 GCA_902765485.1 uncultured Bacteroidales bacterium
AGACCCGATTCATCACATCTCGGGCAAGATCGCGAAGAAATTTCGCACGATTTACAATTACATGAAAGCCACCGGACTGAAATATACTTCCGTCCACGGTGAGCGCAGCACCCAGCCCTCCACCAAGGAGTTGAAGGCGCGTGAGCGTTTCGCCGGAGTGGCAGCGATGGTGACCGCACGTCGCGCCGATCTGACCAAGATCGTTGCCGACCAGCAGGCTTTCCTCGCGCAGAAAGACACCGCCGGTGGTGCAAAAACTATGCGCGCCTACCTGTGGAGGGTATGCGGACAAGAGTACGATGCGGAGCATCAAGGCTAGCCCCCCAACCCCCTAAAGGGGGAGAGGATTGAAAAAATCGTCCTGCGGGGCGATTTTTTCTGTTTTTATTTGCATAAATGCAAAAAAAGTTGTAACTTTGCGCGGAATTTTGAAAAATCATTTTAATTAACACAAAATAACAAATTTCATTATGAAACCTACGCACATTGAGCATTTAGGTATCGCAGTTACTTCCATAGAAGAGGCTGCACCGTTCTTTGAGTTCCTTACCGGGAACAAGTGTTACTCCATCGAGGTCGTTGAGGATCAGAAAGTTCGTACCGCTTTCTTCAAAGTGGGTGAAGTGAAGATCGAACTATTGGAGCCGACGAGCCCGGAGTCCACAATCGCTAAATTTATTGAGAAAAACGGCGGTCGCGGTGGTGTTCACCACGTTGCTTTCAACGTAGAGAACGTAGCAGAAGCCCTCGCAGAATGCGAAGCAGCCGGCATCCAACTGATCGACAAAGTTCCGCGCAAAGGCGCAGAGAACCTGATGATCGCGTTCCTGCACCCGAAGAGCACCAAGGGCGTTTTGACCGAGCTCTGCCAGCAACCAAAATAATTGAGAATTTAGAATTGAGAATTGAGAATTCGAGAATTATGGATCAAGCAAAATTAGATAGATTAGTAGAGAACCGCGAGAAGGCGATGGCAGGCGGCGGTGAAGCAGCCGTAGAGAAACACCACGCCAAGGGTTCTTATACCGCTCGTGAGCGTATCAATATGCTGCTGGACGAGGGTTCGTTTGAGGAAGTGAACATGTTCCTGACCCACCGCTGCCACGATTTCGGCATGGAGAAGAAAGTGTTCCTCGGTGACGGTGTAGCCGTAGGATCGGGTACTATTGACGGTCGTCTGGTGTTCGTTTTTGCGCAGGACGCAACGGTCATCGGCGGTTCGCTGAGCGAGACGATGGCGCAGAAGATATGCAATGTGATGGATCAAGCCATGAAACTGGGTGCTCCGATCATCGGTCTGAACGATTCGGGTGGTGCCCGTATTCAAGAAGGAGCGTGCGCGCTCGCGGGATACGCAGAGATTTTTGAGCGTAATATCCTTGCTTCCGGCGTTGTGCCGCAGATCAGTGTGATCTTCGGTCCGTGCGCGGGTGGAGCAGTATATAGCCCGGCTCTGACTGACTTTATCATGATGACCGAGCAGAACAGTTATATGTTCATCACCGGTCCGAAGGTAGTGAAATCCGTTACGGGTGAGGACGTGACCGTAGAGCAGCTCGGCGGCGCAAAGATCCACGCTACCAAATCGGGTGTGACCCATTTCGTGGCTGCGACTGAGGAAGAGGCATTGGCAGAAGTACGCCGTCTCGTTTCCTTCATTCCGCAGAACAACATGGAGGAGGCTCCGCTGGTAGAGTGCACCGATGATATCACGCGTGTGGACGACAACCTGAACGACATCGTTCCGGCTGATCCGAACAAACCGTACGACATGCACGAGATCATCAACACGATCGTTGACAACGGCGATTTCATGGAGGTTCACAAGGATTTTGCCAAGAACGTGATCTGCGGTTTCGCTCGTTTCAACGGCCGTTCGACAGGTATCATCGCGAACCAACCGAGTTGGCTGGCAGGCGTGCTGGACTGCGACGCGAGCCGCAAAGCCGCGCGTTTCGTACGTTTCTGCGACGCATTCAATATCCAGATTCTGACGCTTGTGGACGTACCGGGCTTCCTGTGCGGCACGGGACAAGAGTACGCAGGTATCATTGACCACGGAGCAAAGTTGATGTTCGCTTACGGCGAAGCGACCGTTCCGAAGGTAACGATCACCGTTCGTAAGTCGTACGGCGGAAGCCATATCGTGATGAGCTGCAAGCAGTTACGCGGCGATATGTGCTACGCATGGCCGAACGCAGAGATCGCAGTAATGGGTGCCAGCGGTGCCGTAGGTGTGCTGCAAGCCAAAGCGATCAAAGCCATCGAGGATCCGGAGGAGAAGAAGAAATTTATCGCCGAGAAAGAGGCGGAATACAAAGACCTCTTCGCTTCTCCGTATCAGGCAGCCAACCGCGGTTATATCGACGACGTGATCGAGCCGCGCTACACCCGTAGCCGTATCATCCGTGCGTTCGAGATGCTGCAGACCAAGCGTCTGACAAATCCGCTGAAGAAACACTCTAATATACCGTTGTAATTATGATACTATTAGCAGTAACAGCAGAGACATGGATCGTGACCGGACTGGGCTTCGGCATCGTGCTGGTGTTGCTTTTCTGTTTGGTTTATATCCTCCAATTCTTCGGATGGATCATGCAGAAAGCGACCGCTCCTCGCGCGCCGAAAGCCGAGAAACCGGCTGCGAAACCGGTAGAGAAACCGGCTCAAAAAGCTGTGGGTGAACCTACAGACGGAGAGAAGGCAGCTATCGCCATGGCAATCTCTGAGGCAAGCAATGATGATGTCGTTGCTGTCGCATACGCGCTCTATCTGGCGCAAAACAGAACACATGATATTCCGACCGCAATGATCTCGCTGCATAAGCACGAGACGGCATGGAATACCAAATCAGTAGGAATGAACAACGTGGGTTTTTAAGAAACCGAATTAATAAAAATTTTATGAAAGAGTTCACATTCAAAATTAACGGCGTGGAGTACAAATGCGCCGTAGAAGAAGTAGAAGCCGGCAAAACGAACGTAACCGTTAACGGCAAAGTATATACCGTAGAGACCGAGGTAGCCGCTCCGAAAGCCGCACCGGTTCCCAAAGCAGCTCCTGCACCGGCACCGAAACCGGCTGCTGCTCCCGCTCCGAAAGCAGAAGCACCGAAACCCGCTGCTCCCGCTGCAGGCGGCGTACAAGTAAAAAGCCCGCTGCCCGGAAGCGTAATCAAAGTGCTGGTATCGGAAGGACAGGCAGTCAAACGCGGAGACACGCTGCTGACACTGGAGTCCATGAAAATGGAGAACGCCATCATGGCAGAGCAGGACGGTACCGTTAAACAGGTTGCCGTTACTCCGGGACAAAACGTAATGCAGGACGATCTGCTCATCGTGCTTGGTTAATCTAGTCATCTAGTCAACTGGTTAACTAGTCAACTAGACGATTATCAAACGAACAGATTATGAACATTCTGGAATTTTTTCAAGGCATGGGCTTCATGCAGATGACATGGCAACAAGGCGTAATGCTGTTGGTGTCGTTCTTCCTGCTGTACCTTGCTATTCATAAGAAATACGAGCCGCTGCTGTTGCTTCCGATCGCATTCGGAATGCTGCTGACGAACTTGCCGGGAGCAGGTATGTTCCACGACGAGTTATGGACGGCATTCCTCGATCCGAGCAGCCCTGCGTACCACTCGTACGGCGCGATCCTGAAAGGTGCCGGACTGCTGGATGTGCTCTATATCGGCGTCAAAGCCGGAGTCTATCCCTGTCTGATCTTCATCGGCGTGGGAGCGATGACGGATTTCGGACCGCTGATTGCGAACCCGAAATCGCTGATCCTCGGAGCTGCTGCGCAGATCGGTATTTTCGTTACGTTCCTATGCGCTAACTGGATGGGCTTTACGCCTGCAGAAGCCGGTTCTATCGGTATCATCGGTGGCGCAGACGGACCTACGTCTATCTTCCTGACCTCCAAGTTAGCACCTCATCTCTTGGGTCCGATCGCTATTGCGGCATACAGCTACATGGCGCTCGTTCCGGTTATTCAGCCGCCGATCATGCGCGCGCTGACGACCAAGAAAGAGCGTGCGATCAAGATGGGTCAGCTGCGTCCTGTTTCCAAGACAGAGAAGATCGTTTTCCCGATTATCATTACCGCTATCGTAGCCCTCATTCTGCCGGACGCAGCTCCGCTGATCGGCTGTCTGATGCTCGGTAACCTGATGAAAGAGTGCGGGGTAGTGGAGCGTCTGTCGAAGACCGCACAGAACGAGTTGATGAATATTGTGGTCATCTTCCTTGGTCTGTCTGTGGGTGCTACGGCTACTGCCGGCAGTTTCCTGACGCTCAAGACCCTTGGTATTCTGACGATGGGTATTGTAGCCTTCGGAATGGGTACCGCAGGCGGTGTGCTGCTGGCTAAATTCATGAACCTCTTCCTGAAGGAGAAGATCAACCCGCTGATCGGTTCAGCCGGTGTTTCGGCAGTTCCGATGGCAGCTCGTGTGAGCCAGACCGTAGGACAAGAAGAGAACCCGTCGAACTTCCTTCTCATGCACGCCATGGGTCCGAATGTAGCCGGTGTGATCGGTTCTGCTGTCGCAGCAGGTGTGCTCCTGACGATGCTTGGATAACAGCTTATGTCCAACAGACAAATAGGTACATTAATACTGGTAATAGCCATGGTTATCGTGGCTATTTCCGTATTATTTACCAATAATCTGGCGCGTTCGCTCCAAGTGGAAGAGCGGAAGAATATGTCCGTTTGGGTTGCAGCTACCCAGCAGTTGATCATCGCGGAGGACGACGCCGATATAGATTTCGTATCTACGATCATCGAGAATAATACGACGATCCCGGTGTATATATGCGACGAGGACGGACGTATCTTAGCGAGCCGTAATGTGGAAGACAAGAAACAGGCAGCGAACGATGTTTTGCTGACGGGTTCGCATCACGGACCGATCGAGCTGAAGATCGACGAGACTACAACGCAATATATCTATTGGGACGACAGCCGCCTGCTGACCAGCCTGCGCTATGTGCCTTACGCTCAGTTCGCGCTGATCTTCATCTTTATTGCGATCGCGGTCATCACGATGCTTACGGGTCAGAATAGCGAGGAGAACCGGCTATGGGTGGGACTTTCCAAAGAGACAGCACACCAATTAGGAACTCCGATCTCATCGCTCAATGCTTGGCAGCAACTGCTGGCGGACAAATATCCGGAGGATGAGTACGTGCCGCAGATGAAGCGGGACATCGACCGTTTGCAGATGATCGCAGACCGCTTCCAGAAAATCGGTTCAGAGCCGTCTTTGCAACCGGAAGATATAGTGCCGGTGATACAGAATGCGGTGTCTTACATGCGCGCTCGGACAAGCAGCCGAGTAAAGATCGATGATTCATCGCTTGCAGGGATTCAACGGATCGTGATGCTCAATGCACCGCTGATGCAATGGGTGATTGAGAATCTGCTTAAGAATGCCGTGGACGCGATCTCCGGAGACGGTCAGATTACGCTACAACTGCATGAGAATGAACGCGAAATAATGCTGGATATAGCGGACAGTGGCAAAGGCATGGACGCGCTGACCCAAAGAAGAATCTTCGAGCCGGGTTATACGACCAAAGAGAGAGGGTGGGGCTTAGGCCTGCCACTCGCCAAACGTGTCGTCGAGCAGTATCATGGAGGCAAACTCCTCCTTAAGAGCTCGCAAGTTGGCGTCGGTACGACTTTCCGCATCGTTCTGAAAAAGACCGAAGACGGTTGAGCCGCTACCGCTCATACTTGCATAGAAAGCGCCTGCGTCCTGTAGGCGCTTTTTGATTGCCGCAATCTGCGGATGAAGAGGAAAGACCGTCGCTTCAAAATCATTGACAAAGAGACCGCTTTCGCACAAAGCGCAAAGATCGCTTCGCTGACGGAGCAACGACTTGATTTGTCCTGCCGCTTCCGGATGTTTTGTGATGCCGGAGTATGCTTCCTTGGTGCTTACCCCTTCGTTGGGTTTAATCATGACGATACGAATCCCTTTGAGATCCAGATCAATCGGCGTTAAGACATCTCCGATACCTTCTGCATAGCAGGGCGTGTTGTAGATAAAGAACGGACAATCTGCTCCGAGCGGACGCACTTCTTGCGCCAGCTGCTCTCGGGTTAACCCCAGATGGAACAACTCATTCAGCGCGATCGCCATGTGTGCCGCATCGCTGCTGCCGCCTCCTAAACCTGCTCCGAAGGGGATGTTCTTTTTGAACCGGATAGCGACTTTCCCTATTTGAGGGTATTTCGCCGCCATCCGTTGGTAACATTGGATGATCAGATTGTCCTCCGGTTTGCAATCGACCGCGATACCTTCTTGCGTAAAGGAAAACTGACGGCTGACGGCTACTTCCAGCTCATCGTGCAGCGGATAAATAGGCAAGAAGACGGTCTCCAGATCATGGTAGCCGTCTTCGCGCTTACGTGTTACTCGTAGCCCAAAATTGATTTTACAATTCGGATAAAGTATCATGTTCTGCTCTTTAAAAACGAAAACAGTCGTCATCACGACGCCTGTTTTTCTAAGGTATTAGTCTGTTTATTTAAGGTACAAAAAAGATTGGTCTTGTTCGTAGGATTTGTTTGTTTCTCAAATCCGGTGCAAAAGTACTGCTTTTTTTTGACATGACCAAATTTTTTATTATGTTTTATAGCATATTTTGCTAAATTGACTTTGCAAAATGGCTATATTCGTTCTAACTCGATCACTTCCAGGTCTTTTATTGCGCTTCCGTCGATGGTAAAACGCAGCAAAGTCTGGCAGGGTTGCCATCCTTGTTTGCCTGCTGCTCCCGGGTTCATGGTCAGGAATTTATAGTGCGAATCATATTGTACTTTCAGTATATGGCTGTGTCCGCAAACGAATAAATCAATTCGTTGATTTGGGTCGTCGTAGTGCTCCAGCGCTTTGCGAAACATAGGAAGAAGCCAAGGATTGTATTTCCCGGGATAGCCGCCGATATGGGTCATCAGTACATTTACATCCTCTACCCGAAAGCGATAAAATTCCGAGAGGGTATAACGCACATCTCCGCTGTCCATATTGCCATACACTGCACGGGTGGGTTTGAACTCCCGCAGTTTGCGCAGCACTTCCTCGGAACCGATATCTCCTGCATGCCAGATCTCGTCCACATCTTTGAAGTGGACCAGAACTCGCGGATCTAACAGTCCGTGTGTGTCGCTAAGTACTCCGATGCGTGTCATTTTCGGGTCAGATGATTGATTAGTAGAATAGCCGCAATAATCGCTACGGCGGAAACCGTGATAAACACAGCCACGTCGCGCAGATCAATCACGCCGCGTGAGATAGATGAGTAGTGGTCCTGCAGCAAAGTCCAAAAGAGCACGAAACAACTCAGTGCGCCGGAGATGAAACAGACGATCTGGCTTTTGCTGAACGTGGCGCACAGAAGACCGATTGCCATGAATGTACCACTTAATAAGATCAGACCGAGGAACGAACCGATAAAAGCACCGCTATCTAAATTGCCCATCGGTTCCGCCATATAGGCTACGACAAAATAATGTACGAAGCACGGCAGCAGACCGATTAGCACTAATGTCCATGCGGCAAAATACTTGCCGAGCATGATTCGGGTTAAGGAAATCGGTTTGGTACGAATGAGATCCCAGATTCCGGATTGCCTTTCTTCCGACAGCAAACGCATCGTCAGGGCAGGGCAGAGCAGCATAAACAGCCACGGACTGAGTTGAAAAAGTCCGTCCACTTGGGCGTATCCCGAATCAATGATATTCCATTGACCCGGAATCACCCAGAGGAAAAGACTGATCGCCAATTGGTATAGCCCGATCACGATATAAGCAATCGGCGTAGAGAAATAATATCGGAGTTCCTTGCGGTACATAGCGTTCAGCCGTCAGCATTCAGCATTCAGCCGTCAGATTAGTGTTTTACTTCGATGTTTTTGTTCACCGGCGTTTTTGGGAAGAAAATCCAGAAGGAGACAGCCACCAGGAGGGCAAAGCCTGCAAAGATGTACCATGCTTCTTTCCATCCATCCCAGATCGCCATCGGACCTTGCGCAGTAACCTCTTCCGCCATAACCAGTTTATTGACAATCGCTTGTGCGGAGAGCGTGCCGATCGTAGCGCCTAATCCGTTGGTCATCATCATAAACAGACCTTGCGCAGACGAACGCTGTGCCGGTTCCGTCTCTTGGTCCACATAGAGTGCGCCGGAGATATTGAAGAAATCAAACGCAAAGCCATAAACGATGCAGCTCAGAATGAACAGCAGCACACCGGGGAAGCCGGGGTTTCCTGCTCCGAAGAAACCGAAACGGAGTACCCAAGCGAACATCGCCATCAGCATCACATTCTTGATTCCAAAGCGTTTCAGGAAGAACGGAATGGTGAGGATACAGAGTGCTTCGCAGATCTGGCTGATCGAAATCAGGATATTCGCGTGCTGTACACCGAACGTATTTGCAAACTCCTCAATCGCGCCAAACGAAGTGATGAACGGGTTGGCATACGAGTTCGTGACCTGCAGACACATACCCAGCATCATTGAGAAGATGAAGAAAAGCGCCATTTTCTTTTGTTTGAAGAGCGCAAAGGCTTTGAGTCCCAGCGCTTCGACGAGGTCGACATCGCCTTCGGTTGCTTTGATTTCGCAAGCCGGCAGGGTCAGCGAATAAGCCGCCAAGAGCAGCGACAGACAGCCGCTGACAACAAACTGCCAAGGCGTAGCCTGGAAGCCCAACAGATCAATACACCACATCGTGGCGATAAATCCCACTGTACCGAACACACGAATAGGCGGGAAATCTTTTACTGTATCCATTCCGGCTTTGATCAATGCATTGAAAGCCACTGAGTTAGTCAGTGCGATCGTCGGCATGAAGAATGCCACCGAAATTGTGTACAGCGAGAAAAGGGTAGCGAATTGCACCTCTGCTGCCGTGTACGCATAGATACCTGCGGCGCACATGAAGAGACCTGCCAAGGCGTGGCAGAGGCTCAATGTCTTTTGCGCCTGAATCCAGCGGTCGGCTACGATACCCATCAAAGCCGGCATAAAAAGGCTCACAATACCTTGGATGGAGTAGAACCATCCGATGTTCTGACCCATTCCCTGTTTGAACAGGTAAGTACCCATTGAGGTTAAGTACGCACCCCATACCGCGAACTCCAGAAAGTTCATCACAATGAGGCGAATTTGTAGTGATCTGTTTTTCATAATAGTATTGTTTTATAAATTACGGTATCTCGTCGGTATCCCGTCGGTGTTTCAGAGCAGCGCGACGTCGGCGCGACGTCGGCTAAAACTCTGACGTGAAATGGAAGGCTATATGTTTGTAATCCTGTTGCGCCATGGACAGCACATAGGCACTATCCGCCATGAACACATCGCGTCCTTCTTTGTCGGTAGCCATGTATTGCGCTTTGCGTTTCTTGAACATATCCAGTTCCGCGGCATCGTCGCTTTCAATCCAGCAGGCTTTGTACATCTGCAAGGGCGTCCAGCGGCATTTGGCTTGGTACTCATGCTCCAAACGGTATTGGATCACCTCAAACTGCAACTGTCCCACCGTTCCAATGATCTTACGACCGTTCAGTTGGCTCACAAACAGCTGTGCGACACCTTCGTCCATCAACTGATTGATACCTTTTTCCAGCTGTTTCTGCTTCATCGGATCGGCATTGTCAATGTATTTGAACATCTCCGGCGAGAAAGAAGGCAGTCCTTTGAAATGCAAGTGTTCTCCGGCTGTCAGCGTGTCTCCGATCTTGAAGTTTCCGGTGTCCGGCAGACCCACTATATCGCCCGCAAAGGCTTCATCTACGGTCTCTTTCTTTTGCGCCATGAAGCATGTCGGAGCCGCGAAACGCATCTGCTGGTCCTTGCGCACGTGATAATAATAGGTGTTGCGCAGGAACTTACCGGAGCAGATCTTGAAGAACGCGATGCACGAACGGTGATTCGGGTCCATGTTGGCATGGATTTTAAAGCAGAAGGCGGTGAACTTGTCCTCCATCGGCTCCACTTCCCGCTCTTCCGCCATAACGGGGCGAGGGGAGGGTGCATTTTTGACAAAGAAATTCAGCAGTTCCTGCACGCCGATGGTCTTGTAAGCCGAGCCGAAGAACACAGGCGCAAGGTCTCCGCGGAGATACGCGTCTCGGTCAAACTCCGGGTACACACCGTCTATCATCTCCAAGTCTTCTTGCAGTTTCTCGGACAGTTCCGCAGGGCGGTTGTTGAGCGCGAAGACGGACTCGAATTTCAGCCCTTGTCCGTTCGCCCATGTCACGGGCGTGCAATGAATGCCTAATTCTTTTTCCGCTTCGTCCATCAGATCGAACGGATCTTTGCCCTCGCGGTCCATCTTGTTCATAAACACCATGACGGGCGTTTTTCTCATCCGGCAGACCTCCATCAGTCGCCGTGTCTGGGTCTCGACGCCCTTTGCGCTATCAATTACCACGATCGCACTGTCAACAGCTGTCAGCGTGCGGAAAGTGTCTTCCGCGAAGTCCTGGTGCCCCGGCGTGTCGAGGATGTTGATATGGTATCCGTCGTAGTCAAATCCCATGACGGAAGTAGCGACGGAGATACCACGTTGCTTCTCTATCTCCATCCAGTCGGAGGTAGCGGTCTTGCGGATCTTGTTGCTCTTTACCGCTCCGGCAACATGGATTGCGCCGCCGTAGAGCAGCAGTTTCTCGGTCAGCGTCGTTTTACCGGCATCCGGGTGCGAGATAATCGCAAACGTCCGGCGTCTTAATATCTCTTGTTGATCAGCGGAGGGTAGCATTGAATTTCTCTTCAAATGTTGCCTTAAGGCGGTTCATAACTGCTTCAATCTGGGTATCTTTGAGGGTGTTCTCCGGATCCTGCAGGATGAAGGAGAGCGCGTACGATTTCTTGCCTGCCTCCAAGTTCTTACCCTCATATACATCGAACAGGAACACATGCTTCAGCAGTTTGTGCTCCACAGCGAAAGCTGCGCGTGCAAGGTCTGCAAACTCTACGGATTTGTCCACCAGCAGCGCAAAATCGCGTTTCACCTCCGGATATTTCGGAAGATCATTGATGACTGCTTTGTATTGCTTGTTCAGCTTCAGCAGCTGGTTCCATTCCAAGTCGGCGTAATAGACCTCTTGGTCAATGTCGAAACTCTTGAGCACTTTCGGAGCTACGATGCCGATGTATCCGACGGCTTTGCCGTTAGCGGCTTTCAGCTCCAGTCCGTCTTGGAAAAGTTCGTTCACCAGCGGCTCGATATTCAGCGTGTCCACGTTCACGCCCAGACGGGTAAGAATATTGTTCACGTACGCGCGAAGCTGGAAGAACGAGGTCTTCTCCTCTTTGCGCACCCAACTTTGCGCGGTTTTGTTTCCGGTGAGCCAAAGTCCCATGTGCGGTTCCTCGGTGTAAGCCCGCAGCGGGTTCTCATCATTTCCTTCGCGTACCGAAGCGGAGTAGTGGTAGCAGTTACCGAACTCATAGAACATCAGATCCGAGTTCCGTCTGTTCACATTGCGGGCGATGGACTCCAGTCCGCCGAAGAGCAGAGTCTGACGCAGCACGCCCAGATCCGAACTCAGCGGGTTCATAATCTTCACACATTTGTCCAGCGTCAGCTCGGTGAGCGGTGCATAATACGCCACTTTGGTCAGCGAGTTATTGAGAATCTCGTTGAATCCCTGTGCGGTCAGTTGCTCCGCAATGCGGCGGCGCAACTGCTCCGGATTCGGCTTCACGCCGTATGCAAGGCTGGTATTCAGTTTCTCCGGGAACTCGATATTGTCGTATCCGTAGATACGCAGGATATCTTCGACCACGTCGCACTCGCGCTGCACGTCCACGCGGTAGCGCGGCACTGCGAGTTGCCATACATCGCCGTTCTTGGACACGATCTCTATCTCCAGCGCGCGGAGGATACGCTCTATCGTCTCTTCGCCGATGGCTTTGCCGATCAGGCTGTTAACGCGGCTGATCTTAATGGTCACTGACCACGGTTCAAACTTAGTTTGTCCGCAATCGCTGACCTCCATTGCTACTTTGCCTCCGGCTACTTCCTGGATCAGCAACGCTGCGCGTTGGAGCACGTAGAGCGTGTTATTCGGATCACACCCGCGCTCGTAACGGAAAGAAGCATCGGTCTGCAGTTGATGGCGACGGCTGGTCTTGCGGATCGTCACGGGGTCGAAATAAGCGGACTCAAGGAACACATTCTTGGTATTCTCCGTCACGCCGCTCTCCAAGCCTCCGAAGACGCCGGCAATACACATTGCTTCGCTCTCGTTGGCAATCATCAAATCGCGGCTGTCCATCTCGCGCTCCACGCCGTCCAAGGTAGTGAATTTCTCACCTTGTGCAGCATAGCGCACATGGATCTGACGTCCCTTGATCTTGTCCGCATCAAAGGCGTGCAGCGCTTGTCCGCACTCATGCAGCACAAAATTGGTGACGTCCACTACATTGTTAATCGGTCTGAGACCGATGGCGCTCAGGCTGTTCTTCAGCCAATCGGGGCTCTCTTTGATCTCCACACCTTGGATGCTGACGCCCGTATAGCGCGGACAAGCGTCTGGCGCATCGATATGGACTTGGATCTCCAGATCGTGGCTATCTACTTTGAACGCTTCTACGGATGGTTTGGTCAACGTGACATTCTGTCCGTGCGCCGTGTAGTACGCATACAGATCGCGCGCCACGCCGAAATGCGAAGCTGCGTCCGAGCGATTCGGAGTAATATCCACCTCAATGATCGTGTCGTTCTCCAGATGATAGTAGTCCGAGGCTTTCATACCCACAGGAGTATCGCCCGGCAGCACGATGATTCCTGCGTGATCTGTTCCTACGCCGATCTCGTCCTCTGCGCAGAGCATACCGAACGAATCCTCGCCGCGCAATTTGCCTTTCTTGATCGTGAAGCTCTGATCGCCGTCATACAGCACGGTTCCGATCGTAGCCACAATCACTTTCTGTCCTTCCGCCACATTCGGCGCACCGCAAACGATCGGCAGCGGTTCACCCTCGCCGATATTCACTTTGGTCAGATGCAAATGATCCGAATTAGGGTGGGGCACACAACTCAGCACTTCACCCACTACGAGCCCTTTCAATCCTCCACGGATACTCTCTACCGTCTCTACGGTTCCCACCTCCAAACCGATGGAAGTCAAGATTTTCGCTACTTGCTCTGCATCGTCCGGCAGATTGATGTAGCGCTTCAACCAATTATACGAAATATTCATGTTTTATATGTATTTTGCAATTTGGCTGCAAAATTAGTAAAAAAAAATGACATATGCAAGCATATGCCATTCTTTTCTCAAATTTATTTTGTTTGCGCGTCTTATAGGCGTGTCTTAGCCGGTACTTTTGCCGCTACTTTAGCCGGAGCGCTCATCGTCCCCTGAATCGTCAGCGGACCCGTTCCCGCCATGTTAATAGCAGCTCCGTTCCGTGCCTTGCCTGCTACGCTCCATCCGTTGGCTGTGATGGTCAGTTTGCCGGAGACAATCAACCATTGCGCGGAAGGAACAAGATAGTTTTGTTGCAGATAGGACTGGGAGACGAAATAGAACATACTGCCGTCTACCACAAACTCCTCGTCATCGCGGAAGCCTGCATAAGCGGTGTTCGGCTGCATTGTAGTGGCAAACTCATATTCTCCCACAGGTACTTCCGTGGTGGAAGCATCCAGATCGGTGAAGAAATAGATGTTGGCAAAAGGAACAGAGGGTGTTCTGTTGATCGTAACCGCATTGGAAGGGTCATAAGCCTGAATGCACCAATATGTAAAGCCATAAGAAGGATATTTCTCATAATACAGCCCTGCATTTGTCAGAGTCTCGCTCTTGTTTCCGCTGAAATCGCCCGGTCCTTTTGTAGCGTCCGGTTCCGGATAGTAGTCTGCCACTTCTACCTTTTTAATACCTTCATGGGAGATGTCCGCTCCTCCTTTGGATCCCGCCACAACCGGCTCTTGCTCCGCTTGTACAACAGGTTGGAAAGCTTCGCTGAGGAAGGCAACAACCATACAATTTTCCGGTATCCATTTGTCATCCAAAGTTGCTGTATAAGTCATTTCATACCGCTTTTCCGCTACCTCTACGGACTCGCCTTTGGCTTCCGTCAGATATTTGCGTGCTGCGTTGGCATGGCGGAATTCCTCCCAGCCTTCGAATGTGTTGTAGTAATCCGCTTGCGTGTCAATCATTCCTGATTCCTTGATGAGGACGGTCAGTTTGAGGTTTGAAGCCTCTTCATTGAGTACAATACCTGAAACCTTCACATTCAGTTCGCGGGTCGCAGCGTCATACGTATTTTCGATGTTTACAGAGGCATACGTCTCCGTCTCGAACTGCGATTTGGCAACTGTTGGCAGATAGCCGGGATGGAAAACAACGGTGTTCTTGGAAGCATTGTTTGCCTTGTAGCTTGTTTTCGCGCGGTTGACAGTTATATTGGGGGCTCCATTCACTCTCAGCGTAGTAGCAGTTGTTTTGTCTTCAGCGATCGTGAAATGGTCGTCCGCATAACCGGCATGGTGGAGCACAAGCACCCAATTGGTGTCGTTGGCGATAAACTCATGCACGGCGTCCATGCCTCCCGGGCAATATCCGCAACTTTGTCCCGTGAATTCCTCAATGAGATGTTTCTTAGGGAAAGACGAGGGGATAGTGTCTTGTTTGTCCGGTGTTGCGGGAGTGTCCGGTTTGTTCGGCTCGCAAGCAGTAAAAGCTACTGCTAATAGCCCTGTGAGGGCGAATAAAAAGAACTTTTTCATACTTGTGTTAATTATAAATTATATACTTTATTATCTTTGATAATATAGATGATGCCGTTTTTGAGCACTTTCTGCACGCCGGCTTCGGATGCCGGAGCACTCTCAATGTCCTGCGAGTCGAAATCAAAACGGACTTCCAGCGTCAAAGTTTGGTTGCCGTCTGAGAATGTATAAGTGGTTGTCGCGTGAGTCGCTTTTCCCCATTGTGGAGTGAAATGAGCATACCATGCGACAACGCCTTGCGGCGAGAAACTCAGGCTTTCTTCTTTTTGTCCGTTTCCGCTCGTGCATTGGCCTGCACAGCAGAACTCATCGGTCATTTTTTCTTCGGAACGTGCTATTTGAACGCTCAAAGGACCATTGGCAAGCAACGTGCCGCTTACTTTGAACATCCGTGCTCCCGTGAGCGGATCTTCCGGTGCTTCGGTCAGACTAATCTTCATGCCTTCCGAAACGATGTCTCCTTGCCCGTCCACGCTGACAATCAGGGCGTTAGCGTTACTCATTCCCAGCAGACATAGTGCTGCTAAAATCAATTTTCTTTTCATATACTTGTAAAATCTGTTTGTTATCGGGGTCGGAGAGGATTTTCAGTACAGTCAGGTGCGTGCTGTCCCATCCGGATTGTATCTCAAAATGCTCCTCCTGTGCGACGGCGCGCAAGACATGGCGGTGGTAATACTCCATATTCACGCTGTTATCCGGCATCGCTTGAACGCCTTTCACGCTGTCCTCTATCAGCCAGTAGGAAACGGTTGCGTCCGACAAAGGCGTTGTGTTGACAGAATCGCGTATCGCTTGGAAAAGCGCGGTTGCCCATTCGCTGGGGTCAATGAAATAGGAGTCTTTGTATTTCGTCATATTGATGTTTCCTGTCGGGAAAGGCGTTGAGGCGTCGCCACCCATCAGACGGTAAATGCTGTCCGCTGCAGGGCAAGTGTAGTCGTATCTGCCTTGCGTGAAGGGATTGGAGGCAGGATGCATACTCACAACCACCAGTTCCTCGCCGTATTGCTCTTGGAGGGATTGCGCTTGCTTTGCCGCATCCGGACAGTTCACGCAGCGGAAGCCCGTGAACTCAATCAGCACATGCTTGCGTGCACCGCCTGTTTCCCGTTCGAAGGGAATGAGACGATCGCTCTCCTGTATCACTTCGCAACCGGCGCAGACAAGCAATATTACCATGTAAATGAATAACTTACGCATACTCCTTCCATTTTAGGTACATATCGGCATACACCTCCGGAACAGTTAAATCCTTCGCGGGTCTTGGTGTAGCCTAAATTAGCGCGATGGGAACCGTAATTGAAGGTCAATCCGGCTGTGTAATAGTGTTCATTATTGGCTTCTGCGGCATGTCCGATATTGTACATCCATTGACCGCTGAGGGTCCAATGTTTGTACAGACTCAGTTCATAGAGCGCGAAGATCCATTGCCCTTGGTAATGCGGCGTGTAGAGGTATTGTATCTCGCCGCGCATGGACACATTATTATTTACTTGCACGCGCGTGTCTATGACCGCAATACCCGAACGCACCAACTCGCCGTGACCTTCCATGATCTCGCGGTTGTAGGTCTGGTACATCAGCATCGCATTGAGCCACCAGTGTTTGGTGATCCGTTTGTTCAGTTCTATATTGACGTCCGTGTAGTATTCGCCTTTCTCGCCGGTGTTGATCGCCCAACTGCCTTCTGCAGCCAAGCCGCGGATGTGTGCAGCGGATAGTTTGAGCGAAGTGCCGTATTTGCCTCCCATCTTCGTTTTGCGGGCAAACGTGTAACGCAACTCCGCCTGAAAAGCCCATTCGCCTCCGGCATATTGCGTAGCGTAAGGGTAGAGTGCTGCCAACGCGTATGTGTGTTGCTGCGCAAAAGCCGGCATGTGGTTCAGCCGTCCGGCAAGTCCGGTTCGAAGTCTCTCCGAACGAAAAGACATATTGTCGCTTCGTTTGATTTGAGCGAGTACCGCCAAACCTTTGCGGCTGTATCCTGCGCTTACTAATAACGCCTCGCCGTCGCGGTAAGAATAGTTGTTTTCCGTCGTCGGATCATTGGCTTTGCGCGCATATTCGACGAGCAGATCAAACCCTTTTACCCGCAGTTGGGTACGCACGTCTCCGGCTCCAACCCATTTCGGAAAACGGTATCGATAATCGCTCTCATCAACGCGTACCAAGATTGTGTCATCTGCTTCGTATTTGGAGACATAACTGCCGCCGATGGTCCAACTGATGTCTGACGGCTGACGGCTGAATGCTTCAAACAGGTCTATCTCAAAGTCTCCACCGAGTGCGGCGTCTCTGCCGTAGTTCCATCCGAAAGCGCGATCTCGGTAGCAATTCCAATACCTTCTTTGCTTACCTCCAAGGGCTGTAAGACGTATTCCGCGGTATGGTTCGACGCTGATTTTTGCGCCACGAAGAGCGCCGTCAATTCCCAACGCACGGTCTTCGTGCAGATTAAGAATCAAACCACTACCAAATTGACCATACACGTCTCCCACTGTTATTTCGCCCCAAGTGAAGGAAGCAGCCACGCTCAAATGGCTCATTCCGTAGCCACCGAAATCGTGTTCGTAACCCGGCATAGGCCATTTGGTTAGTTCCAAACGGGTTGTGGCTCGCAGTTCACGGAACGTGCTTTTTTCCGCCTGCCAATGGACGCTCAAGTCCATGTAACTGTTGCTATGATACATTACCGGCGTCCAGTCCAAGAGACCGTCGTGTTGCAACGCGCCGGAGACAAAGACCGTGTCGTTTGACCAAGCCGTAGTGCATAGCGCACAGGCAAGGAGACTAACGCAAATATTTCTCAATCTCCGTTTCACCTCCGTCTGTATAGCCTACATGGTTATAGACCGTTTTGCCTTTGCTGTCGATCACGAACAGGTGTGGTATGTTCTGGACGTTCATCGCGCGTTTGAATGTTCCGTTGGGGTCGAGCAGCACCTTGTATTCCCATCCGAAACCGTTCACCATCGGCGCTACGCGTTGCACGTCCTGACCTTCGTCTATGGAAACGATATACATCTCCACACCCGTTTCGTCCTGCCAGTCCGGATAGAGTTCGTGGATCGCTTTCAGCTCACGGATACAGGGTTTGCACCATGTCGCAAAAAACGAAATGATAATAGGTTTTCCGCTGCGCGAGAGGTCAGCGATCTTCACTTCTTTACCGTTGATGTCTTTCAGCGTCACATCCGGCAACGCTGCATAAGTGCTTAGCATAAATAGCGCCAGCAGAATGGTTATAATACCTCTTTTCATTGTTGCAATTTATTTATACAATTTGCGTTTTCCCATGAGGCGCATCATCGCATCCCAAAGGCGGGTGGGAAGGAGCCAATGGAAGAAGACGATTGCGCCGGAGAGACGTCCGATGCGGTAGCGTGTGCACGGACGGCGAGAATTGACGGCTCTGCAAATGGCTTTGCGGACTACGGCAGGATCCGAAAGCGGGTAGGAGAGATACATGTTTCGCAGGTTTTCCGCCATCATTTTGCCGGATTCGGCATAGGGTGTACCTTCAGATGTCTCTGCCAAATGGTCTGCTGCGATAATTCCCCAGTTGGTTTTGATTGCTCCGGGTTCGATGATCACAACATCTATACCAAACGGCTTGAGTTCCATGCGAAGCGCATCGCTGAACGCTTCTACAGCATACTTCGATACATGATACCAGCCGCCATAATAGAGGACCGATTTGCCTGCAACAGAGGAAGTGTTGATGATCCGTCCGGAATGCTGCGCACGCATAGTCGGGAGGACTAACTGGCAGAGGCGAGCGAGACCAAAGATATTGACTTCCAGTTGGTTACGGGCATCGTCCATGGGCACATTTTCGATTGCTCCGAAATAGCCATATCCGGCATTGTTGATGAGGACATCGATGTGTCCTTCGTTGGAGAGGATTGTTTGTACACATTCCTGCATTGATTGTTCGTCCGTGACGTCCATCCGAAGGGGGGTAATTCCATATTGCCGAAGCGGTTCCATCCGTTCTACCCGACGTGCCGCTGCATACACTTTGTGTCCTTGTTTCGCCAAGGCGATTGCTGTGTCGTAACCAATTCCGCTACTGGCGCCGGTTAGGAGAATAACTTGAGGAGTTTTCATAACTATGCAAATTTGGGTGCAAAGGTAGTAAAAAAAGTTGACATGTGCAAGCGGGGAGTGCAAAAAAACATTCAGGTTATAGTGACCTACCCCGATTATGACACACTTATCTCGCACTTATCACGCACTTATCACACACTTATCACGCACTACGCACATTTTCAGACATTTACTGTATATATACGTAGTATATATACACTTTTTGAGGTAGTTTTTGGGGATAAAAATGCGAAAAAATGCTTTTTTAATAAAAAAGTTCGCGCGCGCTTGCATATATGAAAAAAAAGTTGTAAATTTGCAGCCAATTTGGAAAGAAAGAAGTATGAAAGAGATTTTAATAGCCATAATTTTTTTGTTGGTGGCGATGGCGCTACTGAGTGTGGGTGTGATATTTCGCAAAGATCATAGTTTCCGGTCGCAGCATATTCACGCCAACGAACGGATGAAAAAAGACGGCATCCATTGCTCGACCGCGCAGGACAGAGAGATGCGGAGGGCGAAAAAACATAAGATAGAGGTTGGGGAATTGTAAGAGAGCTGATCAAATTTAGAGAAAATTTAAGAAAATAAATTTAAACACATTATAACATTATGAACAAAATTAGTATTATTGTTGAGTCGATTTTGGCAGCAGCTGTTGTTGCCTTGTTTATTCTTTTCTTTACTGTGACACCGGGCAAGAAGAAGCCGGTAAGCCAGGATGTGGAGGCAGCCGGAGAAATGCTGCCGATCGCAATCATCAACACCGATTCGATCCTGAAACACTACACGCTGGCTGTTGAGGCGCAAGACCGATTGATGTCTCAATATGAGGAATCCACCGTTAAACTGGACACCAAAGCTAAAGCTTTGCAGAAAGAGGCAGAGACGTTCCAGAAAGATGTGCTGGATTTCCAACGCAAAGTAGAGGCAGGTGCATTCTTGAGCCGTGAGCGCGCAGAGAGCGAGCAAGCCAAGCTGCAAAAGAAAGAGCAACAGTTGATGGCAAAACAACAGGATCTGGAGAATCTGCGTCAGAAGCTGAGCAACGATTTTATGAACCAGCAGGCAGAATTGACCCAGCAGTTGCAGGATTCCGTTCAGGCTTATCTGCGTATTTTGAATGCAGACGGACATTACCACCTGATTTTGAACGACGCTGTGGTGATGAACAAGACTGCAGGATACGATATTACCGATGAGGTGATTGAGGCGTTGAATAAACGGTATAATAAATAACCCCCCTCCGGCTCCTCCCTCAAGGGGGAGGGAGAAGTAAACGTAGAAAGTTGAGAGTAGAGAGAAGACATAGAATGAGTTGGATGAGAGGATGGTTGGTCCTTGCGATACTCAGTTTTCATTTTTCCATATCATACGCACAGCGGATTCCGGAGGCGATTGAGTACACGGAAGTGTATGATTTCATCGAGGAGCTGACGACGGATGGCGTTATTTCGTCGAATGCGGCGATCAAGCCTTATACACGGGACGCGATCGCGCGCATGTTGGCGGAAGCGCAGCGCAAGGATTCGTTGCTGAACAAACGGCAGAAAGCGGATTTGCAGTTTTTTATGCAAGATTACGCGCTGGAGCTGGACACGCTGCCGACGTATTATTCGTACGGACACAGGCACGTGACGCAATGGATTACAAAAGTGTCTAACTTGTCTTTGGCGGATCCGAGTTTGCATATTCTGACGAAAGACAAGATTTTCAAGATGCGGCTTCGTCCGATTTTGGGAATGGATCTGAGTTACAACAAACGCGGGTTGCTGATGCACCGTGTTTATGGAGCTGAGATTCAGATGGATATTGCGCACCACCTCTCTATCTGGGGTTCGATCCGCGATAACAGCTGGAGCGGGCAGGGTATAGACGGCTCGAAAATAACGAAGCCGGGTTTCCTGAACAACCTCCCCGGCGTGCAATACAAAGAGGCGAATTACGGAGGTGATTTCTCAGATTCGCGCGGCGGTCTGTCGCTCTATATGTGGTGGGGCAGCATTGGTGTACAGCGCGAACGGATCCAATGGGGCGACGCGCAACATGCTTCGAATATCCTTTCCGCCCACAATCCGGCTGTGCCGATGGTGACGCTTCAATTGACGCCGTGCAAATGGTTTCAATTCGATTATTTCCACGCATGGCTGCCGTCGAACGTAATGGATTCGACCTATTATTACTCCGAGCGCGAGAAAGAAGGCGTGACCGGAAGAGAGTATCGTCCGGCGAACAAATTTATGGCGGCGAACATGTTTACGTTCATGCCGATCAAGTATATTCAATTCTCGTTCGGAAACTCGATTGTTTATGCGGAGCGCAATGTGCAAGCGGCTTATTTTATTCCGATTGCATTCTTCAAATCGCTGGATCACTTGTTGACGAAAGGACTTGGATCGGAGAACCAGAACTCGCAGGCATTTGCGACGATAACTGTGCGTCCGACTGACCATTTGCGGCTGTACGGATCGTTCTTTTTGGACGAGTTCAAGTTCGCACGACTGAAAAAATCTAATCCGGAGCATAACCCGGTTTCGTATCTGGTGGGTTTCAACTGGAGCGGTTGGCCGGTGAAAGGTTTGGCGCTACGGGGCGAGTTCATGCGAAGCTATATTGCGTGCTACACACACTCAATCAAAGTGTTGGATTACACGTCCAACAGTTACAATATGGGACATTATATGGGGGACAATGCGCAGAGTATTTTTGTGCAGCTGTCTTATCGTCCGACACGCAGTCTGCGACTGATGCTGGATTACACCTGCGATACAAAATATAATTCCTATGACTACATTCGTCGTAACATAAGCTCTATCATTGCGCAGAAGCCATTTTCGGAGAAGATTTGGCGGAATGATGTGGTGAATTTCCGTGCGGTTTATGAGGTGTTCAACAACTGTTACGCGCATGTGGATGTGACCTATAATAACGCGCGCGCGTTTGTTCCGACTTCCGCGCGGGCTATAGGTGAAGACCGCGGATGGAATGCCGATGGCACTTCGATGGAGTTAGCCGGAGACGAGCTGAAGAACTATTACCTGAATAAATACACACCGGTCTATCTGCAGGGCGCGAACGTGACGTTCTCCTGCGGACTGAGTTTCGGATTTTGACGACATAACGAAATAACGAAAAAAACAATCATAATGAAGAAAGAAATTCAATTCTCCCTTGTCTATCGCGACATGTGGCAGAGTAGCGGAAAGTACGTTCCGCGCAGAGACCAGTTGGCGAAGATCGCTCCCGTGATCATTGACATGGGCTGTTTCGATCGCGTGGAGACCAACGGCGGTGCGTCGGAGCAAGTGAACTTATTATACGGCGAGAACCCGAATCTGGCTGTTCGTACCTTCACCAAACCATTCCACGAGGCAGGTATCAAGACTCACATGCTGGATCGCGGACTGAACGCGTTGCGTATGAATCCAGTTCCGGCAGATGTGCGTCAGTTGATGTACAAAGTGAAGCACGCGCAGGGAACCGACATCACCCGTATCTTCTGCGGTCTGAACGACCCGCGTAATATCATCCCGTCCATCAAATGGGCAAAAGCAGCCGGCATGACCGCACAAGCGACCATGTGTATCACGTATTCGAAAGTACACACGGCGGAGTATTATATCAACCTCGCGGAGCAACTGATCGAGGGTGGAGCGCAAGAGATCTGTCTCAAAGACATGGCCGGAATCGGACGTCCGCACATGCTGGGCGTTATTGTAGCTGCCATCAAAGAGAAACACCCTGATATCATCATTCAATATCACGGTCATACGGGACCCGGTTTCTCGGTGGCTTCGATGCTGGAGGTAGCCAAAGCCGGAGGCGATGTGCTGGACGTAGCGATGGAACCGCTTTCTTGGGGAAAAGTACACCCGGATGTGATTACGATTCAGGCGATGCTGAAAGATGCCGGATTCCTGGTGAAAGACATTAACATGAAGGCATACATGGAGGCTCGCAGTCTGACGCAGTCGTTCATCGATGATTTCCTGGGTTACTGGATTGATCCGAAGAACGCGCTGATGACGTCTCTGCTGGTGGGTTGCGGTCTGCCCGGCGGAATGATGGGATCGCTGATGGCGGATCTCAAAGGCATGCACGCGGCAATCAATGCCAACCTGCGTAAGAAAGGCGAGAAAGAGTTGAGCGAGGATGAGCTGCTGGTACAACTATTCGACGAAGTGCAACGTATTTGGCCGATGCTCGGTACACCGTGTCTCGTTACGCCGTTCAGCCAATACGTCAAGAACGCTGCGCTGATGAACCTGTTCAGCCGTTCGATGGGCGAAAAAGACTTCACACGTATGGATCCGGCTATGTGGGGTATGATCCTCGGTAAGAGCGGTAAACTGCCGGGTGAGTTAGCACCGGAGATCATTGAGTTGGCAAAAGAGAAAGGATATGAGTTCTACACCGACGATCCGCAGAAACTGTATCCGGATGTGCTGCCGCAATATATCAAAGAGATGAAAGAACTGGGTTGGGATCGCGGACAAGACGATGAAGAGTTGTTCGAGTTCGCTATGCACGACAAGCAATACCGCGAGTTCAAATCGGGTATCGCCAAAGAGCAGTTCAACAAGGATCTGGCGGAAAGAATGCAGAAAGCCGGAAAAGAAGTGCCGGAGGAGCTGCGGAAATACCTGGCTAAGGGACAAAGTGACCAAGTACCAAGTACCAAGGGAGCTTCCGAGGATGAGATGGCAGCGGTTGCTATGGCTCTTCATCTGGCGCAAGGCAAGCAGCAAAAAGAGGGCATCATCGAACTGCCGTTCGTGCACAAAACGGCTTGGAACAACAAATATTTTGTATTGAAATAAACCATAAAAAACACATTGATATGAAGAAGTATAATTTTAATGCAGGACCGAGCATCCTGCCACAAGAAGTAATCAAACAAACGGCTGATGCTGTGATTGATTTTCAGGGAGAAGGGCTTTCTATTCTGGAGATTTCGCACCGCGCGAAGTATTTCCAACCCGTGATGGACGAGGCGGAAGCGCTGATGAAAGAGTTGTTGAACGTGCCGGAGGGCTACCGTGTGCTTTTCCTCGGCGGCGGTGCAAGTCTGCAATTCTGCATGGTTCCGTTTAATATGCTGGAGAAAAAAGCCGCTTACCTCAACACCGGCGTGTGGAGCAAGAAAGCACTCAAAGAAGCCAAAGGTTTCGGCGAAGCAGTCGAAGTAGCAGCCAGCACAGACTCCATTCCGACGGATTACGAGATTCCGCAAGATGCCGATTATTTCCATATCACCACCAATAACACCATTTTCGGAACCGAGATCAACGATGAGAAACTGGCGGAGATTTACAAGAAAAAAGGCAATGTACCTTTGGTAGCCGACATGAGTTCGGATATTCTGAGCCGTCCGATTGATGTCAGCCAATACGACATCATCTACGGCGGTGCGCAGAAGAACCTGGCTCCCGCCGGTGTGACTTTCGTGATCATCAAAGAGAGCTGCCTTGGCAAAGTGAGCCGTTATATTCCGACGATGCTGAATTATCAGACCCATATCGACGGCGGTTCGATGTTCAATACGCCTCCTGTACTGCCTGTTTATACTGCGCTGCTGACCCTGCGTTGGCTCAAAGCGAACGGCGGCGTCAAATGGATCGAGGCACGCAACAAAGCTAAAGCGGATCTGCTGTATAAATGCCTCGACGAGAGCAAACTGTTCACGCCGACGATTCTGAAGAAAGAGGATCGCAGCCGCATGAATATCTGCTTTGTTCTCAAACCCGAATACGCTGAACTTCAGGACGATTTCTTCCAATTTGCGACCAAACGCGGTATGGTGGGAATCAAGGGACACCGTCTGGTAGGCGGTTTCCGCGCAAGCTGCTACAACGCAATGGACCTTGAAGGCGTTCAGGCACTTGTGGATTGTATTAAAGAATACGAGAAATTACATTGATTATGAAAGTACTTGTTGCAACAGAGAAGCCCTTTGCGAAAGTAGCCGTGGACGGCATTCGCGAAGTGGTAGAAGGAGCGGGGTATGAACTCGCGCTCCTGGAGAAATACACCGACAAACAGCAGTTGTTGGACGCAGTGGCAGATGCAGACGCCCTCATCATCCGTTCGGATATTGTGGATGAGGCGGTGCTGGACGCTGCAAAACAGTTGAAGATCGTCGTTCGTGCCGGAGCAGGGTATGATAATATAGACCTCGACGCCGCTACGGCGCACAAAGTGGTAGCAATGAACACACCGGGTCAGAACAGCAACGCTGTGGCTGAATTGGCTCTCGGTCTCATGGTGTATGCCGTGCGTAACCTCTACAACGGCACAAGCGGAACTGAGTTGAAGGGCAAGAAACTGGGTATTCATGCCTTTGGTAATGTGGGTCGCAATGTGGCACGTATCGCGCAGGGATTCGGCATGGACGTGTATGCCTATGACGCGTATTGTCCGGACGAGGTGATGACGGCAGCTAACGTACATCCGCTACATTCCGCGGAGGAGTTATACAAGACCTGCGACATCGTTTCGCTGCATATTCCGGCTACGGCAGAGACCAAGGGTTCGATCAACCATGATCTTGTCAACCTCATGCCGAAGGGCGCTATTCTGGTGAATACCGCGCGCAAGGAAGTGATCGACGAAGAAGGTTTGATCGCGCTGATGCAGGAGCGTCCGGATCTCAAATACATGACCGATATTATGCCCGTGGCTGATGCGAAGTTCCGTACGCTTTTCGAAGGACGCTACTTCGCAACACCCAAGAAGATGGGTGCACAAACGGCAGAGGCTAATATCAATGCCGGAATAGCGGCGGCTAAACAGATCGTGGATTTCATCCAAAACGGCAACACACGTTTCCAAGTGAATAAATGAAACGACTATTTAGCATAGTATTTTTATCGCTTGCGGCGGCTGTTTCCTATGCGCTCCCCGTTGAGTGCGTGGGAACAGCTACGCAAGTAGTAGATGGTAAAGACACGGTATTAATTTTCAGGGACGAGATCCATCTGAAGACTTCCGATGGTCAGCCCACCGACTGGTACAAAGGCGACGGTTCGCTCTATGCCTCCGGCGTGGATGAAATCTATCCGGACGAAGGATGTTATCGGGTGGGCGGCAGTCATTTCTGTGTGCAGTTGTACAAAGGTATTGACGATCTGGCTTTTACGGTAGAGACCGGTTGCGAGAACACCATCGTTCGCGTGACGGGTGACATAGGCTCGCGCGCGCACACGTATTCCTTATCTTATAATGCACTCGCGTGGAATACAGAAGCATGGGTGGACTCCGCGGCGCAAGAGACGGGCGATCTGATGAACACGATCTTGTTGCCGCCGCTCTATGGACCCACACCTATTCGGCTTTGCTATGATACAGAGGTGCGTTCCGCGCTGGGGTTGGACTCGGCTTGCGTAGAAGTGGACCTGCCGCTGGATAGCATCAAAGCGGTCAAAATGGAGTTGACTTCTTTGGCTACGGCACGCGAGGACGATCCTGCCGGTAATAACGAGCGCAACCGACCCACTAGCCAGACGCTCATCGCCGGCTCGGAATACAGCGGACCGCTGGAGATTGCTTTCTATTCGAACCCGACGCCCGGAGCGCAGTATTATTTCTGGGCGGTCTATAAATCGACAGAGCGTATCGCTACTCGTAACGACCGCGATATGCGCTATACTTTCTATGAACCCGGTGCGTACAGGGTGGTGTGCGCTGTGAATAACGCCTCTTGTTCTTCCGATTCGTCGGAGGTGAATGTGCAGATTTCCGAATCGTATCTGGCGGTTCCGAATGTGTTTACGCCCAACGGCGATGGTAAGAACGACGAGTTCCGCGTGGCGTACAGATCGCTTAAAGAGTTCCATTGCTGGGTCTATAACCGCTGGGGCAAGTTGATATATGAATGGACAGATCCGTCAAAAGGATGGGATGGTACGATCAATGGTCGTCCGGCAGCCGAAGGAGCGTATTACTATGTAATACGTGCGCTCGGAACAGATGCCGCCAAGAATGCCGGATATATGTCAAAAATTTCTTACACGAAGAAGAAACTGGGAGCCGACGAGTCGGTCATCGGAATCTACCAGATGAGCGGAGATATCAACTTGATTCGAGGCAAATAAATATTAATCTCCATAACAAATGAAACATCACAAATTATTTTTATCCATGGCTTTAGCCACAACCGTAATGGCAGCTACTGCTGCCACAAATCCGTTCTTCGACTACAAGAACTGGAAAACGCCGCATGGCACGTACCCATTCAACGAGATCCATGCGGAGCATTATATGCCTGCTTTTGAGGAGGCAATGAAACAAGGTCTGAAAGAGATCGATGACATCGTCAATAATCCGGCTGCTCCGACGTTTGCAAACACGATCGAAGCCTATGAGGCTTCCGGCGAAATGCTCTCAATCGTAGCCGGCTGTTTCTATAACCTGACGAACTCGGAGACCAACGACACGCTCCAACAGATCGAAATGGAGCTGAGTCCGAAGATGTCGGAATATTCGGCTTCTATCCGTCTCAACGAGGGACTCTTCCAACGTATCAAAACGGTTTATGACCAGCGCGCGAAACTCAAACTGAACAAAGCGCAAGTCAAACTGCTGGAAGATATCTACGAATCGTTCGCCAATAACGGCGCTAACCTCTCGCCGGAAGACAAACAAACTTACCGCGAGTTGTCCGCCAAACTAAGCAAACTGACCCTCCAATATGGTCAGAACGTGCTCAAAGCGACCAATGCTTGGACCATGCTCGTGACCGACGAAGCGCTTTTATCCGGTCTGAATGACGACACCAAAGCAATGTTGCATGCCAATGCGGAGAAGAAAGGTCTCGAGGGCTGGCTGCTGAACCTCAAGCCGACGACCACGATTCCTGTGATGCAGGATCTCGACAATCGTGACATCCGCCGCGAACTCTATATGGCGAACGCCGGCAAATGTGTGGGCGGAGAGTTTGACAATACTGCGATTATTGTGGAGATCGTCAACACCCGTCTGGCACTTGCGAACCTCTTCGGAAAGAAGACTTACGCGGAGAAATCGCTCTATAAGACGATGGCGGAGACTCCTCAAACGGTGTATAGCCTTTTGGACCAACTGCGCGATGCGTACATGCCTGCTGCGCGCGAGGAGGTCAAAGAAGTAGAGGATTATGCGCACGCGCATGGCTTCTATGCTGCGCACATCCAGCCTTGGGATTTCAGCTATTATTCCAAGAAACTCAAACAGGAGAAATATGCTATCTCGGATGACGACCTCCGTCCGTATTTCGAACTGGAGAATGTCAAGAAGGGTGTCTTCGGCTTGGCGGAGCGTCTCTATGGCTTGAAATTCAAGGAGAACAAGAAGATTCAGGTCTATAATCCGGAAGTGACAGCCTATGAGGTATTCGACGAAAAAGGCAAGTTCCTCGCTGTGTATTATGCGGACTTCCATCCGCGGGATGGCAAACGTGGCGGTGCGTGGATGAATGATTTCCAGCCGCAATATATCAAAGGCAAGAAAGATCACCGTCCGCATATCGTCAATGTGATGAATTTCACTCGTCCGACAGCGGACAAACCGGCGCTCTTCACGTATGACGAGGTCCGCACGTTCCTGCATGAGTTCGGACATGGTCTCCATGGTATGCTCACGCGCTGCCAGTATGCCTCGCAGAGCGGAACCAACGTACCGCGCGATTTTGTGGAACTGCCTTCCCAATTCAACGAGAATTTCATAGACGAGAAAGAGTTTCTCGATACCTTTGCCAAACATTATATCACGGGCGAGCCGCTGCCGCAAGACCTGCTGGACAAGATGCACGCTTCGCAGACTTATCATGCAGCCTATTCTTGCGTACGCCAACTGAGCTTCGGCTATCTCGATATGGCTTGGCACACGCTGGAGAAACCCTTTGATATCAACGAAGCCATCGGCACTATTGAGTCGGTTACTCGCTTCAGCGACCAAGCGATGGAGCAGGTACAAGTGCTGCCGAACGTACCGGGCACACAGATGTGCTGCGCGTTCACCCATATCTTCTCCGGTGGATACGCTGCCGGCTATTACAGCTATAAGTGGTCTGAACTCCTGGACGCTGATGCGTTCTCCGTGTTCAAAGAGGCACAACAGAAGAAAGGCGGAACGATCTTCGATAAGAAAGCCGCTAAGCGCTTCCGCGAGAACATCTTGGAAAAGGGTGGAACCGAGAAAGCAATGGATCTGTATAAACGCTTCCGTGGCGGCGAACCGACCATCAACGCGCTGCTCGAACGCGATGGCATCAAAGCACGTGAGATCAAGTAAATCCAATGAATATGAAAGTATTACTAATCAATGGTAGCGCAAGGAAGGGTGGCAACACCTTCCTTGCGCTTTCTGAAATAGCTCAGCAACTCGCGAAACACGACATCGAGTCTGAGATCGTTCAAATAGGCAACCGTCCGATGCGCGGATGTATTGCGTGCGGGCAATGCAAAGTCAAAAACAACAACCGATGCGTCTTCGATGACGATTTGTGCAACCGCATCAACGAGAAAATGGCTTCGGCAGATGCGCTCATCGTCGGTTCGCCTGTTTATTATGGGCAACCCAACGGATCTGTGTTAGCACTCGTGCAGCGGATGTTCTTCTCCGCAGGAGAGTATTATCGCAATAAACCGGCGACGGCTGTAGCTGTTTGCCGTAGAGGTGGCGCCACAGCGGCGTTCCAGACGCTGAATATGCCGTTTATGATGATGAATATGCCGGTGGTAACATCCCAATATTGGAATATCGTTTACGGACGCGAGGAAGGACAAGCAGCCTTGGATACCGAAGGAATGCAGACGATGCGTACGCTGGCGGATAATATGGCGTTCTTGCTCCGGAATATAAATGGAAAGCCACTCCCCGAAAGAGAAGAGTGGCAACCGATGCATTTCATCCGATAAACAATAAACGCTGATTATTGATGCAGACGCGCATGTGTACCAACATGCGAACAGATACAATAATCAGATGAGGACAGAGTAGAACCTCCGCCCGAATCAACGAACAAACGCAGGACAAAATCCTGCGTTTGTTGTTTCAATGTGTGTACATCAATCTTCATAAGTTAAATTGGTTTTTAGGTTTAATGGCAATAGCCGCTGATTTTTCTCTTTGTCTTAAATTCGATGCAAAGGTAGTACATTTTTGTGAACTGTGCAAGTAAAAAATCATAATTGTATGCGCAATAAATGTGAACACTAAATGTAGTGATTCTGTACATAAATCTATTATTCACAAAGCAAAACAAATAGCTTCTTTTCGGATATGTTCACATAATTAACCAACCGGAGTGGAGTAGAAACACCTTAGATCTATTCACTTTCTTTTGCCCTCAGATAGAGAAGGGTAGAGACCTTTATTTTACACATATAACAATACTATAACTAATTGATTATCAGCATCAGCCAATTTTACTTAAAATTCTACTTTAAGTTGTTTTCTTTATTAGGGCACAATGAAGCAATAATACTACACTTTACGTTACGTAAATTATATAAATCGCTTAAAATGTTCATGTTACGTTATTTGCTTATTGTATGATAACAGGACAAAAATCCCTCACGGACAATCCAAGGCGCAGTTCCCGTCTGATTGTCTGACAAAAATGTTCCACGGCGATTCTATAAATAATTGTGTTCACGACCTTAAATCTGCGCTATTCACAAATGTGCAAAAATAATTCACAAAAAGTTATGTACATATTTGTGTATTTCGTTTATTTTTTGTACCTTTGCAGCAAATTTGAAAACTATGAATGAAAGAGAACGTATTGATGCGGTTAGAAAATCGATGAATTTGTCCGCACGGCAGTTTGCACAAGAAATTCACGTTCGTCCCGGAACGATCAGTAATATGATGGCTGGACGCAATAATCCCAGCCTGGATGTGATGCGGCGTATTATGGAGCGCTATCCCACACTCAATCCCGAATGGCTCATTCTCGGCGTGGGAAAGATGTGGCGCACGGCTCCGGGGCAAGAAGCAGGCTTGTTTGATAGCTTAGCGCCGGAGGGAATGAATGCTGTGGTACGTAATACAACAAAAGAAGAGCCGCAGGCTCCTGCAGCTCCTCCTAAACAGATCCGGAATATAGTCGTCTATTATACGGACGGCACGTATGAAGAGTTTCTACGGAACTAAAACTCCGCAAAACACAAAAGAAGCGCCCTATTGTAGCGCTTCTTTTAGTACCTCGCTGATGTCATGCACGTAGTGCAGATCAAGCCCGTTCAGATAAATCGGAGCGATCTCGGCTACATCTTTGCGATTATCTTCACAAAGAATAATATCCGTTATTCCTGCTCGTTTTGCTGCGAGCAGTTTTTCTTTCACGCCGCCGATCGGCAGCACTTTGCCGCGCAGCGTCATTTCGCCGGTCATAGCGACACGTGGTTTGACAAGCCGCTTGGTAAATGCACTCACAAGCGCCGTAGTCATCGTGATTCCCGCAGAAGGACCATCCTTCGGAATAGCGCCTTCCGGCACGTGGATATGAACAGCGGTGGTCTCAAAAACCTCCGGATTGATGCCTAATTCCTCTGCGTGAGCCTTGACGTAACCCAACGCCAGCGTCGCGCTCTCTTTCATCACGTCGCCTAAGTTTCCGGTCAGCGTCAGACTCGGATTCTTCGACGCAGAGAGGCTGGTCTCGATGAACAAGATCTCGCCGCCCACTTGTGTCCAAGCCAAACCGGTCACGACACCCACATATTTGTTGGTCTCCCAACTGTCGCGGCTGAATCGCGCCTGACCGAGATATTCGCGCACGTCATCCAGCGTCACGGACACGTTGTATTCCTCGCCCAGAGCCAGCTTGGTGTCGATCTTGCGGCAAATCGTGGCGATCTGTCGTTCCAAGGAACGCACGCCCGACTCGCGGGTGTAATCATCGATAATATGACCGATAATATCCTTCTTGAATTTCAGCTGCGATGCCTTCAGACCATGGTTCGCCAACTCTTTCGGGATCAAATGCCGTTTGGCGATCTCCTCTTTCTCTTCCTGCAGGTATCCGGTCATCTCGATCAGCTCCATTCGGTCCAGCAACGGACGCGGAATCGTCTCCAGACTGTTTGCCGTTGCGATAAAGAGCACATTGCTCAGATCGTAATCCACATCCAGATAATTGTCATGGAAAGCGCTGTTCTGTTCCGGATCCAAAACCTCCAGCAGCGCAGAAGTCGGATCGCCTTTGTAATCGGACCCGATTTTGTCGATTTCATCGAGTACAAACACGGGGTTGGACGTCCCGCATTTCTTGATACTGTCAATGATTCGACCGGGCATCGCGCCGATGTACGTGCGCCTGTGTCCGCGAATCTCCGCTTCGTCGTGCAGACCGCCTAAAGAAACACGCGCGTACTTGCGTCCAAGAGCCTCTGCGATGCTCTTTCCAAGACTCGTTTTGCCCACACCCGGAGGACCATAAAGGCACAAAATCGGCGATTTCACCGGATGATTTTCTTTCTCTTTGGCGCTTCGAAGTCCTAATTGACGCTGCACAGCCAAGTATTCCACAATCCGCTCTTTCACTTTGTCCAGCCCGTAATGATCGCGGTTTAGCACATCCTGCGCGTGCTGCATGTCGTAATTATCTTCGGAATAAACGGACCAAGGCAGATCCAGCATAGTCTCCAAATAATCCAGTTGGGTGGAGTAGTCCGGCGAGTGCGTCGGCATGTGCTCCAGACGCTGCAACTCACGCTGAAAAACATCCGCAACGGCCTGAGTCCATTTCTTTTCTGCCGCGCGATCGCGCAGTTCTTGCAATTTCTGTGCACCCGTATCCGTGTCACCCAGGTCTTTTTTAATGGTCTCGATCTCTTGTTGCAGGAAATACTCACGCTGCTGTTTGTCCATTTTCTCCATGGTCCGACGGCGAATATCTGCCTTGATATTCAGCATTTCCAGCTCTTTCTGCAGGGTCGCCAACAATGCCGACGCGCGTTCGTCTAGCGAATCGATTCCCAGCAATTCTTGCTTGTATTCAACGGGGAAATGATATATTGCGCACACATAGTTCAGCAGCGAAGGACTGCTTTTGATGCTCTTGATGGTGATCAGCGCGCCGTTCGATTCCGCCTGTTCTTTTTCCTCCAGCAGTTTCATCACAACTTCCTTGATCGAATCCACTTTGACCTTGAATTCTTTGTTGCTGGTCAGCGGCATTTCCTCGTCGCAAACGGTCATGTTAGCAAGCAGGGTAGAAGACGAAGACTTTTGAAAATCAGTCACTTGCACACGATGTTCGCCTTCTAAAATCGCCATTACGGTCTCTTGTCCCATTTCCGGAACAGGAATGATCTGCAGCACATGTGCGTATGTGCCCATCTCGAAAAGTTCATCTTTTCCTGCCGGTTCGGAGGAATGTGGATCTCGCTGCGACAGAACGATAAGTGGTTTATTGTTGCGTTCTGCGGATCGCACTAATTTCAAACTGTTCTTGCTGGAAACTGCCACCGGCATCATGATTCCGGGGAAGAGCACCGTCTTTTTAATAGGCAGTACTTCGATCCAGCTTTCTTCAATTTCTTTTATCTCTTTTGTCTTTCTCATTTTTTCTTCCCATATTTCTCTAATTACTATTGTTGCGATATTTTAAGTTCCGCATGAAGTAAATTCGTTTAATTCGCGTAATTCGCCGTTTAATAAATTGTTGGTAATAAATTTTATTTATGTTTATTGCTTTTGAAGGCTTTTTACTCGTAGAGTTGCGGAGTTTGTTGGTAAAAACTATCCGAAAGCTTGCTTGCGAGGAGTTTTTATCAGCAAAGTACGCAAGAGCAAAGCTCAAAGCCTTCAAAAGGGTTTATCTTTGTTTATTTTCTTATAATATTATGCTATTTTACATAATGCCGATTAGGTTTCAAACTGCCTCATTTCTTTCTAACCCCAGATTTCTCACCAATTCATCGCTGATATTATTGCCGAATTGTTGGCAGACATCCTGGCTCCAGCGTTGAGCCATTTGAACTCGGCGCTTTTGATCTTTGACACCTTGCAGCATCGCATAAATATATCCGGCGTTGAAATTATCTCCGGCTCCAACGGTACTAATCGTTTCTATGGCTTTGACCTCAAAAGTCTCGATTTCATCGCCGCTAAATATCCGGATTTCCTTGGATCCATCGGTCAAAATCAGCGTTTGACAGAACGGTCTCACGCGTTGATAAATGGCTTTGCCATCGTTCAGCCCGTATAAATTGCCAAAATCCTCAATGGAACCGCGCACAATATCCGCCAAACCCATGTTTTCCTCTATATTTGACATAACTTCCGGCAAATCGGCGATGTGAGATTTCCGGAAATTGATGTCATAATACAGCCATGCGCCGGCATTTTTTGCCTCTTTCAGCAACCGTCTCACAACACTCCGAATCGCCGGATTGATCGAGAAAAACGACCCGAAAAGTACCACGTCATCCTTTGTAAATTCAGGCATCGGACCTTCCAGCGTCACAGCTCTGTGATCCTTGTAAAAGATATACTGCGCGTCGTTGTTTTCGTCCAAAAATGCCAGCGTGACATGTGATTTCTCCTTTGCATGACGGCACACATACGCCGTTGAAACGCCGTTTTCTTGCATAAATCGGCAGATCATATCGCCTATATGGTCTCCGCCCACATCGGTCACCATCGCGCAGGGCACCCCTGCCCTACCCAGCGACACGATACTGTTGTACGTCGAGCCGCCCGGAACGGCTTTCTGAGGCTGGTCATTCTTAAAAAGAATGTCCAACACCGTCTCGCCTATGCCGATTACACGTCTGCGCATAATGAATCCATTTATTCAATATTCGCCGCAAAGTTACTGCTTTTTTATGAAACAGCCAAATTTTTACTGCAAAATGTGGTTAAACTCCCTGATTTTGCTTCAGTTTTTCACGAATTATCGCCTGTATGAAGTTATCAAGCTTGGAATATTGCTTTCTCGCGAGCTTGTTTGAACCGGGTCTGGGCTTCTTCTCAAAAGGAGCTTCCGGATCCGGGCGCTTGAACTGTGCGTAGAAACGCTCGCGGTAATCTTCCAGTATTTCACGCAATTCCTCCACATGCGCACGTTCCTCAGCCGGCATGCCGGCTAATTCTTCCTCCGTGTACCGCTCGGAGCGGATAATTTCAGACGCCATTTGTTTGCTTTGCCCGAAAATGGTAATGTTGGCGAGTTCGGCGCCTTGAGGCGGATTTGCCTCGTAATTACGAGGATGAACGATCTTGTAACTCTCCTGAACGCCTTCGCGCATCACTTTGCCGCTGGGCGCACGGAATGTCTTTTTGCGCATGATAAATCCGCTGTCTTTCTGTACTTTGCCCCGCATTCCTTTGAACGGGTCCTGTAATGTTACTTGTGACATAGTCTGTTTAGATTAAATGTTATTAATGATATTAAATATTATTTCTTATTTATGTTTTCTTATTTATATGCTTTCTTTTACATTTTGCATTTCTGTCGCATATTTGCGACAGCCCTATATCCTTATTTATGTTTTTCTTTCTTTTACGTTTTGCATTTCTGTCGCATATTTGCGACAGCCCTAATTACCTGTGATTTATTTCCCTTCCTTTTCATTCCCTACCCTCCTTTCCTGATTTTTTCCTCTCAAAAGGGGGTGATAAGGGGGTGATAAGGGGGTGATTAGGGGGTGATTAGGGGGTTATTCAGCATACGCTGCTATGAGACAAACATGCTTTTTGAGACCTCAATGTCCTCGAACGAACTGACATTCCGGCGTGTCGATCAGGAAGCACGACTCATCGTTGTGTTCTTCCTCTATGGCTTGTTGTGTTTGTGCTATGTATTCGTCGTAGGTCATAATTATCCGTAATATCTCAAAAAACTTGTGCAAAGGTACAAAAAATATTTGATATATGCAAATTTCCCGATGAAATCGGTCATTATTTGCCTATTCGTTCTTCTATGGAGAATTTTTCTCAATTAGAGAATGATGGAATAGACATTCTTCCATTATACGCACTATCAAATCTTTAGGCAGTTGAGATTCAAGGTGTCACTCCTGCCCAGATGCAACAAATTCTGGGCAGGAACGTTAATCATGCATCTCAACCAATTAGGGTGAGGCTACTGCCCCACCCTGTGTTTTCGTTTTTTATTTTATTGTATCTCGCTCCTCTTCGTGAAGGCGTTTGCGTTCCGTGCGGTTGCGCTTCATCTGTTGATAATAGACAAAGCCTCTCATCGTCTCATGACCTCCGAATCCTTCTTGGAAGGTAATATCTGAAATGCGGTCAAGCTCCGCCTCTTCCTCCCTGCGGAGTTTTATTTCCCGACACCAGAAACGAATGTCAGAGATTATTCGTTTTGTGTATTTGAACATAATGGTTAGTGTTTAATGATCATATTTTTAAGTTTTTTCGCTAATCTAAATAGTTGGAAGGTAAGCCATGTCGAAGCAAACCATTTCTTCTTATTGCGTCTATCGCAATGTTTGGCGAACTCATGCGCGGATTTGTAGTCATTACGATTATATGCCATCCCAAGCAATATTCCATATCGGTAACGATCATCGCCCGGACCATCATACTCTCGCCTTAATTGCCCATACAAGTATTCGTTCATCACTTTCTCTTGCGTGTATTTTCTAATAACCGTTTCGTACTCTTTGGGTTTTGACATAGAGCCGGAGTAACTGCGATAAACGACAGTTGGAGTCTCTACATAATGAAAATCGCAATGAGGAGCAATCAGTATTGCTGTCGGAAAGTCTTGAATTGGGAATCTCAGTCGTATAAATGCATCCAAATCAACATATTGATCCATCAGTGATTTCCGAATCATAGAAGCACTAAATAGAATCGGATAGCCTTTATGAAGCATATATTCTAATTTGTCTTCGTCATCCGGTAATTTGTTATTAGCCAGAGTTTTTTGTTTTGTCTCAACTTCCAGATTCCAGTGGTTTGCATAGACCAAACCGCAATTTTCGTGTGCGTCTAAGTAATCCGCAAGCGTTTGCATGTGGTTTGTCTCACACCAATAATCGTCATCGTCACAGAATGCGATATATTTGCCGCGCGCTAATTTGCAAGTAGATGCCCAATTGGGACCGAACCCCACATTTTTCTCTTGCAAATTAAGTACAATGATGCCGGGGTATTTTTCCTGGTATGATTGCAGCAACTCGCGCGAATTATCTGTAGAACAGTCATCTCCAATGATAATCTCAAACGGGAACTCACACTCTTGCGCAAGAATGCAATCTATCGCCTGCCCGATATAATGCCCGCGGTTATAACTGGTCATTACGACCGATACATAAGGAGTTTTCATAGGCGTAGTTTATTGAATCCGAATGTAATCTTCTTTAAAATAGATATTCAAGGGCCACAATATATATCTCTTTATCAACCAATTTAAGACCTTTGTTTTCGGCAATAGGTCAGGAGTTTTCTTCCACATTGATATATCTCGATACCTCCTCCATAATCCCAGATACGGCATCTTGTAGTATTTAATCATCCACGGTTTGGTGGAAGCTGAATAATGCATTATCAAAGGATTAGTTGTAGCAAGAATATCCTTTTTCTGCTCATCCGTCATTTCGTCGAATAAAGATTTTTTCAGGAATAATACTTGGAAATTATAGGTTACCGGCAACATTAACTTTTGGTCGAATAAAACGCCATTCAGCGTGTCCTGGTCATTAAACCATAATTTCTCAAAATTATCTTTAATATACGTCATGTATTTTTTACTAAGATCATGTACTCTCCAATATTTGAGATTAAGAATCATTGAGCCGGAATTGAAATAGCACTTATCATTCTCCAAACCTAAGCGATCATAAACTTGTTGGTTTGGAGCCCATATGTCTTGCACTACTCCTAATGCATATTTCTTTATGTCAATCTTCCACATCTCGCGAATGGAACGCGTAACAATAATATCAGCATCCAAATATATAATCTTATCTACAGAATCCGGCAACAATTCCGCAGCCAATAGGCGGTAATAAATAGAGTTTGTCCATTGCTTGTTATAGACAGGATATTTCTCAAACGTAGAGGCATCTACTTGAATTATCTGTATTGATTGCTTGTACTGCTCTGCTAAAAAGAGATACTTGCTCTTATCTTGTTCTTTTACCGTATCATCCACTAAAAGATATACGACTATATGCTCATCTTTATTATTCTCGAATAAGGATGTCAGCATTATACCGCAATAAGGGACGAAGTTCTTATCTGTCGCGCAAAGGATGTTAATAGTTTCCATTAGTGTAATCGGCGAATAATAGTTAATATAAAACGAATTGATGAGGCCATAGGGCATATTACAACCAAAAGAATTTTTGCCAAAATAGGATGCCGCAAATAATTTTTTTCCCATTTAGAGTACGCATAATCATAGAGGATAATTCTATCTTCCTCTAATAATGCGTTACTGACTTTGAAATTATCAGATACGGAATATTTGCTTAAATTCCTCATACGAATAACGTCATGGACATATCTATGTTGCACATCAGATAGTATTATCTCTGCTCCTTTGCTAAGGTTATCTTTATTATCCTTTACAAACGCAATCATTCTTAACCCAAGTTTTAACCTAGCGATTAGTGCTGAATATGATGGTGAAAAATTAGTAGATTTCTCGTTTCTTTTATAGACATAGCCAATGTTGCTAATATTGCCTATACTATTAGCATAGCTATATAATTTAAGACAAAAATCCCCGTCCTCCCATTGTATGTTTTCTACAAATGTCAAATGATTGTCCTTAATCATTTTTCTTCTAAATACACCTTTGGTAGGACCATTAACATCCATATCCAAATATGTATTTAGGAATTGAAAGCCGGTAACAACAATATCTGTAGGCATGTCATATCTAACTTCACGATACGTGCCGTCTGCTTTCTCATGCTTCATTCCGTAAAAACATATATCCAATTCCTCTTTTAATGCCCTTTCTAATGCAATCGCAACTCCATTTTCAACAACATCATCCGCATCAATAAAAGCAACATATTCTCCTTTTGCGATTTCCAATCCTCTGTTGCGAGCTGCTCCTTGTTTATGGTTTTCGCTTTGGCAAATAAGATGCACAAAAGGATATTTAATAGTATATGAGTTTACTATTTCTCGCGTGCTGTCTGTAGAGCAATCATCTATGACAATGATTTCATAGCCGTTTTTAATCGGTAAGGCCAATATACTATCTATGCAGCGATCGATGTATGAAGCTGCATTATACGCAGGAATAATGTATGATAAATTATAGTCCATTCTATATTGATATTATAAGTTTTATAAATCGGCCTAATGGAGAACATGCAAAGCGATAGACCCTAAAGAAATCGGTTCTGTCATGTTCCCTGTTTTTCAATAATAGATACATCAATCTTGCATTTCGACCATGTAAACATTTAAGAGACGGGATAAATTTCATGCAATTGTGCTCCACTTGGTATACATCTGAGAATTGTTTTGAATCCAAGTCTAATTGTTCATACATAAAGAAATAGCGCATTAGATTAGCAAAATATAAGTCATACACACCATCAACATGTCCGAATTCATGATGAATCATACCTTTTACTTTGACCAGTATATCCGCGGTAGTTCTTAATGTTTGCGTCATTTTCTCACTATTGTTCCATAGTGTATCCATGATAGATCCGCTTCGCTCATTATAATACAGAGTAATGTCCGATATAGTCGCTATTTTCTTAGACAAGACCTTTGCGCGAAAATCAGGAATAACATCTTCCATGATTCTATGGACACAATACATATCTGCTTTCTTCAAAAACTCCAAGAGGAATAACTTATTCCAATATGCGACAAGCGGAGTAATTCCCTGATGTACATTCAAATAAGTTCCGGCTGCATCATGCTCTACAATCGTATTGGGATATATAAACTTTTCTTCTTGACTTGAATTCTCATAGACCTTCAATGTAGATCCAATAGTAATCTCCGTATCATATTTGGAACTGGTGGCATACAGTAGTGACAAAGCCTTTTTATCTAACCAATCATCCGAATCTAGAAACAACAGATATTTTCCGAATGCATTATCTATCGCCGTGTTCCTCGCAGCTCCCAAACCTTTATTGTGTTCATGTTGAATAATACGAATAATATTTCCTTTTGGGTGAGTAGTTTGTAAGCGATGGATAATAGCCATGCTGTTATCTGTACCACAATCATCTATAACAATAATTTCATATGGTAGTTGAAAGTCTTGATCTAATGCTGAAAGCAGAGATTTTTCTACGTATTTTTCAACATTATATACAGGAAATCCTATGGTAATAATCGGCGATGTCATAGTACTTTAATTTGCTTTACTCTCTACTAAGAATTCTATTAATTTTTTTAATTAGCCATCTCCAACAACGTCGCAAAAAGAACAAAATACTTTGTGAAATAGTACGCCTGTAATCACAAGAATTAACTAACCAAGATCCTGAAAAATGATGAATGCAATATGTACTTTGTGTAACATTCAGTTCTAACGTATCATACCTTTTGGGGCTAAACCAATCAACAGGGAATCGGCATATAGTGTCATCTGCATAGTACCATTGATGAATAGCCAAGCAATCCGATATTTTATATTTCTTCGTTAGATTATTATTCATTATTCTAGGAAGTGGAATCGTTTGAAAATCACCGAACGCGTTAATAAACTTGCGTCCTTTGTAGTAATCCAAACAATCTTTGACCCAAGACATGTGAGGCTCTGCGCCTATAATAGCGGCTTCCCAATTACTTGTAGAATTTTCTTTGCCAATGAAATAGCGCAAATCGAGCAAGTCATTAAACGACTTTAACACTTCCACGTCTGAATCCAGATATATTCCTCCGTAGTTATACAGGGCATAAAAACGAATATAATCCGCGACAAAGGCATACTTTTTAGTTGCAATAGCTTGATCAACCCATTTAGAGCCAATAGCATGTGCTTTCGCATAGTCCCACACAACGATTTCGTAATCCGGCAGAACTTGTTTCCATGAATCATAACATTTTTGGATTTTCTCGGGAAAAGGATCACCACTAATCCAACAATAATGAATAACTTTTGGTATCATAGACTAATTTTTATTTTGAGAAACCATTTGTTTTGCATAATGTACAGGGAATAGCACATGTTTCAGCATAGACCACTTTTGGCGGTTACTATAGTTTCCATGAGTTATGATTGAGGGTAACATCCAGACTAACATGAAACGGCATGAGAGGTATTCGCGCCAATATTTCCGATACGTTTTTGTTCCTACTATCTGACGCAACAAGAAATTATAGTTGAACCAAATGTGCCATTCTACTGTATGAAGAAATGCCGGTGTTCGAACAACAGATACTTTATAAATGTTCTTGATATTCCACAAACCATTGATTCCATTTTGTACATTGTAAGTTTTGGTACTACTCTTCAGGTTGTCCGTCCGGTAATTATATATTCGGCGGTGTCCTTTGGCAATGTAATTGCTGTATTGCGCTGCCATTGTACAAAAGTACATACCCTCGCCAAACCAAGGAATTGAAAAAGTTAGATTGTTTCGTCGTATCATTTCTGTTTTATACAACTTATTCCAACACCCCATAGGGAAATGTAATGCAATTATCTCTGTCGCAGCTTTTTCTCCTGACCATTTTTCTATACAATCTTTCTCATTTTGCACTTGGTTTTCTGATGTAAAGACACTATCTGTCATTGCCATTTCCGCGCCCATCTTTACCGCATTACACAGAAGATACTCTACAAAATCAGGCTCTAACCAATCATCTCCATCTACAATAGTAAACCATTCTCCTGTCATCACCTCCATGCCTCTGTTTCTCGCTTCGCATCCTCCACCATTAGGCTTGTGTATAACGATTATGCGGGAGTCTAATGCCGCATATTTATCACATATTTCTCCACATTCATCAGGAGAGCCGTCATCCACTAAGATTATTTCAAGGTTCTGATGAGTCTGATGCAAGACAGACTGAATTAACTTGTCTAAATACGGGGCAACTTTATATATAGCCACAATTACAGATACTTTTATTCCTTCAATATCTTTCATACTATTCTATATTTTTCATTAAATATTTGTTCGCTTTTTGTTGCAAATCAGGCAGTCGTTCTTCAAACTTAGAGAAGGGATAAACTGGCAAATCAGGAATCTTTGTGTCAACCAAATAATCAGCGATATCAAAATAGGAATTCAATTGTTCTAATCGCGCATTTTGACTTTTCTTACTTCTTGCATCAAAGCGCAAAAATGTGAAAAACGGAGTGTGAAGAATTAGTGATAAAATGGTTGCATGATAAGAGTTTGTAAGAACAACTTCAGCGTTATCTATCAACCAAAGCCACTCTAAAGGACCCATGATATCAACTTTTTTCATCCATATATAGTCTTCATGGTCAGCTGAAAAGCCTATTGCTTCTAAATGATGTTTTTTTACGTATTCTTGAACCTGCATTTTATACTCCTGATCTGTTGAAAGAAAGTAACAAAATGCAAATGGTTTCTTAATGTATAGTGCAGGTTTGGCAATAGCGCGGTAGTGAGATGCATCTATAAGCAATGTTGGATCTATATGAATTGCTGCCGAGTATCCGAGTTGATTTATCAACTCTCTTCCGTCATTTTCGCGAACAGAAATAGCACTAAATGATTTTAAACTCTCTTTGTATAGCGGAATTAGCTCTTCCGGCATAGTCTTCCCTCCTAAACTGGCAGCATAGGAAATCTTGTTGAGGGGGTGTGTTTGGAAGTTTTGCAAGAATATAGGGTCAATATGATTCGGATTCCAAATTTGGTCACTCCCACTTATGATAGTGGTAAAAGACTTGCATATATCCTCAATATTCTCTTCCGTACAGGGTTCAGTCATTTTACAATGCTGATTATAGAACGGAAAGAACGGACTGACTTTTTTCTGAAGAGAGTATGGTATAATAGTATAAAATAGAAGTAAACATTCTTTGAATAAGCGCTTTATTATTTGTTTTAAAGAAAGCATTCTCCAAGGCATTTGCATATAATCGCCACGACACCATTGAGGAACATAACGAATAATTCTTGCGTCAATTCCATTTTGGCGCAAGTAATAATGCAACGCATATGCTTGCAAAGCGCTCCCGCAATTTGTCGGGTCATGCCATGTTAATATTCCTACTTTTGGTGCCATCAACCTTTCATTTACTCTCTATTTACCCTTCTTGTCTCGTGACTATCTCACGATCATCGTGTACGTCTCTGATGGGTGTTTGATATTTTGATAAAAACTTGTTTTGGTGCGATCATACAGCATAAATAATCTTGTTTTGGTGCGATCATACAGCATAAATAATCTTGTTTTAGTGCAAAAATATGCAATAAATAATCTTGTTTTGGTGCAAACTATTGCATAATTCATTTATTTTTTGTAACTTTGCAGCGGTTTTCAAAATACATGATTATGAAACGGAAGATCTATCAGCAGTTATTGCAATGGAAAGAGCAAGAAAAGGGGCGTGTAGCTATCCTTATCGAAGGTGCCAGACGTGTCGGGAAAAGTTACATTGCTGAGGAGTTCGCAAGAAACGAGTATCGCTCGTATATTCTCATTGACTTCGCCCACATTACCAAAACCATGAAGCGCGTCTTTGATGACTACCTGGAAGACACTACTACTTTCTTTCGATACCTGCAGACAGTTGCCGGAGTGACACTATATGAACGTGAGTCAATCATTATTTTTGACGAGATTCAGAAATATCCAAGAGCACGGCAGGCAATCAAACATCTAGTGGCTGATGGTAGATACGATTATATTGAAACCGGTTCGTTGGTTAGCATCAATAGCATGGCAGAGGATATCCTTGTTCCTTCTGAAGAACGATCCATGCAAATGTTCCCTATGGATTTTGAGGAATTCCTTTGGGCTTTGGGAGATGAACTGACTATGCCGTTTATTCGCGATTGTTTTGAGCGTAAACGTTCTTTAGGTCCGATGCATCGCAAAGCGATGGATATGTTCCGTCAATACCTCATCGTGGGAGGAATGCCACAAGCTGTGAACGCATACGCAGATACGCACGATTTCCAAGTTACAGATAAACAGAAGCGTGACATCCTTTCTCTTTACCGCAAAAGCATCGGTAAATATGCCAAAGGATACGCAGAAAAAGTGCGTGGCATTTTTGACCAGATACCCGGCGAACTACAGAAACACGAAAGACGATTCATGTTGTCATCCATTGAGAAAGGAGCCCGCTATAGGAGCTATGAAACGGCATTCCTTTGGTTACAGGATGCACAGATTACCAACACTTGCTATGGAGTTACCGAACCAACTGTGGGGATGCGTTTGCGTCGGGACGACGAGACATTCAAATGTTATATGATGGACACAGGATTACTGCTGTCACATGCATTTGATGAAAAAGCCATCCAAGGCGAGGAGCTATACCAGAAACTGCTACTGGACAAATTGGAAATCAATTCAGGAATGCTGATTGAAAACATTGTAGCACAGATGTTAAGCACCTCGGGGCATAAACTCTATTTCTACTCATGTCTGTCACGAGAAGATGCATCTTCACGAATGGAGATAGATTTCTTGGTAGAAAAGCCAACTTTAACTAACCGACATAATATATGCCCCATAGAAGTGAAATCCGGACAGCGCTATACAACCAACTCACTGGATAAATTTCAAGCAAAATTTACCGAACAACTGGCGACACCGTATATCATCCACACCGCGGATTATCAAGAGAAAAATGGCATTATTTATTTGCCGTTCTATATGGTTCCATTGCTTTAGTTTTTATCAATATATCAAAGATCGCTTTCGTCATACATATCAATGGCGAAAGCGATTTGTTGAATACAAAAAACGCGGATCTCTTCTCTTGCTTATCCGCTTTCTGAGGTCCTAGGAAAACCTTAAGTCTCGAATAAGCAATGCAGAAACCCACGCTGTGTATATACGCGCACATACGCACCTAGATATGGTACGCACGGGTATAGATACACCCATGGGCATCTACCACTACTTGTTTTCGAAGACTTTTTATTGAAATTTCCTAGGTTTCAGAAAGTCAAAAACAAGCGTTAGTAAACGCCATTAAATATGTCTGCTCCCTCACTCCGAAATATCACGCAGACGTCCCAGCGTGAGTTTGCGCTGCAAAGGTACTACATTTTTCTGATATATGCAAAAAAAATCGCAACTGAGTGCGATTTTTTTTGTTTGGGGATGAATGATGCTGCGTGCGTGTGCATACATACATGCATACATGCATACACGATGTGGAATACATTGATTATTTTATCCGTAGAAAGAAGGACTTTAAATCAATAGGCGTGTATTCTTTTTATACTCGGCATAATCGGGTTTGTTTGCCAGCTGGCGGTGCTCCATGAGCGGAACAGAGATACAGAGGAAAAGCGCGGTCATGGCTATCGGCCCCAGAATGAACCAATCGAACCCATTCAACGCAGCATACATGATCCAAATACCCCACCAGAACTGAATCTCACCGAAATAATTAGGATGCCTCCCGTGCTTCCAAAGTCCCACATTACAAACTTTCCCCGGGTTCGCTGCGCGGAAATCATGGCTCTGCTTATCTGCAATAAGTTGGATCGTAGCCGATGCGATACAAACTATACAGCCGAAGAAGAGAGCAAAGGAGGGAGTATCGTTAACGGGGATTTCATACAACTTCAAGCCCGGTAACATAGCGGCAAACACAACCAGCGTGGGAACCATGTTCAGACCAAAGAAATTGATCAGATGGAACAAGACCGGATGAAGACTTCTATATTTCGTATAGCGCCAATCCTCATGCGCAATGCCCTTGAAGGTAATTACCCAGTTACGCGTCAACCGCCATCCCCAATACCATGAAGCGATCAGCAGCAGGATAACAGGAAGCGACCATACTCCTGTATAAAACGCCCATGCAAGAAAAGCCACCGGCGGGAAGACACTCCAGTATGGGTCGTACACCGATACATTTTCATAGATCAATCCAAATACCCAAACTACAATAGTAGCTGCTACATCGGCGAGGAATAATCCCACCTCAGCCTTCCCCTCAAGGGAAGGAGATATTTGCATAACAAAATGAAACACCCACCAGCCGATTATACCGGCAAGGAGGTAAATGGCGGTTATCAGCGCAATGCTGACCCATTTGGAGCAAGTACGTTTCATAGAATAGTATTTTTAGCCGACGATTGCCTCCGGGTTGATCTTTCGGATAAGTCCTTTAAGGACGTCTCCCGGACCAAACTCATAGAACTCTGTAGCGCCATCCGCAATCATATTCTGGACGGACTGCGTCCAGCGAACGGGGGCTGTGAGTTGTTTCAAGAGGTTTTCGCGGATAATCTCGGGTTCTGTTTCTGCCTTTGCAGACACATTCTGATAGATCGGGCAGAAAGGTTTTCTGAACTCCGTTTTCAGTATAGCGACCTTCAGATCCTCTGCCGCTGGAGCCATAAGGGGCGAGTGGAACGCACCGCCGACAGGCAGACGCAAGGCTCTCCGTGCTCCGGCTTCTTTCATTGCCACACACGCAGCCTCGACCGCTTCGATGTCGCCGGAGATCACTACTTGCCCCGGACAGTTGAAGTTCGCCGCAACGACTACCCCACCCGCTTGAACCTTGCATATCTCCACCACTTTCTCATCTTCCAAGCCAAGGACAGCTGCCATCGTGCCGGGGTTTTGCTCGCAGGCAGCTTGCATCGCCTGCGCACGCGCGGACACTAATAATAAGGCGTCCTCAAAACGAAGTGCGCCGCACGCCACAAGAGCCGAGAATTCGCCAAGGCTATGTCCGGCTACCATGTCCGGTTTCTCAATCGTCATCAGCCGTTGGGACACTACAGAATGGAGAAAGACTGCGGGTTGGGTCACTTTGGTCTGTTTGAGGTCGTCCGCAGAGCCCTCAAACATCACATCGGTGAGCGAGAAGCCAAGCAGCCTATTGGCTGCCTGACACATCTCGCGCGCCTCTTCATGCGCATCGTACAAGTCTTTGCACATGCCGGGGAATTGGCTTCCCTGCCCCGGAAAAACAAATGCTTTGCTCATGATTACATTACAACGGGCTCGCCCATGACGCTACCCAACAGGATTACAACCAGCAATGCCAAGATCGCATAGAACTCAGGGAAAGCTGCCATAATCATGGTTCCGGCTGTTACATTGTGACCGCCTCCGGTTGCCGCAACACCATTTGCACAAACCTGACCTTGACGGATTGCGGACAGGAGAGCCACCAGACCCAAAGCCATACCACCACCCAGAATAGCTGCAGCTTGAAGAGTGGTAATACCTGCTGTCAGATATTTCTGAATCATAAAGTAACCCACGAAACCGTAGATACCCTGAGTAGAAGGCAGTGCGGACAACAAGATATACGTACCCATAGCTTCCGGACGCTTCTTTAGCGAACCAACTACGGCGTTACCGCATATTGTCAAACCATAAACACTACCGACGCCGGACAGACCGACCATGAATGCTACGCCAATAAAGGCAATAATCAAATTTAATGTCATAATACTTTATTATTTAAATGATTAATATGTACAAGTTATTTTTTGAATGGTTTATACTCTTTTCCGCCACCTTCGAAGCCTGCATTTTTGTAGAACTCCACAAAGGTAAGACGCATCGGGTGAACCACGGATGAGATCAAGCAGAGCGCGAAATTAAGCGCGTGGCCAAAGACCATGATCAGCAAGGTCGGCAGCCATCCTATCCATCCGGGCAATGCCCCTCCGGCTTGAAGCGCCAAGGCATTGAACACATTGCCTAAAATACCTCCGGCGAGACCCAGTGCGAACAAACGGATATACGACAGCACATCGCCCAGCAGGCCGCTGACCATATTATACGTGCCCCATAAACCGCCACCGATATTCACCAGCAGAATCTTGCGATCCGGATTGCTGTAGAACAGGATGAACAGCGCGCATATACCCAAAATCGCATAAATG
>CACWZZ010000016.1 GCA_902765485.1 uncultured Bacteroidales bacterium
CGAACGCTGCTCTGAAAGACCTTTCTTTGCCAATACAGTAGTAATAGCTGCGGTCAGAGTCGTTTTTCCGTGGTCAACGTGACCGATGGTACCGATGTTTACGTGCGGTTTCGAACGGTCAAATTTTTCTTTTGCCATAGTAATTCTTTAATTTTTATTAACGTTAATAAACAAAATTTGTTTTTGTTTGTTTCCTTTAACTTAAAAAAGGCCGGTCAATGTAGACCGTTGACCAACCTTTTATTTTTTTGCGCGCTTGCGATCTATTTGTCGAACGCGTGAGAGCTGCTTCCGAGAGTTGAACTCGGGACCTCATCCTTACCAAGGATGCGCTCTACCACTGAGCTAAAGCAGCATAAGAGCGAAAGACGGGACTCAATCTATCGACTGAGCTACTTTCGCGTCGCATTTGCAGCACTGCCGCGCAATGTGTGGGTGCGGATGGATTCGAACCACCGAAGTCGAAGACAGCAGATTTACAGTCTGCCCCATTTGGCCACTCTGGAACACACCCATTTTTCAAAGATCCTTTGAGCCTCTAGTCGGACTCGAACCAACGACCGCTGGATTACAAATCTAGTGCTCTACCAACTGAGCTATAGAGGCGTTCGTCAATACACTTCCGACGAAAAAGCGTGCAAAAGTACTGCTTTTTTTTGAATTGACCAAATATTTCTGCAAAAAAATGCATTTTTTAGTCGTTTTTCTTGTTTTTTGACCCTCCAGCACCCTTTGCTCGGGGGTGAGTCGCCATATAGACACGCTTTATTTGCTCAAATGTGGTATGCGTATAGACTTGGGTCGTGGAGAGCGATGCGTGACCCAAAAGCTCCTGAATCGTACGGATATCGGCACCGTTATCCAACATCGCGGTCGCAAACGTGTGACGCAGCACATGCGGCGAGTGCTTCTTCAGCGTACTCACTTCTCCCATACGCGCGCGCACAATATTATATAAGGTGTTTTTCGTCATCGGCACCACCTCGCCCTTCTTGGTTCTCTTGACGAGAAAGGTCTCACTTCTCTCTCCGGCTATCGCTTTGCGCTCCTCCAGGTAGCTCCGGATCAGCCCCTTCAATGCCTCGCCGATAGGAATCACCCGTTCCTTACGCCGTTTACCGAAGACGCGCACCTGCCCCTGCGCCAAGTCCAGATCGGCATCCTGCAATCCCAACAACTCCGCCTGACGCATTCCGGTCTGATACAGAATCTCAATAATCAGAAAATCGCGTACCTCCTCAAAAGTTGCCTCCCCCGCATCTGCGGATCCGTCGTTCATCCGCGCAACCGCCTCCATCTCTTCCGGACGGAAGAACACCGGCAGCGGCTTGTCCGCCTTAGGCGGGACGACACGGGCGGTGATGTCGCGGTCGGTCAGTTTGGTACGAAGCAGGAACTTATAGAAACTGCGCAATGCCGATAACCTGCGTTTCACCGACCGCGGGGACTGTTTCTGCTCCTCCAGCAGGTCCAGCATCCAGGTCTTGACATCATTCTCGTCCACCTTCTTCGGATCGTACTGATCCTGCGGCACACCCAGGAAACGGCAAAAATCCCGCAGATCATCGCGGTAAGCCTCCACCGTCCGAGCCGAATACTTCCGCTCGATCGCAATATAATCCAAGAAATGCTGAATCATGCTGCAAAGGTACAACTTTTTTCCGAAATATGCAAAAAAAATCGCCCCGAAGGACGATTTTTTATTGTGAGATATAATCAAGCGTGACCTCGGATTATCATATCTCCTTGCCTGTTTTCTCTTCGGCTTCGAAGGGGAAGAGGCCGAAGAGTTCGGCGTCTATATGGTCGGTGACCCAACGGAAATCCTCGGGGTTCTCGCCGAACTTGACCTTGTCGCCCTCAATGATCAGCAGTTTGCCTTTGTAATCCTTGATCCAAGCTTCGTATTTGTCGTTCAGACCCTGGAGGTAATCCAGTTTCATCTGCTGCTCATAGCCGCGGGCACGTTTCTGGATCTGCGCAACGAGTGTCGGAACAGACGCACGCACATAGATCAGCAGATCCGGCATCTTAACCAGAGTTGTCATGAGCTCAAAGAGGTCCTGGTAGTTCTCGAAATCACGATCGCTCATCATCCCTTGGTCATGCAGGTTCGGCGCAAAAATACGCGCGTCCTCATAGATCGTGCGATCCTGGATGATATACTTGTCCGACTGACCGATCTCCACGACGTCTTTGAAACGCTTGTTGAGGAAATAGACCTGCAGATTAAACGACCACCTCGCCATATCTTGGTAGAAATCAGCAAGATAAGGGTTATACTCCACGGATTCGAAACGAGGTTCCCAGCCATAATGCTTGGCTAACATGTTTGTCAGGGTGGTCTTTCCACACCCGATGTTTCCTGCTACAGCTATGTGCATAGAAATTAAAAATTAAAAATTACGAATTAATAATTACGGCTGTTTATTCCAGTTATTTTCGCTGAAGAGTCCGAAGAGTTCAGCATCCACGCGGTCGATCACATGCCTGAAATCCTTCGGGTTATTCTCAAAATCCATTCCGTCCGACTCGATAACAAGGACACGTCCCTCATAGCGATGGAAGATAAAATCTTCGTATTTATCATTCAGCCCTTTGAGGTAGTCAATCTCCATCTGCAGCTCATAGTCCCGTCCGCGTTTCTGGATCTGGGCAACGAGCGCCGGAACGGACTTACGGAGGTAAATCATCATATCCGGCATTTTCATCTGCGATTTCATGAGATCGAAGAGCTCCATGAACGTCTCAAAATCGCGCTCGGACAGGTCTCCGCGCTCATAGTTATTGCGGACGAAGACATAAACTCCCTCGAAGATTGAGCGGTCTTGGACAATTGTATGCCCCGCCTTCTGCACAGCCAGCATGTCCTTGAACCGTTCCTTCAGGAAATAAGTCTCCAGACAGAACGCCCACCGCTTGATATCGCCGTAATAGTCCTCCAAGTACGGATTGAAGCTCACGGATTCAAACCGCGGCTCCCATCCGTAATACTTCGCTAACATCCTCGTCAGCGTCGTCTTTCCTGCTCCGATATTTCCGGCGATTGCGATGTACATATTATTTAATGAACGCGCGCGCCCGTGAGCGTGTAAGTTCCGTCGCCGCGGAGGATATAAATCTGTCCGTCGCGCAGGATCTTCTGAACACTGACTTCTGACGGCTGAACGCCGACTTCTTCTATCCCTTGCGCTTCACGTTTCTGGATATCAGCGAATGTCGGAGCAATGACTTGCGTACCGGTGAACACTTTCAATTCACCCGGCGCGAGGACACAGGTAGTAGCAGTTGCCTTGACTGCTCCTCCCAGATAATCATACCACGTACCGGAAGGCATAGAAACGGCTTGGTTTCCTTCTACGCCAAAGTTAGCCGCAACGAACACATCATTACCCCATTGGATCGTACGGAGCGCTTTGCCGGAACCGATGCTGACGTTTGGCGTGCCGGTAAAGGCATTCGGCATCAACTGAGTCCGCAGCGTGATCACTTGCGCACACTTGGTGAAGGCATCCACACGCGCCGGTTGAACGAAATACCCCTTGGTGGACGGATTAGGTTTGCTGCCGGTACGACCGTTCTGGTCAATCGAGATGTCGTAACCCAACTCCTCGAACTGCCACAACATGTGCGCTCCCTTGAGCAGCACATTGAATGCCACATTCTCCGCCACACGTCCCAGACGCGCCGCCTCGTTGGTCTTCAAATCACCATTACCGTACATCTTCGCCTTGTATTGCATTCGTTCCTCATCGTGGCTCTCGGCATAAGAGACATACCCTGCTCTGTTGGCGCCATCAAAGGCATCGGTATTACCTGCGTCGTCCGGCTTGAGCCAGCCCATCGTCGTTTGATAATAGGCTGCGCATACACCGGCTCCCGTCCAGCATTGCATGCCCTGACCGATTAACTGGTCTTGTCCGTTGCCCCAGTGCTCCAAAATCATATAAGCGCCATTCGACACCGCCTTGACATGATTGTTGTAATAACTGATGAGGTTAGACACCGCATTGTTTGTATTGCCGCAAAGACCATGGCTTAGATCCAGACGGTAGCCGTCGATCTTATACTCCCGCAGCCAATACTCGAACACGCGCTCGAACATCTCTTTGGCAGGTCCGAAATCATGGTTCCATTCCTCGCCATAGCCGTTGTCGCCCTCCGGCGGATTGATATTGATCCACGGGTTGAGACGCAACTCCGTCTGGCTCTTGTCCGAACTGGTCCAAGGATAGAGTTTGACCATCGGGTTAGAACCGTTCGTATGGTTGAACACCATATCCATGATCACCGCAATGCCGCGTTTATGGCACTCATCTACCAGCTGCTTGAAATCATCCGCCTTGCCGTACGCCCTGTCCAGTGCAAAATAAAGCACAGGATTATAGCCCCAACTCTGGTTGCCCTCAAACTCCGTAATAGGCATCAGTTCGATCGCATTCACACCCAAGTTCTGGATATAATCAAGCCTGTCTATCAACCCCTTGAAGGTCCGTTTGGTGGTGTAATCATATACCCAAACCTCATAGACGATCAGGTTCTCACGCGCAGGACGCCGGAAATTGAGCGTAGCGCTCGACCATTGATACTCCGGTTTACCTGGTTGAATGACAGTCACATAGCCGCCGTCAGCACCTCTGGTAGGATAATCAATCAAGGTCGGATCCACCTGCTTCGGCTCCCATTGGTCGTCAGAGTGAATCACTTTCTCCGAATAGATATCGCAGATCTGTTTCTTCACACCGTCCGCACGCTCCACAGCATATTGAAAACGATACTCTTTCCCTTTCTCCAACCCCGTGAGGGTGATCCAGAAATAGTTGCCGTCGCGCTTCATCTGGTGCGCCGCATCCAGTTTCCAGTCGGTCATATCGCCCAGCAGGAAAACGCGTCTTGCCGGTTCACTATTGCTTGCTGCATACGTACACAGCGTCACAGACGTACCATCCGCTCCATAGTAAATACCGTTGCTGACACCCGAAGGACGGGTTCCCGTTACGGGAGCCACACTTGCCACTGCGTCCCAAATATCTCCACCGGTCTCTTCGCCCAGATAAACGAGGATGTCACCCGACACAGCTTTGCCTTCCTTGCTTCCGCTCGGACCGTCGTGGAACACAAAAGCCAGAGCTTTGATATCCGTCGTCTCCGGCACGCCGTAGAACGAATAGATATTCGATATTACCAACTGCCATTTATTGTTGCCCAGAGAGGTCAACTGAGGCTGAGTCGCTCCACGCCATGAACCGATGACATTCTTCCAGTCGCCGGTATTCTTCGAATCCGCAGTAATGAGACCCGTGTGGGCATAACATTTGGTGGCGCCCACCATTCCTCCGCTGCCTTTCGTAGCGTCATAAGTGATCGTCACTTCGCCGGCATAGCCCACCGGAATAGGATTCGGAGAAGGTGTCACCTGCGCAAACACGCAGGCAACACACATCACCAATATACTTAGAACAAGTTTACGCATCTTTCACCTTTCACCTTTCAATTTTCACCTTTCACCTTTCAATTTTCATCACCTTTCACCTTACAACTCGCGACCTGTAGCGTCAAAGATACGCTCGCCGCGAACGATACGCAGCTGACCGTCAATGATCACCTTGTGCGCTTTCTCGCTCACCTCGGTGTTCTCAATCGCTTGGCTGCCGCTATAGTGATAAGCGTCGTATGTCGCTTTATCCACGCGCTCCAGCTGGATATGATCTTTGAACTTCGCGCTGCGGATGATGATATAGTTCACACCCTCAGGAATAGCCCATTTCTGGCAAGGACTCCAACCGTTCGCCCAGTCCATCGTCACAGTACTATTCTCGATCGTCGTCTGCGTTCTGGAATAATAGAAATTGCCCTTGTGATCCTTCACGGCGATATAGCTACCCATCTGGCAGTCAATCGTCAACTTACCATCGACAAACAGCATATTGTCGTCATACGTATCATACGCCGCCTCGCCGTTGTCTGCTCCGTTGATCCAACCGATGGCATAGTAGTTCACATCGTCCTCATCTACATCGTCCAAACTACTGATATCAATACCTTCGCCGCAGTCCGTTCCGGCACCGATATAGAGTTCGTCTGCCTGATATTTGAGCTTGATGTAGAAATCATAGCATCCGCTGACGGTAGCTTTGTAGATATCTCCTTCGCGAGTAATACCGGCTACCGAAGCAGGATTCAGGTCCACCACCCATACCGCACGGTTTTCTGCGTCGCAGAGTTGCAACTGGTCACCGCTGGCTACCTTCACATGCGCCAGATACTGCTGAAAACCCTCAAACTCGTCCACTTTTGTGCCCGGATAATAAACTTTTCCGTTCACCAATACCCCATAACTCTGGGCAAACAGCCCTGCTGCACATACCAGCGCAGCCATTAACATAAAAATCTTTTTCATGATTATTTTAGTTTAGTTTTAGTTTATATCTATCCTTTCTCTCCCCTTGAGGGGGAGCCGGAGGGGGTTACTTTACTCTCCGTCCGAATGCGTCGAACACTTGTTCGCCCACTTGGATGAACAACTGACCGTCGCGGAGCACTTTCTCTCCTCTGACGGCTGACGGCTGAGAACTGACTTCTTCTATTCCCTGCGTCAGGTCTTTACGCTCGGTGTTCTTGTCCCCGCGCGCGCTATTCATCTTATAATAGACGCCATAACCGTTACCCTTCACAGCCAGCGTGTAGCCACTCGGTGTGCTGTTATAACCCGAATTCGGACCCAGCAACAGACGGATCTCACCATTCGTTCCGGTGATCGTAGCTTTATAGAAACCGTCGCCGGCTTCGTCGCTCACGGCGCTCTCGCTATGAACACCTGCTTTGTAACGGGCATTGATCATTTTCTTAATCGTCTCTTTGTACGTCACCCAGTGCGGCCAGAACACACACGGCACACCCGGCATACTCAGAATATAAGCATTCGCTTGCAGCAGCTTGTCCTTGCAAAGACCCATCGAATTGCCATTTCCGCAGAACTCATTGCCATTATCGCGCTGGAAGGAATCGTGACTGTCGATGAACGTAACGGCATAGCGGGACTTACCTGCTCCCGGCAGACCGGCACCTTTCAGTTTCCAATAGTTATCTGCCGCAATACCGTCATTGAATGCCGTATATTTGGTCGCGAAATCAAAGGTCGCAGTATTCCATCCTGCATCATTCAAACGGTCCTGCAAGGTGTTCACATTGCCATCCCAGTACTCCATGACGCTGAAATAAGCCTCTGCCGCTTTGTTATATTCGTTGATATGGCTGTTATGATAACCCTTGCAGTAGTCATAGCGGAAGCCATCTACTTTGACCACATTGCGCATCCATTTCAGGTATGCCTTGAACATATTGCGCACGTTCTCATTCGTGTGATCCCAGTCGCGAGAAGCAGCATAATTCGCCTCGTCGCCATAACCGTCATCGGCGTTACCTGTCGCAAAACCCACACACTCTGCCGGAGCACCCGATGCAGGATTATTCACCTCGTCCGTCCGGCAGATATAACTTCCGTCCGGTACAAACTTACCGTACGTTCCGAAATTATAACCGCTTGCGTAACCACACCAGCCGCTCTTCGCATCGCCGTGGTTGATCACGATATCAGCAATCACACGACCGCCGTTCTTATGAATAATTTCAATCATCTGCGTCAGTTTTTCCTTCGTGCCACGGTCGCTGCTCAATGAACTGTAATCCGATGGGTGATAACCCAAGCCGCTTCCGGCACTCATCGGCGGAAACCAGATCATATCAAACCATTGACCGATCTCCTCTGCCGACGATCCGTTATTGCCGTTCAGGAAATCAATCCATTTGGTTCGGCCAAACCCGTTTCCGCCACCTTCACCCGCTTTTCCTTCCATGCTGTTCCAATAGAACGCTTGCAACATCACATCCGGACATTTAGCCGGAACAGAACCGCCGTAACCCGGATTAGGTTGCTCTCCCTTGCTGATATCTACGCCCTCACCGCAAGCGACCCCTGCCCCGGCAGGACCGATATACAACTCATCCGCGCCGTATTTGAGTTTGATATAGAAATCATAGCAGCCACTGACGGTAGCGTTGTAGTGGTCGCCGTCACGGGTGAAACCTTCTACAGAATAGGTGTTCAGATCCACCGCCCAAGCTGCTTTGTTGTCATAATCGTACAGCTGCAACTGGTCGCCGTTCGATACCTGCACATGAGCTAAATACTGCACAAAACCCTCAAACTCATCGGTCATCGAGCCTTGGTAGTACATCTTACCGTTAACTAAAATTCCATAGCTCTGCGCCCATCCAATCATACTGCAGAGCAAGGCTGCTAAAATCAATCCTGTTTTTTTCATCTTATTATATTTTAAATTTCAATTTACTCTCCTCCCCTGTACATCGTACATCCGTCCTTCGTACTTCAGATAGAGTTGTCCGTCTTTGAGGACCTTCTCTCCCCTTGAGGGGGAGTTGGAGGGGGTTATAATCCCCTGTGCGCCCGCCTTGTAATAAACGGTATGCGCCGATCCGTTCACCACTTTCTCATACCCTTCCGGCGTCTCCGTACTACGGTTGCTGCCCAAACGAAGCATCACTTGACCGTGGTGACCCTGAATAACCGCCTCATAATTGTTTTGAGAAGTGGTCTCGCTCAGCACAGCCGACTCCGAATGAATACCGGCTAACTTACGCGCCGCGATCAGCGCATTGATCTCACTCTGGTACGTCTTCCAATGCGGCCAGAACACGCACGGAACACCCGGCATCATCAGAATATAAGCATACCCTTGCAGAATCCGGTTCTTATGCGTCGGGTTTTTCAAATCGATATTCTGTCCTCCGAACTGGTTACTGCCGTAACTCTCGCGCTCGAACGTATCATGATTATCAAGGAACGTAACCGCATACTTGGCATAACCCTTGCCGCGCAGACTGTTAATCGGATTGCGCAACTTGCCGTACGAACCGCCAACGATAGCTTGGTGAATCTGGTACTTCAGCGGAAAATCAAAAATCATCGTGTTATAGTTCGTCTCCTTCAAATGGTGCACCTGACGGTCGATTCCATCCCACAACTCCGAAACGGACAAATACGGACGGCTCGCCTCATTGTACATGCTCAGATATTTGCCGTCATAACCCAAAGTCATGTCATACCGGAATCCGTCGTATTTCATCACGTCAATCATCCATTGCACATAGGCTTTCGCCCATTTCTGCACATATTCGTTTGTATGGTCCAAGTCGCGCGCGCCGTCGAAATTGCTTCCCGTGTCTGCGTTTCCGCGGTTGGTCGAGTTATAGCAGGTCGAACTCGATTTCGTGAAACCCTCGTCCCCGTAGCAAATATGCGTGCTGTTCAGTTGGTACGTCCCGTACGATCCGAAGTTATCGGCATAGAAATCACACCAGTTGCTCTTGTTTCCGCGGTGGTTGATCACAATATCTGCCAACACCCTTGTATTGCCTTTGTGTAACGCAGCGATCAACTCTTCCAGCTTGGCGCGCGTTCCCCAGTCGCTCTCCTGATTGCTCAACTGTCTATGGGTGTAACCCACGCCGCCTTTTCCGTTACCGCCGTCCGCATAAGCACTCGGCGGAAACCATACCAAGTCAAAATTGGCATTGATTGCCGCAGTATCTTTCAGCAGATCAACCCATTTCGTGCGACCGTATTTGCTGTCCGTGCTCGTCTGGTTCTTGTAACTGTCCCAATAGAACACCTGCAGCATCACATCCTCGCACTCGCTCGGCACACCAATATTTGTCGGCTGCTCGTCCTGTGCAACCGTCTCCGCATTCCTTGCCGCGCGCACCATGCCCGCGTATAAAATTATGGATAACACTAATAAAATTATCTTTTTCATGGCTTTCATTTTTTAAAAACGAATGCAAAGATACTACTTTTTTTTGGAACGAGCAAATATTTTATGCAAAAAATGCATATTACCTCATATTTTACTAACTTGGCACACGACCACTACGGAATTTGAATTTACTCGAAACGTCACCCGCCACCCGGCATAATCCATCTTATACTCCCGCTCCGGGTCATTCTGATACCCGGGACGCGGATCCTGACGCAAAATATAATCAATCTCAGTCATTTTTCCTCTCAAAAGGGGGTGATAAGGGGGTGATAAGGGGGTGATTAGGGGGTGATTAGGGGGTGATTCGTATGACGCAAAGCCATCAATAACAGAACTTTCATTCGCCACAAGAGACCAATCGACCTCCAATTCTCGGTCCTTTGTCTCCTCCGCAAAACCATTTCGCGCATCGGGATGACTGTCGCTGAAACTCAGATAAGGCTTAATATCATATATCGGCGTCCCGTCCAGCACATCCGCCCCGCTCACAATCAACTCCATCCTGCCTTCCTTCTTTCCTGCATCACCCTGGAACTTCGATATATCGGTATGTCGATTTGTTGATTTATCGGGATACACTACCTTAACCAACTTCACGCTACTCAATCCTAACGGATTGGGTCGAAACGGACTCCGCGTCGAAAAAACACCCATCCGCTTGTTCCCTCCCAAACGCGGCGGACGAACCGTCGGAGACCATTCTTTCGTACTTGGTTCTTTGTCACTTGGCACTTTGTCACTTGGCACTTCCGAGAATCCCCATATCAGCCATAAATGGCTGTAACCCTCTATGCCTCTCAACGCTTCGCGCACATTATAATCCGGCTCAAACACAATCCGCGTCAAGATCGGACTTTCCTCTCTGCTCTGACGCGGAATACCGAACTTGTCCGTGTGCCCGTTACGGGCGATGGCAATCACTTTTAGCTCCATAATAGTTCGTCGCTCTTTATCTGTTTTTTATGGATCGACCATGCATGGGCGATCAAAAACACCGCAAAATTACAAAAAAATACGCATATTTGCAAAAAAAATGCAGAAAAATTTGGTCAATTCAAAAAAAAGCAGTACTTTTGCACCCGCTTTTCGCAAAAAGGTGCCATAGCTCAGTTGGTAGAGCAAAGGACTGAAAATCCTTGTGTCACTGGTTCGATTCCCGTTGGCACCACAAAAAAGAGACTCTTTCGGGTCTCTTTTTTGGTTCTGTATCCATCTGTATTCCTGATCGGCTGTGCTTACCTCGCTTTCTTGATTCGCTTTGCCAATGAGATCGCGCCCGCCGGACACACCAAACGGCATAAATGGCATCCCACGCATTTGCTGCCCACCACACGCGGCTTGCGGTCTTCGCCGAACTCAATCGCTTGGTGACCGCCGTCCATACAAGAGACATAGCATCTTCCGCAACCGATACATTTCTCCTTGTCGATCATCGGATAAACCATCGTCTCGCGATCCAGATCAGAAGGTAAAACGATATTTTTCAACTCTTCGCCCACCAGTTTTTTCAACTCCGTAATACCGCGGGAAGCCATATAATGTTGCAGACCCAGTATCAAATCATCTATGATCCGATACCCGTATTGCATCACAGCCGTACAAACCTGCACGTTCCGGCAACCGAGTTGGATAAACTCCAGCGCGTCGCGCCAAGTCTCGATTCCTCCGATACCCGAGATATCCATGTGTTTCTCGATACCCGCCTTGTGCAAAATCGGATTGCCTGTCATCTCATAAATCATTCGCAGCGCAATCGGTTTGACCGCTTTGCCCGAATAACCGGAAACGGTCTTTTTCTCACTCACCTCTGCCTCGTGGCTCATCGTAATGGACTTGATCGTATTGATGGCGCTAATTCCGGACGCTCCGGCGTAGAAACAAGCCAGCGCAGGAGACGTCATAGACATGATATTAGGCGTCATCTTCGGTATAACCGGAATCGAAACCGCGTCGCGCACGTACGATGTATAAAAGAGGATTAACTCCGAGTTCTGACCTATATCGCTTCCCAAACCCGTCAGACGCATCTGCGGACAGGAGAAATTCAGCTCCACAGCATCGCAACCTGCCTCTTCTGCCATTTTCGCCAACTCAATCCATTCCTCTTCGGTCTGTCCCATGATCGAAGCAATAACGCGTTTGGAAGGATAGTTCTGCTTCAGGCGGCGGAGAATATCAAAGTCCATTGTGTACGGATTTTCGCTCAACTGCTCCATGTTCCTGAAACCGACAAAAGGCGTTCCTTCCTTTCGCACGGCGTCGAAGCGCGGCGACACCTCGCGGATATCCGCCTTGGTGATCGTTTTATAGAACACACCTGCCCAGCCGGCTTCGAAGGCGCGGGCTACCATGTCATAATTGGTGCAAACCGCCGAAGAAGCCAGGAAGAACGGGTTCTCGCACACCATGTCGCAGAAATTGATCTCCAGCGAAGGCAACTCCGCCGTCTGATGGCTGATAGCTGACGGCTGATGGCTGATAGCTTTTGCAAGCTCCGCAATCCGTATTGGCTTGTCATAGTGAATACAGGCTTTTTCTGCCGCTGCCAACTCCGCCTCCGAGATTTCGTTAAAAAGCTCTACGGCGGTGTACATGTTCTCGAAACGGGCTGCGCGAATCGCGCGAGCTACCTTCTCTCCGCAGGGCGCATTGTGGCACAAGAGGCACCGTGCTGTTTCTTCATTCAGGTGTAGCATATAATACTGGATTTTGGATTAAGCTATACGGGTATTTGAATTAAACTATACGGGTATCATGGTTAATTACGGCTGCAAAAGTACTACTTTTTTTTCAAATACGCAAGAAATACACAAAAAAAGTGCTCCATTCTTGCGTATATCAAATAATTATAGTAATTTTGCCGCTCGTTATGAATCCGTATTGTTATGAATCCGTATATTCAATCTTTTAGACTTCGAACGCTTCCCCTTTCTATGTCGGGGATTATTCTCGGATCCGGCTTGGCTGCAAAATACATGCACGCAAGCGGTAACTCATTCTCCATCCATGAATGGATCGTCTTCGCTCTGGCGATGTGTACAACTATTAGTCTGCAAATCCTCAGCAACCTCTGCAACGAATTAGGCGATGACCAGAAAGGCACCGACCTCTTCCAGGAAGAGCGCACTCCCTATGGCCTGCAAGCTGGTACTATCACCGTGGAGCAAATGAAAAAGGTGATATGGCTATTTGTCGGGATATGCGCCGTCTTCGGTACCGCGCTGATTTACAGCGCGTTCGGCACACTCTTCAATATGCAAAGTCTAGGATTCACAGCACTTGGACTGCTGGCAATCATTGGAGCCGTCACATACACCCTCGGCAAACATAGTTATGGCTATTACGGATTAGGAGACTTGGGCGTATTCATCTTCTTCGGTCTGGTCAGCACAATGGGCTCTTTCTACCTCCTGACTCAAACGATGAACTGGGACGTGTTCTGGAGCGGAGTCGCGATCGGACTTCCGTGCGTGAGCGTGTTGAACCTCAATAATATACGCGACATGGAGAACGACATTGAACACGGCAAACGTACTTTCGCAAGTCTCTTGGGACCTATAGGAGCACGGATTTACCAGCTCGTTCTGCTGCTTGGCAGTCTGGTTATTTTCGCAGTCCTCGGCAACTATTGGGTAATAGCCTTATTACCTGTCTGGGCGTGGCATGTCGGATTCGTCGGAGCCAATGACGAGGGACTGGACAAACACATGCCGATCCTGATGGTTACTACCTTCCTTGCCGCTATTTTAGCGCTCATTTGACAGAAAATACACATAAATGTGTAAAAATTGACACTTTTATTTGCGAGTGTCAATTTTTTATTGTACCTTTGCGGACGCTAACGTTAACATACCATAAATATGAAAGGAATTATTTTAGCCGGAGGCAGCGCTACGCGCTTGTATCCATTGAGTAAAGCGATCAGTAAACAAATCATGCCGGTTTACGACAAGCCGATGATTTACTATCCGCTGAGTGCTTTGATGATGGCGGGAATTCGCGAAGTATTGATCATTAGTACACCTCGCGATCTGCCGATGTTCGAGGAACTGTTGGGCGACGGAAGCCGCATCGGAATGACCTTGAAATACAAAGTGCAACTCGTGCCAAACGGCTTGGCGCAAGCGTTCGTGCTCGGCAAAGAGTTCCTCAATGGTGAACCCGGATGTCTCATCCTCGGCGATAATATGTTCTATGGCCAGCATTTCGGACGAATGCTCAAAGAGGCGGTAGAAAGCGTCCAACACGGCGGAGCGTGCATCTTCGGATACGAAGTGGCAGACCCGCGCGCGTACGGCGTTGTGGAGTTCGAGGGAAAACACACCGACGGAAAAGAATCGGAGCTGATTGTAAAGAGCCTGGAGGAGAAACCGGCGGAGCCCAAGAGCAACTATGCGGTTCCGGGTCTGTATTTCTATGACAACACGGTCTGCGACAAAGCCGCAGCACTCAAACCCAGCGCACGCGGAGAATACGAGATCACAGACCTCAACAAACTATACCTCGCGGAAGGAACGCTGCGCGTCAAACTCTTCAGCCGCGGCTTCGCTTGGCTCGACACCGGCAACTGCGACAGCCTGCTCGACGCCGGCAATTTCATTGCTACTATCCAGAACCGCCAAGGATTCTATGTCAGCTGCATAGAGGAGATCGCTTGGAAAAACGGTTGGATCACAACCGAACAACTCGCTGCGCTCGGCAAAGAGATGAAAACCGCCTATGGACGCTATCTGGAGCGCTTGGCTTCACGATAAATCGTTAAACCTTAATACGTTAAACTGTTAAATCGTTAAATATGAAGCATTTCCGTCTTCTCATCGGGCTTTTGTTCGTCGCGCTTGGCGCAAGCGCAAACGAGCACTACGTCGTGCAGCACTATTCCATCAAAGATGGCATGAGCCAAAATACCGTCATGGCAATCATGCAGGACAAGCAAGGCTTCATGTGGTTTGGCACATGGGATGGTTTGAACCGTTTCGACGGATACGAGTTTGTGACCTTCAAAGCCATGCGCAACGGAGAAGAAGCGCAAGTCAACAATCGTGTGGAACTGATTTATGAGGATGACCGGGAACAACTATGGTGGAAAACGTACGACGGACACTATTACCGTCTGGACGCCGCACGCCAAGTAACAACCGAGTTCCCGTACGACAGCCTGCCGGAAGGAATGTTACTCAAAATGAACGAAGCGGAGAAGCACACGAAAGTGGACTCGCGAGGCGTGATCTGGCAAACGGATGATACCAATGGTATCCTGCGCTACCGCTTCGGGCAATGGAAACGCTTCACTCCGCCTTTGGACAGCCGATATGCCGGGCGACTCAGACAGCATTTCTTCCTCTTGGAGGATCGCCAAGGACGCACTTGGGTCAACCCCACCGGAGGTGGATGGAGTTATTACGATTACGAGAAAGATGAACTGGTCTATCCGATTGACGGACTGACCAACATGATTCATACAGCGTATATTGATCGCGACGGACTGATGTGGGTCTCGACGTACGACGGAGGCGTCGATTGCATCAACATGGAACCCACGCCTTATCAACTGCACGACATGAGACACTCCTTGGATGCGAATGGTGAAGTACGCGCTTTCACTACCACCCGACAAGGAGAAGTGCTCACTCTCGTCAAATCGGAGACAAACGTATATTGCGCCTTGGAGAGTTCGCATGGCATGTTATATGGCACCAAAGGCAACGGACTGAAAAACATGTCGGACGGAACCATCATTCCTACCTCACATCCCGATATCTATGATATCGAAGAAGGCAAAGACGGCACGCTGTATGTCGCTACGTATGGCGGCGGAGTAAATATCCTGCGAAAAGAAGGGGAAAAATGGAGCGCACCGCAAGTGGTAGGATACGGTATGAAAGTGCGCGACATCGTGCTTATTGACGAAAACTTATGGTGTGCCACCACCACCGGTGTGCTCAAAGTGAACCTGCAAAACATGGAATGTACTGTCATTCCGAGTTACGATATCCGCGCACTATGCTACAGCCATGGACTACTATGGCTGGGTTCGTTCGGAGGCGGATTACTGAGTATCGACCCGCAAGCGGAGAAACCGGAGATCGTTGCTACAGAAGTCTTCCATGATATCATTCTGGCTATGACCTGCGACAGCACGAACCTCTGGTTCTGTTCCGAAAGCGATATTGCCCAACTAGATCTGAGCACCGGCAATTTATACTACTACGACGCGCTGGACGGAGAGGATAATATCTATTTCACCGAGGCAGAAGCGCTGCGCACGCCGGACGGTCAAATCTTCTTTGGCTATTCGAACGGCTACTGCTCGTTTGACCCGCGCCGTATCCATCGCTCCGAGTCTGTTCCGCCGATGCGGATCACCAAAATAGAAGTGGCAGACTCCGTCCTCTACGGAGACACCATTTCCATTCCGTACAAGAGTAATATCGAGATTGAATACTCCGCGATGGAATACGTAGCAGCCGACCAGATCATGTATCTCTATAAGATGCAGGGCATCGACCATGAATGGCGGAATGCACGCGACCTGCGGCGAGTGGCGTACAACAATCTTCACCATGGTACCTATATCTTCCATGTCCGCTCCACCAACCGCGAAGGAATCGAAGTGAACAACGAGCAGACCCTGGTCATTTGTGTAAACAAACCGACCTGGCTCACATGGTGGGCGATCCTGTTGTACATACTCGGTCTCACTCTCCTCATTGGCATCATCTCCTATGCCGTTTCGGTGTTCAACGGACTCCGCCAACGAGTGATCGTAGAGCAACAAGTGACGGATATCAAACTGCGGTTCTTCACCAATATCAGCCATGAACTCCGCACGCCGCTCACGCTCATTGTAGCGCCTATTGAGAATATCCTCCAGAATGAACGCATCAGCCAAAGCGTCCGCAGCCAGCTGGAGATCGTGCAAAGCAACGGGCAACGGATGCTGCGCATGGTGAACCAGTTGCTGGAGTTCCGAAAAGTGCAAAACCAGAAGATGAAACTCAAAATCCAGCAGACCATGCTCAGCAGTCTGGTGGAAGAAACGAGCGCCAACTTCCGCAAAGAGGCGTACGAGAAACATATCCATTTCGAGATCGACAACCGCACGGAGGACTCGACCGTCTGGGTGGATCGCGAACGAATGGACACCATCCTTTGGAACCTCCTCAGCAATGCGTTCAAATTCACTCCTGCCGGCAAATCCATCCGGGTGATCATTGATTCCAAACCGGGATTTGTGACGCTGGCGGTAGAGGACGAAGGTGTCGGCATCGCACCGGAGAAACGGAATGTCCTCTTCGAGCGCTTCTCCAGCAACAACGAACTCAATAACACCGGCATCACCGGAACCGGCATCGGAATGAATCTGACCAAAGAATTGGTGGACTTGCACCACGGATATATAGAGGTGGAGAGCGAAGTGGGCAAAGGTACCAAGATCACCGTCCTCCTCCACACCGGCAAAGAGCATTTCGGAAACGAGGTGGAGTTCATCGCCGATGACGCTTCCTCGCAAGCCGTTACGGCTCCCACGTTCGAAGACAAACTGGAGCAACTGGAGCAAGAGCAGCAAGACCAGCCCAGAACGATCCTCGTTGTCGATGACAATGCGGACATGCGCAATTTCCTGACCAAGATATTGAGCCACGACTACCACATCGAGACAGCAGCGGACGGAGAAGAAGCAGAGAAAATTATCTCCAACAATCATATTGATCTGGTCGTCACAGACCTGATGATGCCGAAAGTGGACGGACTCCAATTGACGCAATGGATCAAGCAGCATAGAGACTTTGATTTCATTCCGGTGATCCTTCTCACAGCAAAAACAGCCATAGAGAGCCGGCTGCAAGCGCTGGAATTCGGAGCCGATGACTACGTCACGAAACCTTTCGAACCCGAATACCTGCGCGCAAGGGTACAAAATATCCTCACGCAACGCGAACAATTGGAACAGAGTTACCGCCAGCGGCTGATGCGTTTAGAGCCGCAGAAGACGGACGATCCGCTTCCGGGAGATGCTTTCCTCGCCAGACTACTGGATGTGATGGAGCGACAACTGGATAACAACACCCTCACCGTAGATGAATTGGTAGAAGAGATGGGAATGGGCAGAACGGTATTCTTCAACAAACTGAAGAGCCTCACCGGGCTGAGTCCGGTTGAGTTCATCCGCGAAATGCGTATCAAACGCGCGGCGCAACTCTTGGAGGAGAGACAGTATAACATCACCGAAGTCACATACATGGTGGGCATGAACGACAGCCGCTATTTCGCCAAATGCTTCAAGAACACGTACGGCGTCACGCCGAGCGAATACCGTCGTGCCGCATTGGAGAAAAAGGGAAACAACTCATGAGAAAAGCGCAATGCATCATAGGACTGTGCTTGGTTCTCCTCGTCGGTTGCGGACACCAAGCGCCGCAGCGCCCCAGCCAACGCAAAGGAGAAGCGCCTCAAGTCGATAGCGCCCAATTAGCGCTGATGCAGGTCAATAGAGACTTGGCGGCAGCGGCAGATAAACAGTTGCTGCAACTGGCTCAGGCGCAAGACGAACCATACGCGCTCTACGAAGGCGGAGCGTGGATCACCATCTTGGACCGAGGCGATACCGACTCTCCGACTCCCCAAAGAGGCGAAGAATGGGTCATCCACATGCAGGTGTACGACTTGAACGGGAAACGGCTGAAGGACAGCGAGGGCACATATACCATCGGCAAACAAGAGTTGCCCATCGCGATTGAATTTAGCATCAGGGAATGGCATCGTGGATGCCGCATCAGAATGTTTGTGCCTTGGTACACCGCGTTCGGAATGCAGGGCACCAATGATATCCCTCCGTATGAAAATGTAATGATTGAATTAGAATTGAAATAATGAAGAAGAGTATTTTATTGAGTTTGGTTAGTCTGATTATTATTGCATCCGGATGCAGTAGTAACACCTATTCCAGACTCCGCGACCAAGAAGACAGGCTGATTGCCAACTATATCAGCCGAAATAACCTGCAGATTCTCAAGGAAGAACCGGACGAGGATCATGTGTGGGGAGAAAAAGAGTACTACAAAGTAACGGGAGTGGACAATTTCTATTTCCATCTCATCTCGCGCGGCGACTCCGTGCGATACGACACCATCAGCCCCACGAAGATTGATACGGTTGATTTGGAGATTATTCCGAACGACCTCATCGTCGCGCGGTACAAGAAATTCGGTCTGACGGAGAATGCGGACACGCTGAGTTACTGGTCCACCTTGGATCAGTCGTATCCGTATGAGTTCCATTATACGAACCTGAGCGAGTGCGAAGCAACGGCTTGGCATTTGGCTATTCGGCTGATGAAATATCCGGAGTCCGTATGCGAAATCATTGTGCCCAGCAAATTAGGATTTAACGCCGAGCAATCGTCCGTCACTCCGTATGTATATATTCTGAAAATCAAAGTAAAGCAATAATATGAGTTTAGTTAAAAGTATCTCCGGTATCCGCGGTACGATCGGCGGACGTGTGGGAGAGGGGTTGAACCCGGTGGATATTGTTCGTTTCACAGCGGCTTATGCTACCCAGCGACGCGCTGCGCTACCGGGAAATAACAAGATCGTAGTGGGACGCGATGCGCGCCTGAGTGGACACATGGTAGAGCAAATCGTTTGCGGTACGCTCATGGGAATGGGATATGACGTAGTTAATATCGGACTCGCGACGACGCCAACCACGGAACTTGCCGTCACGGGCGAACATGCCGCAGGAGGTATTATCCTTACCGCCAGCCATAATCCCAAGCAATGGAACGCACTCAAGCTCCTCAACGAGAAAGGAGAGTTCCTCAATGATGCCGAAGGAAAAGGTGTATTGGCGATTGCGGAGAAAGAAGATTTCACCTTTGCCGAAGTGGATGACTTGGGTCACATGACCTCCAAGGATTATCTGCCCTACCACGTTGAGCAGGTGCTCAAACTGAAACTGGTGGACGTAGAAGCCATCCGCAAGCGGAATTTCACAGTTGCTATCGACTGTGTCAACTCCGTCGGAGGACTTGCTATTCCGGCTATTCTCAAAGCCGTAGGAGTACAGAATATCATCGAACTCAACTGCACGCCGGATGGACATTTCCCCCATAACCCGGAGCCGCTGCCGCAGCATTTGACCCAGATCAGCGACTTGCTCAAATCCGGCAAAGCCGATGTGGGTTTTGTGGTGGATCCCGATGTGGACCGACTCGCTATCATCTGCGAAAACGGAGAGATGTTCGGCGAGGAATACACGCTCGTCAGCGTAGCGGATTACATCCTCAGCCATACACCGGGCAATACCGTCAGCAATATGTCCAGCACGCGCGCGCTGAGCGATATCACCCGAGCACACGGCGGTGAATATAGTGCCAGCGCAGTGGGAGAAGTGAATGTCGTTGCAGAAATGAAACGTGTTAACGCGGTCATCGGCGGAGAAGGCAACGGCGGCGTCATCTATCCGGAGTGTCACTACGGCAGAGACGCACTCGTCGGCATCGCGCTCTTCCTCAGCCATCTGGCGCATCTGAATATGAAAGTGAGTGAACTGCGCGCTACCCTGCCCAACTACTGCATCAGCAAGAACCGTATTGACCTCACTCCCGATACCAACGTCGATGCTATTCTCGCCAAGGTGAAAGAACTCTACCGCAACGAGCGCGTCAACGACCGCGACGGTGTGAAGATCGATTTCGCCGAAGGATGGGTTCACCTCCGCAAATCCAATACGGAACCCATCATCCGCGTCTATTCCGAAGCGGCTACGATGGAACAGGCGAATGAGCTTGCGCAGAGTGTAATGAAGGTAATAAAGGCTTAGTCCGGTTCACACCTAGGTGATACCTAGGTTATACCCAGGTTATACCTAGGTTATTTAGCATGGTTAAGTATTACATCATAGCAGGAGAAGCATCCGGCGATACGCATGCGGCTGCGTTGATTGCGCAAATAGCACAACGTGAGCCGCAGGCTGTTTTTGCCGGAATGGGAGGCGATAACATGGAAGCCGCCGGATGTCGGCTATACCAACATATCCGGCACATGGCGTTCATGGGCTTTGCTGCGGTCATCAGTCATTGGCGCGATATTCGGACGAACTTCCGCATTGCGCAGCAGACCCTGCTGGAGGAGAAACCGGACGTGCTGGTCCTCATTGACTATCCTTCTTTCAACCTCCGTATGGCTGCTTTCTGCCGCAAGCACCTGCCGCACACCAAAATCGTCTATTATATACCTCCCAAAGTGTGGGCATGGAAACGCAAAAGGATCCACACGATCGCACGGCTATGCGAGGAGGTATTGGGCATCTTTCCTTTCGAACCGGAATTCTATGCCCGCTACGGCTACCGCTGCACGTTTGTCGGAAACCCGACAGCGGAAGCCGTACAGCATTTCGTTGCTTCTAAAACCGCTCCGCCGGAGCGGCAAAAGATCATTGCTATCCTGCCCGGTTCGAGACCTTCGGAGATCAGTCATTGCCTGCCGCGGATGTTGGACGCTGCGCGGCAGTTTCCGGAATACAAACGAATCGTTTGTGCCGCTCCGGGGATAGAAGACTCGTTCTATGCGCCCTATTTGCAACCGGACGAGACGCTGACGCGCGACACGTATTCCACGCTCCTGCAAGCCTCAGCCGCTGTGGTCAATTCCGGAACAGCGACGCTGGAAACGGCGCTCTTGAGATGTCCGCAAGTAGCGGTTTACCATCTGGCATGCTCCCGCCTCATCGGACTCATCCGCTGGGTGCAACCGATGGTGTTCTCTATCCGCCATTTCACGCTCGTGAATATCATCTCCGGACGGGAAGTCATCAAAGAGTGCGTCGCCAACGATTTCACCACTTCGAATGTAGCAGCAGACCTGAACCGCCTGCTGCACGACGAAGCATACCAAAAAGAGATGCTCGCTTCGTACGAACATCTCTCTTCTCTCTTGGGATCGCAGCCTGCTTCTGCTACGGCTGCCGACATCATTACATCGATACAATAAGCGATGCTAAAATATATGGCATTGCTCCGACCAGCACGCCTTTGCTGAGACGCCATGTATCCGTGGTGTAGAATACGAAGATTAGTGCCAGATCAGGAAACACGCTTACCAGCAGCAGTTTACTTAACACACCTCCGGCTTGGAACTGCAAGGTCTGCAGCGGATACCAGAGGTTCATCACCTCGATATACGTCAGCCCGAACGCAGCAGGAAGTATCAGCCCGATCAGTATTCCGATCCAATAGCGGTCAAAGCGATCCATAATCCGTCCAGTCTAATGACAGCGGCGTGATTGAGAGCAGTTGATGCTCCATCGCCCAGATGTCAGTATCGTTCGCCGAAGGTTCTTCGTTGATGAACGCTCCGGCTAATTTCCATCCTTGCAGCACACCTTCCGGCAGCGGTTCGGTTATAGGAGCCAGTTCGTTTGCCCAATGCCCCACGCATTGCCGCGTCCAGCGGATACCTTCTATCTCGCCCACAGGCGCATTGATATTGAATACCGTGCGCGGAGCAATCCCTTCTTCATACAAATGTTGCGTCACCTCTACTAAGAATGGTTGCAACCAGTGCAGATCCACATCCGGACGGTGGTCGTCTATAGACCATCCGACAGCCGGAATACCTTTCTCTGCTGCTACCAGACAAGCTCCGATCGTGCCGGAATACATGGCATTTATTGCCGCATTGGAACCATGGTTGATTCCCGATACCACGAGATCAATCTGTTCATTCGGAAAGATGTACTCCCGCGCGATCTTGATACAGTCTGCCGGCGTGCCGTTGGTGACATAGACATCCGCTCCGTTCAGATCATGCTCCTCTATGCGGCGAAGATAGATCGGCGTCTCTACGCTGATGGACGCGCCTTTACCGCTTCGCGGCCCGTCCGGGGCAATGACTGTCACATGCCCCAGACGAGTCATCTCTTTGGCTAACAGACGGATGCCCGCTGTTCCCCAACCATCATCATTTACTACTACTATATTCATTCGCTTAATTCTCCGGGAACATGACTACCTCAAATACATTACCTGCTTTGACCAGCTCCTTCAGCGTGGATTGCACGGTTTCGGCTGTGATTGCCTCCACCGCAGGCTTGTAGTCGCGGATATTATTGACGCCATAGAGATAGTACATATACAGCTGCTGACGCCAATAGGTGTTCTTCTCCAAGTCCTCCTGGAAGTCCTTCAGCATCGACTCTTTCTCTTTCTGCAGATCCGTTGCCAAAGGTCCGTTCTCGATGATGGTCTGTACTTCCTCATGAATGATCTCCATCAGTCTCTCCTGCTTCTTCGGATCCGTATCGAACTCCATCAGCAAAGCAGCTTCAGCACTCGGCAGAATACTCATATATCCGTATGTACCCACGCCGTACGAACCTCCTTCGCGCTCACGGATCGACTCCAGATAGCGCGTAGAGAGGATGCGTCCGATCATCTCCATATTCAGATCGTTCGCCAGCGTATAAGGCATGTCGTAAGAGGTATATTGGATATAGTTGGACGCCGTAGTGGTCTCCATCTGGCGGGAGAAATAGTTCTTCTGCTGACCGAGTGCCACGGTCTCATGGTGGTCAATGATCTCTTCGTGCTGACATTTCTTGGTCTTCAGTCCTCCAAGCCACAAGCAGATCATATCTTTCACTTTGGGATCCTCGGGATTGATATTTCCCACGAAGACGAAGGTGAAGTCCGCCGGATTAGCGAAACGGGCTTTATAGATCTCCAGCGCTTTGTCCAGACTCACTTTCTTCAGCATCTCGCTATCTACCAGAATGGTACGCTGCGAATGGTTGGAACTCATCATCTGTACGGAATCGGAGAAAGCGATCTTGGGGTTCTTGTCGCGGTTCGCCAGTTGGTTATTCATCAATGCGAGGAAAGTCTCGTATGCTTGTTCATCGCGACGCGGAGCGGTGAAATAGAGATACGTCAGTTGGAGCAACGTCTCGAAATCCTTTATGCTGGACGAACCGGCAATATGCTCCGTGTTCCGGTTGATAGACGGATCAATGCTGACGCTCTTTCCTGTCAAGGCTTTCTGCAACTGGGTGGCATTGAAACGTCCGATACCGGAGAGTCCGACAATCGAAGTAGCCACCATCGCAGAAGGCAGGTCGGCTGTCTTCACCTGGCTGTAACCACCTTTGGAGAAGCCGCGCATCAGAATCTCGTCTGCTTTGAACTCGGTCGGTTTGAAGACTACCTTCACACCGTTTGCCAAAATCCATTCCGTAGCCTCTATTTCTTCGTTAAAGCGGAAGGATTTGATCTTTCCTTTGCGGGGCGCTTTCTTTACCAGCTCGCTGTCAAAGGCTTCCTCTACCGGCGCTTCGATAGCCAATTCGCTCTGACCTGCCAGAGAAGCTAAAATAAGCTCTTCGGAAGGAATGTTCACTCCCTCTTTCTGCGGGCCGGAGATAGCTACGGTCGGGTTCGCATGGATAAGCGATTTCGCTAAGTTATTCACGGTCTCCAGAGAGATCATCGGCAGGACTGCCTGGGTGAACTCATACTCCCATTCTACGCCCGGCATGCTCTCGTGGTTCTCGAAATTGCGGATGCACTCGCGCGCCAGCGTGATATTCTTGCGTGTGTTGCGTTCGTTATAGTATTTCTCCATAGAGTTGAGTCTCTCGCTCTTCACTCGGTCCAACTCGCTCTGGGTAAAGCCATAGCGGTGCATCTTCTCCAATTGGAACAGGAGGTCATTGTATGCCTCCGTCTCACGACCTTCTTTCGGAATAGAAACGCCATAGAAAGCGTCCATCTTCTTCGCTGCGGAACCATAGTAGCAACCTGCTCCGGTGAACGAAGCTTTCGGATCGAGCGCCAGTTCCGAGAAGCGGTTATCCAGCATATCGCATACAATACCGCGTACCAGACTCAGCATATACTCCTGTGCGGTATTCTGCAAAGCCTCCGGTATCTCGTCGAACTTATACTCTATCGTGATACGGCTTCCTTCTGCTTCCGGATCGGTCACGATCGCCACCAGCGGTTTGTCATTGTGGTTGACCGTATAGATGGGACGCTCGCCATAGTTCGCGCGACGCGGTACATCTGCCCAGAGGCGTTTGATCTTCGCCTCGATGGTATCCACATTGATGTCCCCGACCACGATGATAGCCTGATTGTCCGGTCCATACCATTTATGGTAGTAATCGCGGAGCGCTTGGTATTCAAAGTTGTTGATTACCGCGGTATCGCCGATCACGTCGCGTTTAGCGTATTGCGTGCCGGGATACATCTTGGCGTTCATCTCTTTCCATATACGGCGGCTGGCAGTACGTCCGGTGCGCCATTCCTCCAAGATCACGCCGCGCTCCGCATCAATCTCTTCGTCCAGCAGCAGCAATCCGCAACTCCAGTCGTGCATCACCAGCAACGCGCTGTCCACGATTCCTTCGCGGTACGTGGGCACATCCGAGAGACGGTAAACGGTCTCGTCAATTGAGGTGTACGCATTGATGTTTCCTCCGAAATTGACACCCACGGACTCAAAGTAGTTGATGATACCTTTTCCCGGGAAATGCCGGGTACCGTTGAATGCCATGTGCTCCAAGAAGTGCGCCAAGCCGTTCTGGTGGTCTTCCTCCAGAATAGCTCCCACCGCTTGGGCGATATGGAACTCCGCGCGCTGTTTGGGTTGCTCGTTATGACGGATGTAATAGGTTAATCCGTTTTCCAATTTGCCGTAGCGAACCTCCGGGTCCATCGGCAGTTTCTCCGGTGTCTCTTGAGCCGACACCATGACTGCTGCGCAAAGCAGCACTAAGTTAAGCAGTAGTTTCTTAGCCATAATGGCACGATTAACTTTGTTCTTCATTATTATTGTCTGTTGTTTGTGGTTTCTTCTTACGTGGAGCGCGTCTCTTGGATTTAGCCGCTTGCTCTGCCTCGGCAAGCGCGGCATTGACCTCCAGCAGTTCATCTCCGCGGCTCTTCCATGGACGCGGACCGAGGATACGCTCTACATCCTCCGAGGTGATTACCTCGCGCTCGATGAGCAGTTCGGCGATCCGGTGATGTCCTTCGGCGTGCTCGGTCAGGATCTGTTTGGCGCGCGCCATCTGCTCGGCGATAATACGCTGGGTCTCTCGGTCTATCAGTTCCGCCGTGCTGTCCGAATAGGGTTTGGTGAAGCCGTAGTCATAGCGTCCCGTTGAGTCATAGAAGCTGACATCTTTCAGTTTGTCGCTCATACCATAGTACGCCACCATGGCATAAGACTGTTTGGTAGCACGCTCCAAGTCGTTAAGTGCACCTGTGGAAGTCTGGTTGAGGAATAGTTGCTCTGCAGCACGCCCTCCCAAGAGTGAACATAGTTCGTCCAGAATATGCTCTTCGTTGGTCAGTTGTCTCTCTTCGGGCAGATACCAAGCGGCTCCCAATGCCATTCCTCGCGGTACGATAGTCACTTTAACCAGCGGATTCGCCCAACGCAGCATCCAGCTGATGGTAGCGTGTCCCGCCTCATGGTATGCGATGGAGCGTTTCTCCTCTTCGGTCATGATTTTGTTCTTGCGCTCCAAGCCTCCGACGATACGGTCAACGGCATCCATGAAATCCTGCTTGGTCACTTTCTTCCGTCCGCCGCGGGCAGCAATCAAAGCTGCTTCGTTGCAGACATTCGCGATATCGGCTCCGGAGAAGCCCGGTGTCTGTTTGCTAAGGAAATCGATATCCACACTCTCGTCCAGCTTCAGCGGACGGAGATGCACTTGGAATATCTCTTTGCGCTCTTGGAGATCCGGCAGTTCGACATGTATCTGTCGGTCAAACCGTCCTGCGCGCAGGAGCGCTGCATCCAGCACGTCTGCACGGTTGGTAGCCGCCAGAATGATGACTCCTGAGTTCGTACCGAATCCGTCCATCTCGGTCAGGAGCTGGTTCAGCGTACTCTCACGCTCGTCATTACCTCCGGTGAAGGTGTTCTTTCCTCTGGCGCGACCGATAGCGTCTATCTCATCGATGAAGATAATAGACGGTGCCTTCTCTTTCGCTTGACGGAAGAGATCGCGCACACGGCTCGCTCCCACGCCGACGAACATCTCCACGAAATCGGATCCGCTCATTGAGAAGAAGGGTACATCCGCTTCTCCTGCTACCGCCTTTGCAAGCAAGGTCTTACCGGTTCCCGGAGGGCCCACCAAGAGTGCTCCTTTCGGTATTTTAGCTCCGATCTCGGTATATTTCTTCGGGTTCTTGAGGAACTCTACGATCTCTTGCACCTCTTGTTTGGCACCATAGAGACCTGCCACGTCCTGGAAGGTCACTTTGTCCTTTTTGTCCTTGTCGAAGAGTTGCGCTTGCGCTTTGCCGACGCCGAAGATACCTCCGGGTCCGCCGGCTCCCGCAATGCCACGACTCATATAGAAGAAGAACAGCACGATTAGCACAAAGGGTAATATGTTCACCAAGATCAGGTACCAGTAGTCGCGCGACTTACTATAGGTCACGTCGATGGCAGCCTGGCCTGCTTCCTTGCGCGAAGCGTTCACACCATCCATGAATTTGGAGAACTCTTCGATAGAAGGCACTTGGGTTACCAAGACGCCTCTTGCTTTTTCTCCATCTCCCTGCGTACCGAAGACGAGGGTGTAACTCTGCGGTTTCACGGTCGCTTGGGCTTGCAGATCGTCTGCCACCTCGATCTTCTCAATCGCACCGACTTCGATATACGCTGTCAGTTTGGTATAGCTTAGATCCTTGCTGGAGCCTCTACCTTCTTTGTCTCCAAAGAAATAAAATCCCATCAGCGCAAAAGCAAGCGTGTATAAGACGATGCTGATCCACCGACGCCCGCCTCCCGGTTGTTGTTCGGGTTGCCGCGGGTTTCTATTTTTTCTCTCTGCCATATTCTCTTTTGTTTATAATATCTCCGGCAATTCGGTCACTTTGCCATCCGCCCAGAGGTGCTCTATGTCGTAGAACTCGCGCGCAGCGCGCTGCATCACATGTACGAAGATCGTACCATAGTCCATAGCGATCCACTCTGCGTTTTCCTGTCCTGCTACGCTCAGAGGATGGACGTGGGTCTTTGTGCGAACGAAATCATCGATCTCGTCTGCGATTGCCGAAACTTGGGTGTTACTCTGTCCCTCGCAAATCAGCATCATCTCCACCGGAGCTTCTTTGATTTTGCGAAGGTCGATGGTGACGATACGCTGTCCTTTGCGGTTGCGCACTCCTTCAATAATCGTGTCTAATAATTTCTTTGTAGTTATTTCTTTCATATTTACTTGTTATATTTTACCATATTGCTTGTATCAATGCTACCGCCATTAAGCCGCAGCAGACTAATTTCAGGATTGTGCCGAAGAGCAGTCCTATGAAACTGCCCCATCCTGCGCGTAGCGCTTCCGCCACTTCTTTACCGCCGATCAGTTCCCCTAATACAGCTCCGACGAGCGGTCCGATGATGACTCCGAGAGCTCCGAAGAACATGCCTGCGAACACACCTATTGTACTACCCCAGACGCCGTATTTCGTACCGCCGAATTGCTTTGTTCCCCACGCCGGAACGACGTAGTCCAAGATGCTAACGACGATGGTTACTATACCCCACACCAGCAGCATCTGCCAACTGAAGTCGATTCGCTCTGTTGCTTGCGCTATCCATAAGCCGGCATAGGCAAGCGGCACACCCGGCAGCCCGGGAACGATGCAGCCTATAATACCCACGAGTATCAGTAGCGCCGCTATGATCAATAAGAAGATATCCATTACAAACTCTTGATATATTTATCTGCTTCGATTGCTGCTTTAGCGCCGCTGCCTGCGGCTACGATCGCCTGACGGTAGTGCGGGTCGGCGCAGTCTCCTGCGGCAAAAATGCCGGGCAATTTTTCATTTTCACATTTACCCATTTGCGCATTTTCACATTTGAAGCATTGTGTAGAGGCTCCGTCGGTGATGATGTACCCTTCTGCGTCGCGGGCTACGTAGTCCTTGAAGAGGTCGGTGTTGGGATGGTGTCCGATAGCGAGGAAGAAACCGTCGATCGCTATATGGCGGATTTCTTCGTCCGGCTCGCCTTTGCGGTAGATCAGGTCCGCTCCTTGTACTTTTCCTTCGCCGGTCAGTTGAAGCGTGTTGTGCTCAAAGAGCACTTCGATCTTGGGGTTGTTCAGTACACGCTGCTGCATGATCTCGGAAGCGCGGAGGAAGGGTTTGCGAACGATCATATAGACTTTCTCGCATAGACCCGCCAGATAGTTTGCTTCCTCGCAGGCTGTGTCTCCGCCGCCGACTACTGCAACGGTTTTCTTGCGATAGAAGAAGCCGTCGCAGGTTGCACATGCACTTACGCCGCGTCCTTTGTAGGTGCGCTCGGACTCAATTCCGAGGTACTTGGCAGAAGCACCTGTAGCGATGATGACTGCGTCCGCTTCGTACAAGTCTGTGTCTTCTACCCAGACTTGATGAGGTTTGCGGGCTTCGCCCGTGTTTGAGGTTGTTTGAAAGTTTACTTTGGTTACTACACCGGAAACGAAAGTTGTGCCGAAGCGCTCCGCCTGGCGGCGCATATCGTCCATCATCTGAAACGGCTCTACTCCATCCGGATAGCCGGGGAAGTTCTCCACTTCGGTAGTGGTGGTCAGCTGTCCGCCGAGTTGCGGACCTTCAATGAGTACCGGTTGCAGGTTCGCACGGGAGGCATAGATCGCCGCCGTGTAGCCGGCAGGTCCGGAACCGATTATCAAACATCTTACTTTATTTACCATTTGTTCATTCATTTTCTTATTTTCTTATTTTCTCATTTTCTTATTTTCTCATTTAGAAGCGCATATCGTTCACAAACGTATTTTTGCTTGGTTTCAATACAAAGATCTCCTCGGGTGTTGTTGCGACGAACTTCGGCTCTTTCATCTTCAGGGTCGAGATCTTCTTTCCTTCCTTGATCTCCGCCGACAGCGGCATCAGGTCGCTGTTTCGCACGCGGAGAGTGAAGCGGTTGATGCCGACAGTCTGATCCTTGGGTGTCAGGGTGACGATCGTCTCTTTTCCATCCGCAGAAGCGCGTTCGGTGATGTTACAAACCGGTATAAGCGCCTTCGCGTAGAGGAACGGGTTTGCCTCCAGCAGTTCTTGGTCGGTCGGGTTGGAGAGCGTCAGTTCGTCGGTCTCGCCGGAGTACATGTACATCGTTTTGCCGTCGTACGCCGCTTCTATATCCATCATTTCCAGACGAAAGTTCCGACCGTGCATAATGATCTCTCCGGGGAAATTCATCGGCGCGTTCACTTCTTCCGCTACCGTGACCGTGAATGCCGACTGCAGCGTCTTCTCCTCCAAGTTCGCCAGAAAGGACGAAAGGATGGTTAATATCATTAATACGTGTTGCATGTTGCTTTATTTTTCCTATTGTTCTGCCGTTATTCTCCCGTTGTTCTCCCGACGTCGTCGGCTTCCGATTACGTGTCGTTTACGTCTCGTTTACGTGTCGTTTACGTGTTTGACAGCAGGTTTACTGCATTTTTGGAGCAGGTTTACTGCATTTTTTGGGCAGGTTATTTGCTATTTTGCGGCTACTTGCTATTTTGCGGCTACTTGACGCCCAGTTCCTCCAGCAGTTTCTCGAGGGCATCCATGTCTTGGATGAGGACATCGCGTCCCTTCGGTCCTTTGTTCGGTCCGACGATGCCGGCAGCTTCGAGTTGGTCGGAGAGTTTACCGGCGCGGTTATAACCGATCTCGAAAGCACGTTGCAGGCGGCTGGTGGAACCTTCCTGTTTGGCGACCACGTATCGCGCCACGTCTGCGAACATCGGATCCAAGCGTTTCATATCCACGGATCCCGGTGCGAGCGCTTCTCCTTCGCCTCCTTCGCCCACATATTCCGGCAACTGATACGGTTCGGTATAGCGCTGTTGCTTGGAGATATGTTTGACGATTTCGTCCACTTCGGGCGTGTCCACAAAGGCACATTGCACACGGGTGATAGAAGCATTTCCGGCATAGAGCGAGTCTCCGCGTCCGATGAGCTGTTCGGCTCCTTTCGCATCGAGCACGGTTCGCGAGTCGATGACCGATTGTGTGCGCAGAGCTATACGGGTCGGAATGTTCGCTTTGATGACACCGGTGACGATGTTGACGGACGGACGCTGGGTAGCGAGTATCATGTGCATACCGACGGCACGCGCCTTCTGGGTGATACGCGCAATCGGCGTCTCGACCTGTTTGCCCGCCTGCATGATAAAATCGCCGTACTCATCGATGATGATGACGATATATGGCAGGTATTGGTGGTGAAGACTATCAGCCACTAACTTATTGGGATTCAGTCTTCTGCGGACGAACTTGTCGTTATAATCCTCCAAGTTGCGCACGCCGGCATCCATCAGCAGTTTGTACCGGTTCTCCATCTCGATTACCAATGAGTTGAGGGTGTTGACGACCTTGTCGCAGTCGGTAATGACGATCTGCTCGGGATCGGTGTCCGGCATCGCCGCGAGGAAATGCTTGATGAGCGGTTTGTAGGGCGCGAACTCCACCATTTTCGGGTCCACCATGACGAGTTTGAGCTCCGCCGGGTGCTTCTTGTAAAGAAGCGAAGTGATGATGGCGTTGATGGCAACCGATTTACCTGTTCCGGTAGCACCCGCGACGAGCAAGTGCGGCGTTTTGGCGAGGTCGAACATGAAGACTTCGTTGGTGATCGTTCGTCCATAAGCGATCGGCAGCCGCATCTTCGTTTCCTCTTGGAAACGCTTGGAGGCGATGACGGAGTGCATCGAGACGGTCTGCGGTTTCTCGTTCGGGACTTCTATACCGATTGTTCCCTTGCCGGGCATCGGGGCGATGATACGGATTCCTGTCGCAGAAAGGCTCATCATAATATCGTTCTCGAGCGCCTGTACTTTCGCCACGCGGATACCTGCTTTCGGCACTATTTCATAGAGCGTCACGGTCGGTCCGACCGTTGCTTTGATACTATCAATTTCTATGCCATAGTTGCGGAGCGTGGTGACGATCCGTGCTCCGTTGGCGCGTTGTTCGTTCTCGTCGATAAGCGGCGCCGATTCGTTGTCATAGACTTTCAGGAGGTTGAGACTGGGGAACTTGTAGAACTCCAGATCCTTGCGCGGGTCGTACGGACCGAGTTTCTCCAGCAGTTTGTCGGGATCCTTGGTGTACAGTTCATCTTCCGGGATATCTTCTATCTCCAGCTCCGGAGATTCCGGAGTTTCCAGGATTTCCGGGATTTCAGGTTCTTCGGGCTTCTCGGGTTCTTCGGGCTCTTCGGGATCTTTCGGTTCTTCGGGTTTGTCGATATTCTCAATTGTGAAAGTCACCTCATCCTCCTTGGGTTCGTCTTTGGGTTCGTCTTTCTTCTCTTCCTCAACGTCAATCGGGATGTCGATGGTCACTTCCTCGTCCGTTTTTTCCTCCTCTTCTTGCGGGGTTGGAGCGGGCTTCTCTTTCTTTTTGAAGAGTGTTTTACACCATTCGCCGAAAGCTTTGCATTTATCGATAAAACGCCGGTCGCTGACGATAAGGAAAATGACCATTGCCGCAGCCAGAATCAGGGCTGTTCCTATTTCGTTGACGTAGCTGACCATCCATCGCGCGGACGCTTCTCCGAACGCTCCACCCCAGAGGAACACGCCCATCTTATGCACCATGTTATGCGCAAAACCGAGTGTTACCGATCCCCAGAGGACAAGGAACGTGCCGCAGAGGAAGATTTTCAACGCCGGAATATCCCGCAACACATGCATGATCCGCAGCGCGTACGCGCCGAGCATACCGATCAGCAAGATGGACATGAAACCGAAACTGCCGTCAATGAGGAACTGAGCCAACTCCGCTCCGGGCAAGCCCAATAGATTTCTGATCGCTTCGCGATTAGCGATTCGTTCGGGTCGGGACATAGAGAGAACCGACTGGTCGGACGGACCGGTAAAGAGGTAACTGACATAAGCGAGGAGCGCGATTACCGCGAAGGTCAGCAGCAGAATGCCGCATATCATTCGCGTCTCTCTCGCCATCATAAAATGCTTCACCGTTTCCCAGACGTTCGGTTTCTCCACCTTGATGGCGCGAGGGGACGGATCCGCAGAGGTATTCGATACTTTAGATGATGTTCGGGGCATAATATCCAAATTTAGCACGCAAAGGTACAAAAAAAAGTTGAAAGGTGAAAGGTGAAAGGTGAAAAATTATGATTTTTTATAACAAAAAGACTAATTTTTATAAATAAAGTACGCGTGCGCTTGCGTATATGAAAAATAATTTGTATCTTTGCAGCCGCTTTAAGTATGGACATGGACGAAATGATCAGACATGAGGGGATCGTGGAGCGCATCGACGGTGAGATGGCGCACATCCGCATTGTGCAAACGAGTGCGTGCTCGGCGTGCAAAGCGAGGAGTATGTGCATGTCTGCGGAGAGCCAGGAGAAAGAGATGGACGCCGTGATGCTGGAGCCGATGCAACCGGGCGACCAAGTGGAGATTCTGGTTCGTGAACGGCTGGCGTGGAAAGCTGTGCTACTCGCTTACATTCTGCCTTTCGTCGTCATGGTGGCGTTGATCGCCATATTGGATATTCTGACCCCATGGTCGGAGGCGGTAGTGGGCACGATTTCGCTTTGCGGCATCGCTCTGTACTACATCGGGCTGAGTGTGTTCAAGCACCGCCTACAGACCCAATTTTCCTTCACGGCAAGGAAGATCTAAACAAGAGCAAATTAATATTAACACAAATAACAAACAAAAATCCAAGAACATGAATTTAATTCTGATTTCAATGGGAGTATTAGGCGTGGTAGCCTTACTGGCAGCGATCCTGCTGTATGTTGTCAGCCTGTACTTCAAAGTGGAAGAAGATCCGCGCATTGACCTTGTGGCGGCTGTACTGCCGGGTGCCAACTGCGGCGGATGCGGTTTCGCCGGATGTCGTAACTTTGCGGAGGCTTGTGTTAAAGCCGGAGGCATTGACGGTCTGGCATGTCCCGTTGGTGGCGATCCCACGATGGAACAAGTAAAACTGATCTTAACCCCTGCGGACGCACAAGCGGAGACCCCTGCTGCGCAAGAGGGTGAGAAGAAGGGCTTCGATCCTGCTATTGCAGAGAAAATCAAGGCTTTGGCAACTCCAAGAGCTGCGTTCCCCAACTTAATCGCCATGGCACAAAAAAGTTAAGAATTATGAGAACATTCAAAATAGGCGGAGTTCATCCGCATGACAACAAACAATTCTCCGCGCACCAGCCTATTACGGTATGCCCGCTGCCTAAACAAGCGATTATTCCGCTTGTACAGCATATCGGCGCACCGGCTCAGGCTGTAGTGGCTGTCGGAGCGAAAGTGAAAGTAGGCGAACTGCTGGCAAAAGCCGGCGGGTTCGTGAGTGCGAACATCTGTTCGCCGGTAAGCGGAACGGTCACCAAGATTGATGCCACCACCGATGCGTGGGGCGCGCCGATGCAGGCGATCTTCATCGATGTAGAGGGCGACGAGTGGCTCCCGGAGATCGACCGCAAGCCGGAGATCATTCGCCAGTGCACATTGGAGCCGAAAGAGATCATCGACAAGATCGCGGCTGCCGGTATCGTGGGTCTCGGCGGAGCTTGCTTCCCGACACACGTCAAACTGATGCCGCCTCCCGGCAAGAAAGCCGAAGTGCTGATTGTCAACGGTGTAGAGTGCGAGCCGTATCTGACTTGCGACCACCAGTTGATGCTGGAGCATGGCGAGGAGATCATCATCGGTATTCAGATCCTCAAGAAAGCGCTGGGTGTCAACCGTGCAATCATCGGTATCGAGAACAACAAACCCGATGCGATCGAGCACATGACGAAGTTGGCAAACGCTTCGCTGGGTATTGAGGTGATGCCGCTCAAGCTGCGTTACCCGCAGGGCGGTGAGAAACAGCTGATTGACGCTTGTATCGGTCGTCAGGTACCGTCCGGCGCACTGCCCATCGAGGTAGGAGCCGTGGTGGACAATGTGGCTACGATCTTCGCCGTTTATGAGGCTGTACAGAAGAACAAACCGCTGATCTCGCGCGTTATGACCGTGACCGGTAAGAACCTTGCCAAACCGGGCAACTACTCCGTTCGTTTCGGTACGCCGATCGAGGAAGTGATTGCGCTGGCAGGTGGTGTTCCTGCGGACACCGGAAAGATCATCGGCGGCGGTCCGATGATGGGTCGCGCGATGGATCATATCGAGGGTATGCCGGCTAACAAACGTCTGTCGGGTCTGCTCTTTATGACCGAGGCAGAGAGCGTTCGTCCGGAGGAAGAGAACTGTATCCGTTGCGGTAAGTGCGTTCAGGCTTGTCCGATGGGTCTGGAGCCGTATCTGCTGAGCCGTTTGGCTGAGCTGGAGATGTACGACGAGCTGGAGAAACATGACATCATGGACTGCATCGACTGCGGTTGCTGCGTCTTCACCTGTCCTGCTCACCGCCGTCTGCTCGACGGTATCCGTCCGGGTAAAGCCAAAGTGGGCGCTATCCTCCGCGAGCGCGCTGCGGCTGCGAAAAAATAACATTGTTAAATCACTAATTACAATAACAAATGAAAAATCTTATTGTTGCTCCGGCTCCTCACGCCCATAGCGGTGATAGCGTGCGTAAGAACATGCTTCTGGTTATTCTCGCGCTGCTGCCTGCTTATGTGGTATCTGTGATTGAGTTCGGCTGGGGTGCTCTTATCACGGCAGCCATCTCTATCTGCGCTTGCGTTCTGACAGAATGGTGTATTAGCCGTTTCGTGCTCAAAGAGCAAAAAATGACTATCGGAGATCTCTCCGCTGTCCTGACCGGTCTGTTGCTGGCATTCAACCTGCCGTCCAACCTCGACTGGTGGATTGTTATCATCGGCGCGGTCGTTGCTATCGGCGTCGGCAAAATGACCTTTGGCGGTCTGGGACAAAACCCCTTCAACCCCGCTCTGGTGGGACGTGTGTTCCTGTTGATTTCTTTCCCTGCGCAGATGACCACATGGCCGACTCCGCAAGGTTTCGGAGGTTCGTACGTGGATGCAGAGACGGGCGCTACTCCGCTCTATTATCTGAAACATATCGTTAAATCCGGTGATGCTTCGGTCATTGACCAGTTGCCTTCGCTCATGGATTCGTTCCTGGGTGTGATGGGTGGTTCGCTGGGTGAAGTGAGTGCATTGGCGCTCATCATCGGCGGTCTCATCCTCATCTGCTGCCGCGTCATCACATGGCATATTCCGGTAGCTATCATCGCGACTGTGGCTTGCTTCGCAGCTTGCACCGGTCTGGCAGGCGCACTGCCCGAGGGACTGACTACCGGCGAATACGTGGCTTACGAACTGCTCTCCGGCGGTCTGATGCTCGGTGCGTTCTTCATGGCTACCGACTATGTCACCAGCCCGATGAGTGCATGGGGTAAGATCATCTTCGGTATTGGCATCGGATTTATCGTAATGGTCATCCGTACATGGGGTAACTACCCCGAAGGTATGTCCTTCGCTATTCTGATCATGAACGCTTGCGTTCCATTGTTGAACAAGATTCGTCCGCAGCGTTTCGGCGAACCTAAAAAAGCATAAGGAGGTACGATCATGGCTAAATTAGAAAGTACATTCAAGAATATGGTGCTCTCGCTGGTTATCATCTCGATGGTAGCCGCAGGCGCGCTCGCAGGAGTATATATCCTGACCGAGAAGAATATCGCGCTGCAAGAAGCACAGAAACAACAGGCTGCAATCCTTGCCGTTCTTCCGGAGGGCTGCACAGTTGCTGAACCGGAAGAGGTTGATGGTCTGACGATCTACAAAGCGTTCAAGGACGATCAATGGATTGCTACAGCAGTAGAGACCAGCGAAGTTGGTTTCGACGGACCGCAAGTGATCATGGTGGGTCTGGATGCAGAAGGCAAAGTGCTGGACTACGTAGTGCTCAAACAGACGGAGACTCCGGGTCTGGGTGCACATATCGACCACTGGTTCAAAGACGCCATCGGCAACCGCTCTATCATCGGTAAGAAAGCCGGTGCACTCGCGGTAACCAAAGAGGGCGGAGACGTAGATGCTATCACAGCCGCTACCATCTCTTCCAAAGCGTTCCTCAAAGCAATCAACAAAGCGTATAATGCAATCGCAGCGCAATCTGTAGAAGCTGCTACCGGCGCTACACAACAAGTACCAAGTGACCAAGTACAAAGTACAGATGAAGAAAAGGAGGAAACACTATGAGTAATGCAATGAAAACTCTCACCAACGGTATTCTCAAAGAGAATCCGACTTTCGCGCTCGTGCTCGGTATGTGTCCGACTCTGGCTACTACCACCAGCGCTGTTAACGGTATGTCCATGGGCTTGGCTACCCTCTTCGTGCTCGTTTGCTCGAACGTGGTGATCTCCATGCTCAAGAACCTCATCCCGGACAAAGTGCGTATCCCGGCGTTCATCGTCGTCATCGCTACGTTCGTGACCATGGTTCAACTGGTTATGCAGGCTTATCTGCCGGCTATCTATGACGTGCTCGGTCTGTTCATTCCGCTGATCGTGGTGAACTGTATCGTGCTCGGCCGTGCAGAGGCTTTTGCGGCTAAAAACACCGTGGGTCTCTCTGCGCTGGACGGACTGGGAATGGGTCTCGGTTTCACCCTCTCGCTCACCGTGCTGGGTGTCATCCGCGAGTTCCTGGGAGCTGGCACAGTCTTCGGACTCCAGATCTACAGCAGCCAGTTCGCAGCTCTGATCTTCGTCCTCGCTCCGGGTGCATTCATCTGCCTTGCGTACCTCATGGCCGCAGTCAACAAACTGCAGAAAAAGTAATTTTTAATTTTTAATTTTTAATTGAAATGGTTTACTTTCTGATATTTATCTCTGCAATATTTGTTAACAATATTGTATTGAGCCAGTTCCTGGGCATCTGCCCGTTCCTGGGTGTAAGTAAGAAGATTGACACCGCGCTGGGCATGGGTGCCGCTGTGACGTTCGTGCTCACCCTCGCGACGGTAGTAACATACCTGCTGCAGAAACTGCTGGTGCTTTGGGGCATTGAGTTCCTCCAGACCATCCTCTTCATCCTCGTCATCGCTGCGCTTGTGCAGATGATTGAGATCATGCTGAAGAAAGTGTCTCCGGCGCTCTATCAGGCACTCGGCGTGTTCCTGCCGCTGATCACCACCAACTGCTGTATTCTGGGTGTAGCTCTTATCGTGGCTGACCAGAGCAAGCTGCTGGCTAAACTGCCGCTCGGAGCCGAGTATGGTCTGCTCTCCGGCACAGTATATGCCTTCGCAACGGCTGTTGGTTTTGCTCTTGCGCTGATCCTGTTCGCAGGTATCCGCGAGCAGCTGGCATTGAATAAAGTGCCCGAAGCAATGAAGGGTACTCCGATTGCCCTTCTGACCGCCGGTCTGCTGGCTATGGCATTCATGGGCTTCAGCGGTGTGGTATAATTAAATAGGACACTAGGATCTTAGTATCTTAGTCCCTTACACACATACGCGCGTACTAATTAATATGGTACGCGCGTATGTTGTTTTATCCACCGACCGATGAGCGAGAGAAAACCGACTCAAGACCGAGGCACAAAACTCCCTAAAAACGTACGCACAAAAAAGAATTTTAGCAAAATCCTTGTGTATGTCGTTTTTTTTGTGTAATTTTGCGCACACATCCACTTTGTGGGAGAGTAAAGTAGTAATTTTGCAGCCGAAACGCTAAAACACGAAAGAATTATGAAGAAATCATCCACTGCTTATCTGTTTGAGTGCTACATCTGGTTACTGAACACTATCGCACGCGGTCCTATTTCTCGTAAAGAGATAGACATAAAGTGGGCGCACTCGTCTGTAAATGACTACAAACAGGATTATCTGCCTGAAAGTAATTTTCATCGTTGGAAAAGCACTATAGAATTGCTCTTCGATATTAAGATCAAGTGTAATTCTAATAATGAGTACTACATTGCAGAGATGGATGAATCGAGCGATGCGGACTTACACAATCGTTTGATTTCTATTATGGGAGTTAACAGCTTGCTCAAGGACAGCAAGAAACTCCGCGATAGAATTCTTTTTGAGCATGTTCCTTCAGGAGAGAAGTTCCTCGCGCCAATAATAGAAGCCTTACGCGACCACTATTCCATCCAAATCACCCATCAGGGATTTGGGAAACCAAGACCATATACTTTTGTTGTAGAACCTTATTGCTTAAAAATGTTCAAGCAACGCTGGTATATGTTGGCACGTTCTCCATACGATGATGAGTTCCGCGTGTATGGTCTTGATCGTATTTTAGCGCTTGAGTCCACGGGTCAGAAATACGATCTCCCCGATGGTCCTTGCGCAGCAGAAAGGATTTTTCGTCAGGTATATGGTGTCACAATGTTGGAGGGGGGAACTGAAGAAATTATCATTTCAATAAGTGAAGATCAAGCGCCCTATTTGCGCACATTGCCCATACATCCTTCTCAGCGTGAGATTGAACCTATTAACGGCTATCCGGCTTTTAGTTTCAATGTTTACCCGTCCGCTGAGTTCTGTCAGGAACTATTAAAATATGGTTCCGATTTAGAAGTTCACGAGCCGGAATCATTACGGAATTATTTTGCTGAAGATGCGGATAGAGTAAATAAAATGTATAACTACTAAATATTTATCAATATGAAAGACTATGTAGGAGAAAACCAACGCATTCTTGATGAATGGGAAGTGCGAATAAATGCAAAAGAGAGTGAACCAAATTTCGCTCCTGACGGAATTTTGTATCGTGGAAAACCTGAAGATTATGCAACATATAGTGAGTTTACAGAAAATAAAGAAAAAGAGAATAAGTTATGGTCAGAGGCTCCCATACGCTACATGTTTATAACTAAAGACCAAAATGCAGGGGGAGAAGATGCATGGGATGTGCGTGGAGAAACTGGCCGAAAGCAAAAAGATTCAGAAAACATTCCTTATCGGTTTTATCGCAATTTGATGTATATTCTTTATGGGTTGACACATAGTCAGGACAAATTATGTGGATATGACGATTTTACTAATCCACAGGCAATTAAGGAATACGATGAGGCTCCTCTTGCCCGCATCAATGTTAAGAAGCAAGCAGGAAGTAGTTCTATTGACAATCAAACACTTGATCAATATATCATAGATTATAAAGACTTGTTAATAAAGCAAATTGAACTATTAGATGCGGATGTGTTGGTCTGTTGTGGATATTCTGAATCTGTTGGAGAAACTGGTAATCTCATTCTTAATTTTCTTAAAGAGAATGTTTATAGCTTTGAAAAATTTGACGAATGGATATATATTGAGAAAGAAGGAGAAAAAGTTAAAAGAATTGCGATAAACGCATGGCATTTGAGTTATAGCGGAGTATCTCAAAAAGATTTTTATGAAGGATTAGTTTCTTCTTATCATAAGTTTATTCAAAAGCATCCGGACTTTAAAAAACATCGTTAATTTTAAATAATTTAGCTATGCCAACAATGGTTAATCTCGGCAGTGAACTGATTAGAATCAATCCTGCCAAAAACACAATTGAGTATTCAACAAATGGTGGACGTTTCTGGGTGTCTCGTTGCACAAGTTCTTCGTATGGAACATTTGTTGACTTATTGCCATTTGGAAATGAGCTTATTGCAATTACAAGCAAAGGAGTCTATGCTTCCACAAACAAGGGCAGTTTTTGGGTATCAAGATGTACAAGTTCTTCCTATGGAGAATTTCTTTCATTAACCGACGGCGGAAAGGAAATCTTGGCACAAACTTCCAAAGGTTTGTATTATAGCACAAATGGCGGTCGCTTTTGGGTAAGAAGATAAAAAATGTGCCTCTTCCTTTTTGTGGGCGTTTGGTGTTGTAATTTTGCAGCGTGATTCAAAAGTCACGCTGCATTTTTATAATAATCAAATTAAGTAGTTATGAGAAAAGTTATTCTTTTTAGTCTGCTTCTCTCCATGGGAGTAGCAACCGCATTCGGACAGAAGTCCGCAGTTCAAGTATTTGGTGTCCCTTTCGGGAGTACTTATGAGGAGTTCTTAACCGCTTTTAGCGAAAAGGGCTTTACAGGGAAAACGTACATCTATGAAGGAGAAAGTGATGTTCTAGTTAGCAGCATCTATGGCACTTTTATGACTTACGAGTGCTATATAGAAATGCGCGCTACCAAACTTACACACACTGTTTACAAGATTAAGATTTCCTTCTCCGTTACCGACAAATACAAAGACATCCCCGGAATGGAGCAGTGTCGCGCTATCATTTCGCGCTTTGAGGAGAAATACGGAAAAGCAACTTTAATTCAGAAGATGCACGGCGGTAAGGTCGTTCAAGATTTGGAAGAAAGTAGTGCTGCAATATGGCATTTAGACGATAAGATTGATTTGGAGTTATTCTATCGAGGCTTTGATGATTGTAAGGTGACTTATGGGGGCAAGGAAGCACTTGATGGTATATTCCAGAAAGAAGTTGACCAATACAATCAGCAGAAAGCTCAGGAGATACAAAATCAACTATCCGGAAGCGATTTTTAATAAAAAAATAATGCTCTGCCACTTTGTGAACGAGCGAGGCAGTAATTTTGCAGCGTGATTCTTATTTCGCGTAATCGCTCAAACGATTATTTCGAAAGAGTCCCGCTGTAATTTTACTATTTTATTGATATGACGCCACCTTATTTATCAAATTTTGAGCAAATCCATAACGAGGCTATAAGACTAGCCGATTATAAAATGAATGAGATTCGTAATATAGATGAAGAATATATTATAAATGTTTTATGTGCTTTTGTTGCAGTTGCTTATAATAAAATTCAGAAATATGCAGAAAAATATTTTGGAGGTTTCTCGAACAAAATAAATCTATTTTATAACAAACTCGTTATGGGACGTTATGATTTTGTGTCTGGAAATATCAGTATAAATCCGGATATTATATTCTACGAGGAGGATGTCTTTGATGAAGTTCTTTTACATGAATTGACGCATTCAATATATCATGACCACCGTATTGAATTTTGGCAACACTTGCAGCATCTTTTATATTTGGAAGGCCTTATTAAGGAAGAGAAAGAATTTCGTATATGTGAGCAGTCTGGCTCTCGTGCTGTATATTATGGTGAGAGAAAAATAGGTAATAACGATCAAAGACTTATGATGCACTTTGTGGAAAATAGTGGTAGTGATAGGTATGATAATATAGAAAAATTGTTCCGTAGAGTCTTTTATTATCAAGATATATTGCGATATCGTAAAACAGGAACTTCTTCTTACCTTATAGATGACAATAATAATTTCATTTCTATGGAGCCAATATGGAGAAAATATGCTTTAAGGTACAATATTGAGCCGATATTTCTCTTACAGATGAGTTGTATGGATGAGGATAGGATGAGAAAAAATTCAGTCAATGTTAATAACTATGAAACATTCAAGCCAATACAAGCACTTGAATGACAAATTTTCGAAAGTCACGCTGTATTTTTTTTATATTGAAAGATTATGACACCACAAGAAATCAACGACCAGCTTGAATTGCTGCGTCTTAAAGAACTCTTTATGTCGGATATTAAGATCCGAAGCAAAATGGCTCATCTCTTGAGTGAAGAATGTGCCGCAGAAATTCCACCTTACAAGGAATTTTGTGAGTTTGCTCATTGCACTCCAGAGGTAGCCACAATGCTTACAAAAGTCACGCTCTATGATGTGATTCTTACTCCGGAAGAAATCGCAGCTGAACGAGAAAGATTAGAAAGGATGAAACAATGATACACTACAATGACAAATATCTTCGATATATAGAATGGGAGATACGGACTACTCATGATAATAGAATGGATATTGAGGATTATACCCAATGTGAGTGTCTACTTGAATTGCGCCAAGATATTCTTAATGAGCAAGCGTTGGCAAACCAAAAATGTCTTATGCAGGATATTATAGCCTTTAATGATGCTCTGTATCTCGCTTTGCAAAAGATGTATGATCATGCGCATGAACTATACTCTCGAATGTCCGCATTTCAGCCAAATGTGGAATTAGTAGCCAATTGTTTTTTGTCAAAAGAGTATCCTTCTCTTCACCCATTTCAAAATGATAGCAGGCAAGAATTATGGGAGGCATTGTGTGATACCGGTTGGAACTCATTGTATGATACCGGTGTGACGCGCAGTTTATACCTTCCTCAAAACTTGGAGGTCTCTTTCGAAGAGTTCATCGGCATGGACTGTAAACCGGATAATTGGAATGAGCGGTTGGATCAAAACCTCACAAAGGACCTGCATCTTATCAATGCCTTCCATAATCTCTTCGACCATACCAACTTTGCACTAACAGATTTTATCTTCTGTCGAGAGTTTGACCTTGAGTACAGCATAAATTACACAGAAAAAACAACACATAAAAATGAACAGTTATGAAAACATTTGTAAGAAAACACTTCAAAGATGAGTATGGAGTTGAATTTTCCACTTGTGGCGACATTACCACACTCACACGTATGCCATCGGGCTTAAAGGGAGAATATCGAATTCCGGATTTTGTGACTGACATCGGCGCATATGCCATAAATGGATGCAATGAGTTGACATCACTAATCATTCCGAAAACAGTATCGGTGATAGAAAAGAATAATTTTGAGTTGTGTGAACAACTGACTTCACTGGTCGTTGAGCAAGGAAATCCTATGTTTGACTCACGTGACAACTGCAATGCTATCATTGTTACTGCGACTAACACACTGGTTCATGGTTGCAATAGTTCATCTATACCTGAAGGCATTGAGGTAATTGCAGACTCTGCCTTTTCTCAACGGCGTAATTTATCGCACATTTCTATTCCGGATAGCGTTGTGTATATTGGTGAATTCGCTTTTTTAGGATGTTTCTCTCTGGAAAGTGAAATAGCATTACAAGGAATACGTCAAGTAACAAGAAGTTGTTTCGACGGGTGCAGCAATCTAAAAAAAATCACAATTGGCAGTGGTATAGAAGCCATAGAAACAAGTGCTTTTGCCGGTTGCTCTATGCTGTCCGAAGTGGTAATATCTGAGGGCACAAAGTATATAGAGACATGGACCTTTGCTAACTGTAATAACTTGGCGTCAATCATCTTGCCGAAATCAATTGAACGCATTGAGCCCACAGCATTTGACAGATGCAATCGTATTGAACGCATACTCATTCCACAGGGCACCGTAGAATATTTTATGCGCTTCGACGCACTCAAACAATTTCGGCATCGCATATCAACTTTTCTTAAATAAGGTTGACAGTTATTTAGGAAAAGTCAATCAGTACAACATCTGTCAAGCAATTTAGGATGGATGTCAACAAATTTAGTACAACTGTAAACTCTTTTAGGAAAGTGTAAACAGATTCCAGAAGAGTGACAAGTAATTTAGTTAAAATATGGCAAAACTGGCAAAACTGACATATAATTTTTTGTTATGACCGTTTTGACCTTTTTGACCGTTTCGCCCCAAACGGTCAATCCGGTCAATCCGGTCATGTTATTTTTTTGTATTGCACTTTCTGCACTTTTTGCACTTTCTATACTTTTTGACCATCAAAATGCAAATAGTGCAAATAGTGCAATGTCATTTTTTTGCCACTTTTGCCATTTCTGCCATGTCAAATTTTTTCTTCTTTTACCCCGAATCGGATTCGGGGGCTACTCAAATCGTTATATATTCTTGTATATTCTTAATCATCCGTTACCCATCGCCGACACTCTCTCCTGCCCCTGACCATCCTGTGCCTTGCCCCAAAAGAGCCGACAAATTTATGAAAAACGTAAGAAAACTTGCATATCTCACAAAAAAGTTGTACCTTTGCGGCGAATTTTAACTATTATGGTATATAAATTAAGTAAAAAAGTACAAATTTATATACTATCGTAAGTATAACCAGCACAGAAAGCAAGATTATCTACTATAATATATAGTATTATGAGAACGGAAATTGCAACCACTGTCAAAGCCTTGCGGAAACAATATGGCTTAACACAAGAGGAGGCGGCTCGCAAAGCAGGAGTAAGTCTGGCGTTCCTCCGAGAATTGGAGCAGGAAAAGACAACTGCCCGTATGGATACGGTTAATCAGTTGCTCAACCTCTTCAACTATTGTTTAACCGCTCAACCCAAAGATCATGCGCAAAGCTAAATGGGAAGAGATAATTGACAACTACCACTTTTTCTGGCGGAAGAGGCCGCCGAGGAGGGAAAGGATAAGGTAGAAAGGATAGAGGAGCTCTAACAAGAGAGCCACGTACCACGCGGTGCGTGGTTCTTTATTTGTGGGTTGTGGTTGGTGGTTTGTAGTTTCTCTTTTGCGGATAAGACCGTACTCGATCGGGAATTTAATGAGGAGGACGAGGGGGCAGAGGAGTTGGAGAATGTTGGCTGCCACGACCAGTGCGCCGCAACGGAGGATGTCCGGGTCGGTGTATTTAGGGGCTTTGCCTGCCCAGCGCATTCTCTGGCGGAAGAAAGCCTTCCACGTGGGAACAGGACGAACGACGGCGGTGTAGTCGGGTTCGTCAATGACCGCTATCTTCATGCCTCGACGTTTCATGGCTTCCAAGAGGAACATATCGTCGCCGGACGGGATCTCGGGATGCAGGTCGGGTTCGCATTCCAACCATGCTTCCCTGCGCACAATGAGGTTCGCGCCGGAACACATGACGGCATGACCACGTTTGGCAGTACGCATGGTCAGTTCCTGTATGGCGGCGTATTCGGCTATTTGTAATTTTTCCAACAAGGAAGGGCTATCGCTTTCGCTCACCATCTTAAGTGGCAGAATTACAAGATCGCTTTCAGGTCTGATCAAGACCTCGTGCCAGATGACATCGTCATCGTGGAGCCAGACGTATTCCGTTTGGGCGGCGTGGATGAGTTTGGAGAGGGCATGTTTCTTGCCCAAATTGTCATCATTGACGCCCCGGATCGGGGTAATATGGGTAACAAACCCGTCTGTAATGTCCGTAGTGGTCACGAAGTGGTCGCGGTATCGACTGCTAACCAAGTGCCAGAATTCTACAAACCGGGGGTAACTTTTGGCGATACATTCCTGTTCGGATTCAGATACGGGAAAATCTGCAGCCATGAGTGCCATCGCCATTCGGTGGTCGGAGCGCACTTCGTGCTTTTGCACCGCCTCGATTCGGTCGGATTCTTTGAACCGCAAGCGCTCTGTGCCGGTGGCTTGGAGGGTTATGCCGAGGCGTTCGCAGGTCAGCGCGATCGCCGGATATAAATCAGGGCAGTTGGTAAACCCCACCCTAATCCTCCCCTCAAGGGGAGGGGAAAAGAGGGAGGGAGTTTTGGCTATGCGTGCTCCTTCGGGGGTGAAGGTTGTTTGGACGCCGAAATGGGCGGCGTAGAGGTCGGCTACTATGCGGTCGCCTTGGAGGCTGTCGGGTTTGAGTCCCTCTAACAGCAACTCGCCGCCATGGATGGCGATGTATTCGTACCAGAAGGCGGCGGAGGACCAGCATGGCTCTATATCATCAGCCATGCATGGCTGATACATGGAGACCATGCGGCGGCTCATCGTGATATAGGGAGATTCGTTTTCGGCAACGGGGATATCTTCGCCGTGCAAGATAAGAGCAGAAGTGGTTTGGGTTGTGGGTGCCCCTTTGCGCTCCATGAGCCGCGGGTCACCGGTAAGCGTGATCGGTGCGCCCGGGTAACATTTCTGCAGATGAACTTCCAGAAAACGAAGGGCGGTACCATTATTCTTCAAATACAGCGTTAACGGCTCACCTTTCTTATACTCCCTCAACTGCTCCAACGCATCGTGGAGGACGATGACGTCATCCGGCATATCGCGAGAGACCCTCATCAGAGGGTCCCCGTGAATTGCCTGCAATAGAAGAATTCTATTGGCGATGGATTTCGATATCGGAAGTTTAATTGACATCCGGCAGCGGACTGTAGTCGTGGCTGTAACGGAGATGTTGCTCGATATAGCCTTCCGTGAAATCGATCTTAACATCCGTGATATTGCCCTCGGCATCGCGAACGGCAGTATAAACCGGATTGACGAAACCCTTGTACGGCGCAAGATTGAGTTTCTTATAGCGCTCCAGGATCTCTTTATGCAGGTCCTGGTCCACCTTAACCGCATATTTCTCCACGATCGCTTTGGCAGCAGGATAATCGCCTTCGGAGGTGATGCGCTGGATCTCAGCCAGCAGTTCGCCATAGAGGCGACGCAGCCCTTCGTAGTCGTTGATTTGCAGATAGTGCTTGCCGTCGCGCTCGATAATCTCCACCTCTTTGTTGGTCGCATGATCATAGACCCATCCGGCGATCAGTTGGCGGTTGCGCATGTGCGCTTCCTCAATATCTTTACCCGGTTCGATACGCACAAGTTGGGTCATCAGACCGTTCATCATCTGCTGGTAATAACCGGCTTTGTACGCCTCCATATTGGGCAGCAGACCGAGTTCCACGAGTTTGGGATCCGCCAAATAATAGAGCCCGAAGAGGTCCGCGCGCGCTTCCTCGATCGTCGAAGCGTGCTCCTTGAGTGCATCCTTGGTCACACCTGGCAACAGCTTGCCGGAACCGTGTCCGACGCACTCATGGAGGTCCGTATGGAGGTCACCGCAGGCCGCTCCGTACTGCTCATAGATAGCGCGGATCTCGTCGTCAATCATGAACTCCTCGTTGAAACCGTTACCCTTCGCAGCCTCGTTGTACGCGTGCATGAGGTTGTCAATGGTGACGGATTTGGAGCCGTACTCCTTGCGAATCCAGTTGGCGTTCGGCAGGTTGATGCCGATCGGCGTAGCGGGATAGCAGTCTCCGGCAAGGATAGCCGCGGTAATAACCTTTGCGGTCACACCTTTGACTTCCTCTTTTTTGTATTTGGGATCGGTGGTCGAGTGGTCCTCAAACCACTGCGCGTTGGAGGAGATGAGTTGGGTGCGCTTGGTAGCCGCAAGGTCCTTGAAGTTAACCATGGACTCCCATGTGCCGGTGATTCCGAGCGGGTCGGTGTACGTCTCCGTAAAACCGTTGACGTAGTCCACGCGGCTGTCGAGGTCGCGCACCCACGCGATACAATATTCATTGAAAGTCTTGAGGTCACCCGTTTCGTTGAACTCAATCATTTTCTCGATTGCCAGTTTCTGGGCGTCGTTTTCGGCATACTTCAGCGCTTCACGGAGCCAATAAACGATGTGTTCGAGCGCTTCTCCATAGAGACCACCCACTTTATAAACCTGCTCCTCGATCTCGCCGTTTGCGTTCTTGACAAGTTTGGAGTTCAGACCGATCCAGAGCGGCTCAGAGCTGTTGTCCTTATGAAGGGCATACCACTCCTCGGCTTCCGCTTGGGTCACGCCTTCGCCGTAGTAGTTGCCGGCAGAGTTGAGCACCAGATCCACGCCGTCCTGCGCGGTAGTGCGCTTCGCCATGATAGCCGGGTCGAACATCACCGGCAGGATCGCCTCATCGTATTGCACACCCGCTTTCTCGCAAGCGGCAACGAACCACTCCTGGCTGAACTCCGGCAGGAACTTATCCTCGGAATAATGATGGTGAATACCATTGGAGAACCAGACGCGCTTGAGGTAACGCTCGAAGGCGGCGAACTCGTCCGTATTCTTATCATACGGATAGTTCACATACAGGTTCTCCAACGCACGACGGATACGGAGATTGTAGCGTCCGTTCTGGTCAAACAAGATATCGCGTCCCCATAGAGCCGCTTCACTCAAGCAATAGATGAGCTGCTTCTGCTGCAGACTCAACGAATCGAACTCCGGCACGTCATAGCGCAGGATCTCCAGGTCATAAAACTTATCCACGTTGTATTGGAAGGAGGTTGTTTCTTTCGGCTGGCAAGCGGTGAACGCAAGAGACAAAAGAATGAATAATGAATAATGATTAATTGATAATTTTTTCATATCTCTAAATATAAATTGTGTGCAAAGATACAACAAATAATTCAAAATTCAAAATTCAAAAGTTCAAAATTAAGCAAAACGCAAAAAAAATCGCCCCTAAGAGCGATTTTTTTGCACTTCGTATGTCCTTCGTACTTATTTTACGCGGGAACCTTGTACATTATACATGATTCCATTGTACATCAGATAGAGTTGTCCGTTGCGGATCATTTTGGAAGCCTCGCCTGAAGGGAAGGGGGTATTCTCCAGACCCGTGACCAGCATGTCGGGATGCAGGTCTTCCGCTCCGGTGATCTCGGTACTCGTTTCACCGATCCATCCGCATACCTGTTGCACGGCGGTATAGACTTTGACGAAATGAATAGCCGGCAGGAAAACGGGATTGCCGCTGTTATCCACCGCCCATCGGATGCAGAACTGACATCCGTCAGTCTTATTGGGATGGTTATCGGCATAGCCGTAGTCATAGGTATAGAGGACGAAGGAGTGCTGTCCGTTCTCGCCCTCATCCACGGCATTGGGAGCCAGAAGCGAGCCGGTGAAAGTGAGTTCATCGGGTGCCCAAAGGGGGAAATAGTCCTGCTGATGAAAACTATTACGCGGCACAACGCCAGATCCTCCCCTGTTGTCGGTCCAAGGGATGTCTGCGAGCCCATCCGGGCGGGTATAAGTGACGGCATAGCGGTGGACGGTAGCAGGCGAGTTATACTCGCTTCCCGCCAGTTCGTACCACGGGTCATCGGGCAGTCCGTTCCCATTGGCGTCATAGCTGACCATGACGATTCCGGGTTCGGCAGCTCCCCCTTTGCGGGATGTGTCCTTGGCATAGGAGGCATAAGACGCATTGCCGGTGATGCGGAAGTCATAGTCGTTTAGCGAGTTGGTAACCGGATGATCAAACCCGAATACGATATAGCCACCCCACGCACCAAGACAGACCATCCCGCCGGCGTTATTAGCGAGAGCCGCTTCGGCTTTGGCAGCCATCGTCTCGGGCGTATCGTCCGTTGTAGCAGCCGGCATCGCGTTGGTGAACTGCCCAGGCGCGGGCATATATTCATACACCCGCGCCAAATAGGGCGAAACGGCCAATAAGATAGTTAGTAACACATGCATGGCTTATCGTATTACGCGGCCGTTGAGGTCAAACATCCGTTCTCCACGGAGGATGAAGATCTGTCCGTCAAGGAGGAGTTTAGTGGTGATTGGTGAATGGTCATTGACGACTTGCTCCAAGTCCGTCGCAGGGGACGGTCTGGTACCACCGAAGTTATCGAGACAGAAATAGGTCGGCGTAGTAAATCCATAAGCGTCCGACTTGGTAGTGAAGAGTTCAAACTCCAGCCGCGTGATAGCGCCCAGCGAAGAGAGGTCGAACCATCTCCAGGTATTGAGAGCGAAATGCTCGTCGGCATTCTCGGAGCGGTAGTCCGCGAGATAGAAGACCACCTCACCTGTTTTCTCCGATCCGTTGTATCCCTTCGCGGTAACAGACATATAGTCGCCTTGCGCAAAAGCGTCGCTGGCATAGTCGCCGTTAAGAATAGCGTCAAGGGTATAGACGGTGTTGGTGATATAGAATCCGGTGATCGTTTGCGGCTCTGCACTATTGGTGAGCAGAATCGGATCCATATAACCGGCGAACCAAACGGACGGGGCGGAATAATACGCTACGGCGTAGTTATTGCCTTCGTACGCGCCTCCCGCAGCCGAGCGGAACTGGTCAATGTTATAATTGCCGGTAGCCTCTGTCGATTGGTCGGAGCAGATGGCATAACCCGTATAAGCCTTGTATGCCTTGTTCGGCGTGTTGCCAAAGGCGTACGTGCCGCTATAGAGGTTCGTCTCGGTATTATCTACCCAAGCCTCATCCACATCCTTGTGTCCGTTCTCAGCGAGGGTGTATTCCTCGAAAGTAGCCGCAGCTGCTGCTTTCTCCACCCATACATGAGCAGAAACGATTGCTTGCTGACCGAAGCAGTCGGTGACGGTACAAATATACTCGGTTGTTTGGCTCGCTGTGAGCGCGAGAGTCGCCTCCGTGCCGATAACGGCATTGCTGAAAGCGGTTCGCCAAGCGTAAGTGTACGGTTTGGCTTGCTCGTATTCGGTAGCAAGGGACGCGGTGAGCGTGAAAGCGGCTTCGGCTGCTACGGTCTGTTTGCCAATCGGGTTCAGCACTACCGGACGAAGCGTCCACGCAGTAGTGAAAGCTGTTTCCTGATATGCCGCAGCGGCTTCTCCCAGCGGCGAGAACAAGAGGACATATGCCTTGTAGCCGGTTTCCTCACTCAGACCGGTAGCGGTAAAGGTCACTTCGCCGTCCTTGACAAGCGAAATCTCCGTCGTAGCAGCTGCCAGCGCCTCGATAGCAGGAGCATCACTCTCTGCCGGTAGCACAATCACTTTGGCGGTTCCGTAATTATCCGCTTTAATGACGATATCGGCTTTGGTGTCCTGCGTATTGGCGGTCGGATAGCCTTCAGCCATTACCGGCACACGGAAGAGGTCGGCATCATACTCGTACGCACCGATGGTAGGCGCAGCGGCACGGGTCTTGCCGGTGATATCAGCCGGAACAGAAGTCATCACTTCGGCTGTAAGGAGATGTCCATCATTAGTCTCCTTCGGGATGAGAAGCGTAGCGGAAGCGAACGTAACGGCTTCGTTGAGGTTGCCGTCCGTGTCGGTGGCACCCACTGCGGTCTTCCAGTCAGCAAAAGTGCTGACAGTCGCAGTCGGCATACCGAAAGTCGCTTCCGGCGTATAGAGGATGTTATGACGGTACGCGATATTGGCAATAGCTCCGGCGTTCTTATAGCGCACGGCGTAACCTTTGTTCGTAGCCTGGAAGATATTGTTCACGAATACCGAACCGGCAGCCGGAGCAGTTTCAATATAGTACGTGGACGAAGCTGTTCCTGCTGAGTTCATCACCATCGTATTATGGGCGAACAAAAGCTTCGGCATATTGCTGCTTGTGTTGATGCAATACGATGCATATTCGGAACCGTTCTGCACGTTCACTACATTGTTCACCACCTGCAACAGGGTGTTCTCCTTATCCTGATAGTTGTTCGGACGAATGTAAATCGCCTTGATGCTTTGGTTATCGGCAGCTGTTCCGGAATAGAAAATATCATTCTCTGCGATAGTGGAAGAGCCACCGAGCAGGATCCAATCAATAGCGTTTGCGCTGCTGGATTTAGCTTGTGCGCGGAATGTATTACCGATAATTTGCAGATTGCTGACCGCATCTCCGTAAACCATTTGTTTGCCCTGGTTGCGGATAGTATTGCGGCTGATAAGCATATTCTGCTGTAACGGATCCGCTGCGGCTTTGTGTCCGGTTACGTGGAGACCCATATAACCGCCCTCCAGCACGCTGTTGGTGAGCGCAAAATCATTATTGAAATTGTTCTCGCCTGCGTCCACGAAAAGGAGATCCAGACGAGCCGTATATTCCGTCTTGGTCTCAGCATAAATGCGGCAGCTGTCAATCGTCACATGCGTAGCGGCGTTGCGTACAACAACCACTGCCGGGTTCTGGTTGGAAGTATAAGTGGAGGTGAAGGAAAGACCTTTGAGGGTCACATAGTCGGCACCATCAATGGTGAAGACACCCTTCTCAGAGCTCAGCGTGTTGTTGTATTGGTAAGTCACATCGTTGTAGTTGCCGGAAAGCGAACGGATAGTAATGGTGTTCGCCGAACCGGCTCCGTTAATCTGAGGAATAGTGACTTGCTCGGTGTACGTACCCGGTTCGATAGCTATCTCTACCGCGCCGTCCATACCAATCGTACTGATAGCCTTGAGTGCTGCGGTCAGCGTAGCGTAATCCGCCATGGCACTTGCGCCGACACGGTAGAAACCATGCGCACCGCTGACCACGTTGATAGAGACAGCGGCAGCACTTTGCGGAGCAATCTTCTGCTCACCCAGAACAACCTGATCCAGCGTGAGTGACACTACGTTACCCACCTCGGCTGCTGCATCCACAGAACCGACGAACCAGAAGTAATAAACGCCCTTCTCGTCCATGACATAACTGTCTGTAAACTCATTCGCGGTAGAGAAAGTGGCGGAATGGCCGGTTGCGAATATATGGCGGTCAATGAGCAGGTCCGAAACCGTCTGCTCAAAGCCGGTGATGGTAAGCGGAGTGCGGTCACCGGAGACATATACAGCTGCTTGCATCAGGCGGAGGTCACCCGTTCCTTTGGTAGCCTCAGCCGGTGCCAGCGGAGTAACGAGCACCGAATCAACCGCAAGATTGGTCAACAAGTGCTGACGCACCTCTACTTCAAATCCGCTCTTTTGGCTCGTCGGCATCTTGACATATACGGTGATGGATCCGTCTTCGGCACGCGAGATGACACTCTCGTTCGCCTCGGGTTTGGAGTACATGCCGTATTTTTTATCCGAGGCTGCCTCGGCATCATAGGCGTTGGCATAGTAGATATGGAACGGATCGCCGGAGAGATAAGCGATATCGAAGTCCTTGAATACCAACTCTACGGCATAGCCTTCGGTAGCCGGCACGAAGGTGATATAGCCCTCGAAATTAGAACTGTAGTTCTCGTCTGCACCGCCATCGTCATAGAACATCAGACTGTTCTCTCCGATGGTAACGGTGCCGTTATCGCCGGCTTGGAGGTATCGCACGTTCTTCACGGTGCGAGCACCTTCTGGGTCACCGGCTGCGACAGCCTGCGTCTCGCCGCTCAGGGTGACGCTTTTCAGGGCGGCATCGACATCGGTCTCTACCATGGCATCGGCTTTGATATCGGCGGCAAGCACAAATGCATTGCCATATTCAGCGAGTGCAAGCGGTGTCTCAAGCGTCAAGGCTACTTGAGATGCTGCCAGAGCCTGTGCCAATACGTTTTCGCCTTGCAACAGATAGAGGGTTTCGATATTTTCTTCCGTTCCCTTCAGGTCAACCGTCAAAGCATTGAGGTTCAGGGCATTGAGTGTGCCAATTGTCCGAATATCCAGATTGAGTAGTGCGGCTTTTTGCTCACCCGTCTGCACTAATTTGGTCGAAGCCTGAGCTACAGCAATCGTATCCACCTGCATGGCTTGCAACTTGTATTCCTTCACCGTTGCGTGCCAGCCGTTGCCGGTATAATAAGAAGACGTGGTGTTCGGGTTGAAGACAATCGTCAAAGCGCCATCCGCTGCCGTAGAACGAATCTGCGTCGGTTTCTTGCCGTTGGAGTCCAACTCCCATAGTTTGTCGCCGCTCGTACCCTCGCCCGCGTAAACAATATATTTCGCGCGCGTACTATACGAAGAAGAGGCATAATAGACATCGAAGTCGGTATAGTCAATCTGGATTACATGACCTTCGGTAGCGGGTTTGAAGATTACCGTCTGGTCGCATTGCTCCGCCTGATATTTGGAATTATAGTCGCTGACCACGGTGTGGGTATATGCCCAATTGCCAAGGATGGTGAAAGTCTGCGAACCGCAAGCCTGAACAGCCTTGTTCTCGATTGTCAGTTCGCCGCTCTGGTCTCCGAAATCCGTAACGGACGTGCCGTTGGTAAAAGTTATGCTCGCAATAGTGACGTTCACTTTTTCGTCGTTCTGTGCTAATCCGTTGATGTCACACACCAGCCAGAGGTAGTTTTCTCCCTCGCGGAAAGCAATGTCAGCGCTCTTGGTAATAGTCACCGCGTCGCCTGTCACATTCGCTTCGCCGAAGAGGCGGGAAGTGCTAAAACTATTTTCCTTGGTGTAATAGAGTTTAGCCTTCGAGATCTGACCGTAAGTGCCGTTGGTGTTCAGCGCGAGCGAAGCCATGGTGAGAGCCGGTTCGGTCTCAGCGGTTGTGATTTTAATAGAAGCCACTTGGGCATTCTCCGTTCCGGCAGAAACGGTGCCAATGTTTTTAGTCAGATTCACTGTGCTGACGGTCATAGCCTGCGGCACAAACTCGCTAACCACAGCCTCCCAACCGTCGCGCAGGTTGGAGTCATAGGAGATATTATTCTTATGGGTAATCGTCAGTTTGCCATCCGCTGCCGTGCTCTTGAGGACAATCGCGGTAGTGGTACTTGCCTCGGCTTGCGAGAGTTGCCAGAGCAAATCTGCATCGTTCGTGGAGTTGCCGTTATAGACCTTGATATAATCCACATAGCCGGTCGAGTTGGCGGCATAATCCGTATAGAAGACATTGATGCTGTTGAAGGTCAGTTTGACTTTGCTGCCCTCTGTAGCGGGAGTGAACACCACCTTGCCGTCAAAACCCTTAACGACCTTGCCGTCCTTGCCGCCTTCGTCAAAGAACTGCGTCTCGCCGGAAATCGTGTAAGTAGCATCCTCAGCCATGAGGTACATAGCCTGCACGGTCATCGTAACCGGCGTAGCCGGAGTGAAAGTCGAGAACCCTCCCGCTGTGCTGAAACCGGTTATATTTACCGCTGCAGTGGCATTAAACGCCGCAGTAGAAAGGATATTGCCGCCGAGCGAGAATGAATTATTTCCATTGCTCAGCGCGTAGCCTTCCGACAAAGTATAGGTATAAATCCCTTCGTCCTCCGTGATTGTGCCGGCAATCTCGCCCAGACCAGTTACCGAAACACCTGTACCGGCGTAGAGTTTTAGTGTTGTGGGATCAATCACAGCGGAGTTGGAGCAGGTGAACGTGATGGTTTGCAGCTTATCAGGCAAAGAATAACCGGATGTTGTGATAGTCATACCGCTCATTCCTACATTAGTCTTTCCTGCCCATATTTCGCCATCGACAAAAGTGTTGTCGCCCGCTGCGGACTCAACGGTCATGGTCTCTAAAAGCACCTCTTCCACCGTAGCTTTCCAATAAGACTCTTTCGGGCTCGGATCTTTCGAATACAAGCAAACGGACAGACAGCCGTCTGCTGTCCCCGAGATATAGGTCGGCAGCGGATTAACCGCACCATCGCCGGGGATATAGGCAATTTGATTCGCATTTTCCACAAAACTGCCGGTAGGATTTCCACTGGTCGGATATGAAATACTCGTCACATCAAACTGACCGTTGTAAATACGCATGTACACATCATACGAAGCGCTGTACTTGGTCAGGTTCAGTTCCTCAAAGGTGATTTTGATCGAATAGCCCTCAGTAGCTGGTTGGAAGATCACCGTTGAGAAAGCGGATTGTGTGAAATGTGTGTCTGCTCCCTTGAAATCATAAAAGGTCAGCGGAGCGTCTTTGGATACTACTTTCGTTTCGTACCCATACTGCGGCATCAGGTAATCCTCTGCCATAGCTGTGCTGCCCAGCCATCCTATGACTAAGAGCAGCAAAAAGAAGTACTTTTTTTTCATTGTATATTTTAATTAATTAGTAATAAGGAATATACGCGCATAGGCAAGTGCACCGACTGAAAAGCCGATGTACTGCATACAAAACAATATAAACAATAGTGATTGCTTCATCCGGTTCGCACTCTATTCCGCGAGAGTGATATGAACAGGGGAAAGCGGCATGTCTTCTGACTTGTCTCGTCCGTTAACGCCTTCTCGCCGACGCATCGGCAATGGCATGTTGGTTAAGGGACTGCGATTGAGACTTACAGCAGCGGGTCTGTACAGGATTTACACCTGTTTCCATCTTAGCTTATGCGCGCATTTAAGCGCCATAAGAACCGTTTTCCTTTAGGGCATCCGTGTGGAGGTTCGGAATTAGATTCTCTCAAGTACGGTGTGTACCAACTCTTTGATACGGGGTTTATAATCGGTGTTGGCAGCTTCGATCTTACGCTGTGCGATGACGCAGCAGACGGTCATAGCGCGGTGTCCCATGTGGAGTGCGAGTCCGGCGATACAGGAACCTTCCATCTCATAATTGGTGATCCGCTGACCCTCATAACGGAAAGCGGTGATCTTCTCGTTGATGTCCGGCACAGCCAGATTCACGCGCAGAACACGACCTTGCGGACCGTAGAAACCGTTCGCAGCGATCGTGCAACCGCGCATCATATCGTCTTTGGCAATGCGGTCCACAAGCTCCGGATTAGCGGCTACGACATACGGCACAGCTGCTTTTTTCGGGTAGCCGACGAAATCCACAAACGCTTTCTCGAAACCGAGGTCAGCGATCTTGTCGCGGTTCTCGTAGAACGCCAAGACGCCGTCGAAACCAATGGATTTCTGGCTTACCAGGAACGTACCCAGAGGAATATCCTCCTGCATACCGCCGCACGTACCGATACGAACAATGTCCAACACGCGCTTCTCGGCTTTCTCCGTGCGGGTCGCAAAATCGATGTTTGCGAGCGCGTCGATCTCGTTCATAACGATGTCGCAGTTGTCGGTACCGATACCCGTTGAGATACACGAGATACGTTTGCCGTGGAACTTACCGGTGATGGTGTGGAACTCGCGGCTCTGTACGTCGCACTCGATCGATCCTTCGTCGAAGAAGGATGCTACCATATTTACTCGGTCCTGGTCACCCACAAGGATCACCTTGTCCGCCAAGAACTCCGGTTTGAGATGTAAATGAAATGCAGAACCATCCGCATTGATGATTAACTGCGAAGCTGGGAATGTTTTCATAGCAATGAATATTTTGTTGTTTTTCAATAATGGGATCCCCGAAAATTTTAATTCTTGCGATCCATTTTCCGAACGCGACTAGGCTTCGCCACCGGTGAAGGTCAGCGGCAGGGTGCTACCGTGTACAGGACCGCCTACCGGCTTGATCACACCGAATTTCTGCTCGTATTGAGCGATATTGTTTTGCAGAGCGCCTAAGATCTTCTTTGCCTGATCCGGAGTCACTACCACGCGCGAAACCACAGTAGCCTGCGGAATACCGGGCATGATCTGCGCGAAATCCAATACAAACTCCGTCGGAGTATGTGCTATCAATGCCAAATTGGCAAACACTCCTTGTGCTTTGTCAGGAGCGATGTTAATGTTCAATTGATTTTTTTCGTTAGCCATATTTGTTTAGTTGTTAAATTGTTAAACTGTTAAATTATTACCATTTAGCGCCGCTGCGTTTGGGCATCGTCAATATCCAAGCCGAGACGAGCGGCAAGGTGATGTCGAACCATAGGACGCTGAACATATTAAACCGCGGCAAGCCCATTCGCCGGGCAGACACATTCAAGACTGCGGTCTGCAGGATCCATCTCACGAGGAACAGCCCCACTGCCACCATAAACGGGATCGCAGGAAGTTCCGTATATGATGTCGGGAAATAGATCACCATCATCAGTAGCGCCGTTGCGTAGAACAGTCCGCGGAGCATCGGCTCTATGCCCAGACGTATTTTCGTACTCTCTTTGTAAGCCGGAGAGACGGACAGATGGCGCCTCTTCTGCTGCCACCATTCCTTCAGCGTTTTCTTCGGAAGCGACCATGTGAAACTGTCTCTACTCAGCACGACCGCTGTATTCGTTTTTGTCGCCACATGGTTGACAAACAGGTCGTCGTCCCCCGCAATCTTATTCATCAGATGGGTGAAACCGCCGGACTCAAAGAACAGCCCTTTGCGGTACGCTAAATTCCGTCCCACGCCCATATACGGATGACCGCAAAGCGCTGCTCCCAAGTAATGCAACCCGTTAAATAACGTATCGTATCGCACCAAGCGGTTCACATGCCCTTTCTCCGCGAAGTAAGGGCTGAAACCCAAAACGATGTCTTTTGATGATTGAAAACCGCGCATCATTTCGCTGATCCAACGATTGCTTTCTGGCACGCAGTCAGCATCGGTAAGGAGCAGGTACTCATATTTAGCCGCCTTGGCTGCCAGCGTCAGGGCTAATTTCTTGGTCGAACCCACGCGTGCGCCGTACGGCACGAAAGTCAGATGCAGCCGCGGATCGCATACCATATATCGCTCAACCATAGCGCGCGTCTCGTCCTCCGATCCGTCATCCACCACAATCACCTCGTACTCCGGATAGTCCTGAGTCAAAAGAACCGGCAGATATTGCGAGATATTATACGCCTCGTTATGCGCACAAAGGATAACCGAGACAGGGGGCAACTCACTCTTGGTACTTGGTACTTGGTTCCCTTGTCCCTTCTTCCGGTCTCTCCTCATCTTCCTCGCCGGAGCACACATGTAGCGCGCGTACCAATATACTTGCGCGACAAACAGCACTCCCAGCACACCGATGAGCACCCAGTCAACAATATCCAAATTCTCTACTATCAACGCGATTTGTAATTTTTAATCTTTAATTTGTACTTTATACACATGCGTACTGCTGCCGTCCTCTGCTTTGACCGTGATCACCCAAGGTGTTCCGTTGATCTCACCGGGTACAACCGTCATCTCCTGGCTGTCCAGTCTGCGGCCGTTGAAACGCGCTTTCTCTCCCTTGATATTGGTCAGCGTACCGATGCCGCGGAAACCGGCAATCTGAATATCCGAAGAAGAAGCGCCGAGAGCGGACAGTTTGCAAACCTGTACTTTCTCTGTATCGGGATTGAATTCCTTCCATTCGTTGCCGTTGATGGTCAGTTTGTCAATCCGCGACGAGTAGATCAACTCGACATCGTCCACATACAGCGCATTGCCGTCGTACAGACCGTCATTTGCACGGAATGCCGGATAGTTACCCGCCGAGAAAATGACATTGCACATCGTCGGCTTGCCGTTGCTCATGTACAGAATCGGCACTTTGATCTGAGTCCACTCGTCGTATTTGGCACGAGCGCGATACCAGCCTTCGGCAATCTGCTTTGCCGGTTCGTCCACACCGCACTCATTGCCGTCCGTAGCGCGACGGATATCGCTCTCCTCGTTGATGCGCTCCGTAGCCGTACAGCCGCCTTTCTTATTCTTGTACTGGTGGCTTTTCGACGTGCCCTGCCAAGCATAATAAAGCAAATGAAAATCTTCGTCATTCGTCTTGGGTCCCACGCGTTTCACCCACACGCTCATCGTGTCCGGACGGTGTTTCCAAGCGATACCGCCTTCCGTTCCGGCGGTCGCGCCATTCACATTCAGACCCCTCAGATACTGCCATGGCACACCCAGCGACAGGTAACCGGGACCCGTGGCGCCGATACCCAGTTTAGGTATTCCCACTGCGCGATCGGTCATATAAGCGCAATGACCCGTACGACCGGGCTTTTGATATAAAAAGGTAAACTTAAATCCGGCTTGGTTGACATTCGATCCATGCCATTCCGTCAACTGGACATCTCCGTTGAACTTACCTCCCCAACTCTCGAAATGCGGATCCGGCAACTGCTGTGCGTTCGCCGCACTAAACACCCCGAGAATACTCAACACTACTAATAATTTCTTCATACATCGATAAATTTTGTGCAAAGTTACACTTTTTTTTGCATATATGCAAACTTTTTACTACTTTTGCAGCAAATTATTCAATTATCGTGCCATAGGAATTCAATTATCGTGCCATAGGAATTCAATTATCGTGCCATAGGAATTCAATTATGGTGCCATAGGAATTCAATTATCATGCCATAGATATGAATGTATTCGGAGATAAATGGACATTTACGAGCTTCGGCGAATCGCACGGAGCGGCAATAGGCGGCGTGCTGGACGGCGTTCCCGCAGGGCTGCATATTGATCTGGATCTGATCAACTACGAGTTAGACCGCCGTGCAGCACGTAAACGACACGTAAACGACACGGAAACGACACGTAAACGAGACGTAAACGACACAGTAACGGAAGCAGCTTCTTACGGCACATCTACCAGAGCTTTTCGTGAACCCGATGAGGTGGAATGGCTCTCCGGTGTCATGGATGGTGTCACTCTCGGCACTCCGATTGCTTTTATAATAAGAAACAAAGATGCGCGGCCCGAAGACTACGAGTTTCTCAAACACTCGTACCGCGTCGGGCATGCCGATAAGACGTACGAACAGAAATACGGTATTCGTGACTACCGCGGAGGAGGCAGAGCCTCAGCCCGAGAGACCGCAGCAAGAGTGGTAGCCGGATGTATAGCAAAACAGCAACTGGCGGCTAAAGGAATCTCCATACAGGCTAAACTCATTCAGGTAGGAGCAGAGACAGACCCCGCCAAATTCGCAGACACCATCGAGGCGTACCGGCAAGAAGGAGACTCTATCGGAGGCATCGTGGAATGCGTCATCGAAGGGCTTCCTGCCGGCACAGGTGAACCGATTTTCAATAAGTTACAAGCCGAACTCGCTTTTGCTATAATGTCCATCAATGCCTGCAAAGGATTCGAATACGGAACCGGTTTCGGCGGAGTGACGCAACCCGGTTCGGCTATCAACCATATCTCCGGCGGCATCGCAGGAGGAATCGCAGATGGTACTCCGGTCACTTTCCGCTGCGTCTTCAAACCCACGCCTTCTACTCCCAAAGCAGGCGTAAAAGGAAGACACGACGCGTGTGTTGCCACTCGCGCCGTGCCTGTCGTGGAAGCGATGACCGCTATGGCTCTCGCTAACCTGGTTCTCTCTTAACGGACCTTGTTATATTGCTCTTCGCTCACCGGTTCCAACCATTCGTTGGTAGTAACGCGGTTCAAAGGGTCGGTTTGGCTTTATTTATTTTTTAGGATAGCCACGCACTCTGCCGGATCATCCGTTCCGTTGAGACTTTGGTCCATGGGGCATTGACCTGTCTTGTCTCGGTTGAGAATCATCTCCACTTCCTCTGCGGCAAAGACCTGAATACCCGCTTTCTCCAGCATCTCGCGTGCCGGTGTACAGATAAGGTTGGTATGGACCTGCTTGACGCCACCAACTGCCATGAGCGCCGCAGCCGCCTTGCCGATCATCTTGTCCGCCACTACGGCGCCTTGCAGACGTTGCGGTTCGTTCTCCAGCAGTTGCAGCAGGTCGTTCACGCCGTGCTGGGTGTATTCGGTCGTCAGTCCGGCGTTGCGGACAATCAGACTGATATGTTGCTCGTTGAGTCTCGCTAACATGTCTTCGCCATCGATAGAGACGAGTTGGTAATCACGCGAACCCAGACCGATCTTGGCAGCGTGCTCCAGAATATGGATACCATGTCTTGAGTTGATCCGCTCGATGAGTGCAGCCGCATCATCGCCCTCTTTGGACGGGTAATGGAAAACCAGATCCACGCAGGCTTGGTCAAGCGCCACGGGGTCGAGAGAGGCAAGAATACCTATATCGTTCATCTCCGGAGCCGCAGGATGGCTATCGCAGTCGCAGTCCACAGAGAGGTTATTGACCACGTTGATATACAAGATCCGTTCGCCGCAGCCGAAATAGTTATGTACAGCCTGCGCCGCAGCCGCCATGGACTCCAGGAAACCGTCTTGGTTAGCCGTGTGCGACCAGCACTCATTCACATCCTCCGTCACGCCGGCAGAGTGGATATACGCCTTGCCCGCCGCCGAAGCCACACCGATAGACTGATTCTTGAGCACACCGCCGAAACCGCCCATGGCGTGACCCTTGAAATGGGCAAGGTTGATCATGAAGTCATAGTTCGCCAAATGCTTGCCCACGAGGTCATAATGGATCCACGTGCTGTCCTTCACCGGAATACGCATGCTTCCCTCCTCGTCCATGAGATCCACGGACGCGATGTCAAGAAAACCATGGTCTTTGATGATTTGCCAATGCGCCTCGAAAGAGTTGCGTTTGCCCGGATAAGCGGTGTTGCACTCCACGATCGTTCCATTCACCTGATTAACCAACTGGCGAATGAGTTCGGGCTTGAGGTAGTTGTGTCCGCCTGCTTCACCCGTAGAGATCTTCACCGCCACGCGTCCCTCAGCAGGACGTTCGAGGGCTTCGTAGATACGCACCAAGGCAGCAGGCGAAATCTCCTGCGTCATGTACACAACCGATTTGTCATTACCGGCTGTCGGCGGCTCCGCTGTAGCCTTCTTAGCGCAACCGGTAAGAGTGATAAGACTCATAAGAATAAGGATTACTTGTTTTTTCATAAATGTATATTTTTAGAGGTTGTTAAAATGCAAATCGAAGTCCTGCCATAACGGTTGTTTTGGGCATAGGGAAACCGGCATTGATCTCGTACTCGGTTCCCAAGATATTATCCGCCGTGAGGGTCACCCATAGTTCGCGCCATATACGCCCTGCGGCATGGGCGGACCAAAGACAGAAGTTTTGCTGATGCAGGTCTGACCCGGCTGACGGCTGATTGCTGATTTGGGTATAGAGACCGTGGATATACTGTACGTTCGTGCCTATACGGAAACGGTCATGGTGGTAGGCAAGGGATATATTCAGCTTATGCTCCGGTGCAGCCAGAACGGGGTTCGTCATGTAGAGGTAACTATAGTTGGCGCCAAGCATGAGTCCCTGCCAGACGCGGGCGGAGAACTCCACTTCTGCGCCGGCATTCCTCAGTTCGCCGGTGTTCACGTTACGCGGCCTGCCGTCAATAGGTCGCGTCTCAATCATGTTCTTCGCATGCAAATAGAAAATGTTCGCGCCTATACGTATGCGCCCGTCGAGGAGGTATTGCTTGTAGGACAGCTCGTAGTTCCAGAGGCTGACCGCCTGCAGGCTGTCGTTCGCCGGTGCGTACATATAGAGTTCGCGGATGGTGGGGTTGCGGAAACCGCGAGAGACCACGGCTTTGAGTTGCGCGTCATGCGGCAGTAGGAAAGAGAGTCCCGCCTGCGGCGCATAATAGAATCCCGCGACGGAATGCCATCCCAAGCGCACGCCTGCGTCCAGCGAAAACCAAGAGACCACCTGTTGCCGGAAATCCACATACCCTGCCAACTCATACTGGGTCTTGCGGATGATCTCTTTGGTGGTACTATTCGCCAGAATACGGTTCCACACATGTCCGCCGAAATGCTGGTAGTCGAAACCGAAGGTAGTATGGTTGCCGCGGAAGAGCCGTACGGTCTGGTACGCACTTACGCCAAGCATAAGGTCGGTATGGTTATACTCGGTAGCCGGAGCAGGTTCAGAAGCCTTGTGCCCGTCGTTGATGCGGTGCTTGCCGCCCGAGTAATAAGCGCGGATGGCTCCTTCCGTTCGGTCATAGCGGTTCTCCGCCGAGAGGGTCGCCATGCCGCGAAGAATATGCTGGTGGCTGTCAAAGATAGGATCAGTCACCGTGCCTGGATTGGCAGTATTGAAATAGGCGATGTTACCCGTGGCTTGCAGCATCCAATGGGCGTTGATGTCGTAGCCCAGCCGTGCAAAACCGCTGTACTGCGAGAACGCCGTATTCTCCCTGTGTCCGCTCGTACGGACATAGTTGAAGCCCGCCGCCTCTGTCCATTTGCCACGACGGAGTTGGTTCGTTATTCCGGCATCCACCGAACCGAACGAACCGCCCTGCGCATGGAGGCGCGTGAGGATCGTGTCGGCCTTGGGCCGGTGGGTAACGATATTGATGACGCCTCCCATGGCGTTGGAGCCGTAATAGAGGGACGCCGGACCACGGATGACCTCTACCCGCTCCGCCATCGAAGTCTGGTAGTTATCGGCTATCGGATGACCGTATAGCCCTGCGTATTGCGGCAGACCGTCAATGAGCACCAACACATCCGTATTAGGCTGTCCGCCTATGCCACGCACCTTGATGCCACCCGAACCGCCGGTGCTCACGCCGTAGCCTAACACGCCGCGCTGGGTGATAAAGAGTCCCGGTACCTGTTCGGTCAAGGTCGGCAGAATATTCGGCTGCTGTTTCTCCGTCAGGACTTCTTCGGTGACTACATTAACCGTCACCGGCAGTAACCGCGGATCAGTAGTCGTCCGTGTCCCGGTAGCCACTACTTCCTGCAACGGAATAGGTGGCAGTGTGTCTTGCACCTCGGTCGCCCAAAGAGGAAATGCAAAGAAGGTCAAAATGATGATATGGAGTTTACAGCGTTTCATAGACAATTATTTGGGCGTGACCATAATGGATAGTTCGTATAGCAGATAGAGCGGAATAGTGACGAGCATGAGCGTGAACGCGTCGCCAGTAGGAGTGATGACTGCCGCGAGGATCATGAGTGTCACGAGTGCATGACGGCGGTATTGTTTGAGCCATGCGGCTTCCAGCAGTCCCGCTTTGCCCAGCGCCCATGCTACCATCGGCATCTCAAAAAGAATACCCATCAGCAGCGAAAGGATCAACAGCGTGGAGACATAGGAGTCCAGTGCAATCTGGTTCACTACCTCCGGCTGCACTTGGTATGTAGCCAGAAAACGGAAGGCGAAAGGAAAGATGACCAGATAGTTGAGTGCCACGCCGCAGAGGAAAAGCACCGTGCCGAAACCGATGATTCGTCCCGCTGCGCGTTTCTCATGAGGGTATAGCGCCGGAGAGAGGAAACCGTATAGTTGCCATAGCAGAAACGGAAAAGCAATCACCAGACCTGCCAGCGCCGCCACCTGCATGTGAACCGTGAACTGGGCGGCTAATTGAGTGTTGATGAAGGAGACCAAAACCTCTCCCCAACCCTCCCCACAAGGGAGGGAGCATAGCAAGCGATACGTGATAAAATCCGGATGGGCAGGAGCAAATAGAAAAGCAAAGAGTGCATCGCGGAAGCAGAACGCCGCTACCGCACAGATACCCCACGCCACTACGCAACGGATTAACACACTGCGCAGTTCGTCCAGATGATCCCAAAACGATTCAGCCATCAGCTATCAGCCTTCAGCTTTCAGTTTTAGTTTCGTCTTTCTTCTCTTCCTCGTCGCCTTCTTTCATGCCGTCTTTGAAGGACTTAACGCCTTTGCCCAGACCCTTCATCAGTTCAGGAATTTTCTTGCCGCCGAAGAGCAGCAGAACGATAAGGGCAATAATAATGATTTCTGTAATACCAATATGCATATGATTACGAATTAAAAGTTACAAATTATGAATTGGCTTGTCGTAGTTGATCTACAAAGCGGTCGATGCGCTGCATCTCATGGGGGATGTCAATACGTTGCGGGCAGTGGGAGACGCAATGGTCGCAACCGATACAATGATCCGCCTGACGGACGGATGGCACGGCGCGGTCATAGCCCACAAGGAAGGCACGGCGGTTGCGTTGGAACTCATTGGACGGACCGTCCGCAGCCGGCATCGTACCCTCCGCGATACACTTGTTATAGTGTGCAAAGATACCCGGTATATTCAGTCCGTACGGGCAGGGCATGCAATAGTTGCAGGCGGTGCAAGGGATGGCTTTCAGTTCGTAGATATCTCTGGCGAGCGTAAGAATCCACTGCTCTTCTTCCGCTGTGAGGGGAACCAAAGGCGAATAGGTTGAGACATTTTCTTTGAGGTGCTCCAGATAGGTCATACCGGAGAGGACGGTCAGTACGCCTTCGGGGTTGCCGGCAAAGCGGAACGCCCACGCGGCAGGCGAATAACGGCTGTCTTTCTCGCGCATCTTGGCGGTGATTGCGTCCGGCTGTTTGGCAAGACGACCACCTAACAGCGGCTCCATGATCACCACCGGAATACCGCGTTTGTGCAACTCCGCATAGAGGTAATCCGCATCGGTGTTGCGCTGGTTGATCTCGTTGGCGTAGTGCCAATCGAGGTAGTTCATTTCAATCTGCACGAAGTCCCAATGGTACTTGCCTTCGTCGTGCCACTGAAGGAGGGTGTCGAAGACCTTCACATCACCGTGGTACGAGAAACCGAGATTGCGGATGCGCCCTTTCGCTTTCTGCTCCACCAGCCAATCAAGCATACCGTTCTCCATATACCTTCCGTAGAAAGCACCCATGCCGTCTCTGCCGCCTCCGCTCATGCCTATACCATGTAGCAAGAGGTAGTCCACGTAGTCGGTTTGCAGGTATTGGAGCGAACGCTCGAACATCGCTTTGGACTCCTTGGAGGACCATGTGTCGGGCGAGAAATTGGATAGTTTGGTAGCAATGAAATAGCTGTTCCGCGGATGGCGCGCAAGGGCAATACCGGTGCTCTGCTCCGAGAGACCCTGGCAGTACGCAGGCGAGGTGTCGAAATAATTGACACCATGCGCGAGGGCGTAATCCACCATCTCATTCACCGCCTCCTGGTCAATCGGGGAATCGGGGTTCTCGCGCGCCGTGCCGCCTGCCTGAACCGGCAGACGCATCATACCGAAACCGAGTATCGACACGCGGTCACCCGTGTTGGGATTGACGCGTAAAGTCATGGAAGCCCCCTCCGTCTCCCCCACGAGGGGGAGAGATGCGTTTCGTTGTTCATTATTCTTGCAGGCGGTTGCCAGAACCGATGTAGCCGCTACGGCTGCTGCGCTATGTTTGATAAATTCTCTTCTGTCCATAATGATCAATTGATTTGGTGCATTTTATTGCCCTCTACATAGATGGCGCTGAACGGCCGTGCGGGGCAGAGGTGCTCGCATTTGCCGCAACCGATACATTTCTCGGTGTCAACGACAGGCACTTCGACTGTACGGCCGTTTATCTCCTTCTCTACCATCTGAATCGCCCAAGCCGGGCAGTGACGCGCACACGCGCCGCAATGGTCACCGTTGGTGACAGGAATGCAGTTTTGCTCAATCCAAACGGCGTGACCGATATGGATAGCAGTCTTCTCCTCTTTGGTAATGGGTTTGATAGCACCCGTCGGGCACACATGAGAGCAACGGGTACACTCCGGGCGGCAGTAGCCGCGCTCGAAAGACATCTCCGGTTGCATGAACCGCATCGGGTCGGTAGAGGGTCGCAACACGTTATTCGGACACGCGCTGACGCATAACTGGCAGGCTGTGCAATGCCGGTTCATGTTATACGCCGAGATAGATCCCGGAGGCGTGACAGGCGTCTCGCGGTCGGGCACTTGTTTGTCCTCAATTACCGCCATGCCGCCGTCCACTTTGATCTTCGCTTGCGCCATCGCAGCCGCGCCTGTCGCCAGTACTGCGCCCGTCACAAAAGCACGTTTGCTCATATCCGGCTGATGCAGGTCTGACCCGGCTGAATGCTGATGGCTGAATACCGAAGGCTTATAATGCAACGCATCGAAATGGCATACCTCCAAGCAATCGCCGCAGGCTACGCAACGGCTTGCATCCACTGTTCCTGCCTTGAAATCAATCGCCGATGCCTTACAGTTCTTCTCACAGAGCGAGCAGTTCTTGCATTTATCCTTATCCATCTGCACGCGCAGGAGTGAGAAACGGCTGAAGAAAGAGAGGATCGTGCCGACAGGACAGATGGTGTTGCAATAGGTTCGTCCGTTGCGCCATGCCAAGAAACCGAGCACGCCAAGCGTCAGCAACGCTACTATAAACGTAGTCACGCTGCGCATCCAGAGTTGTACTTCGTTGAATATATAACTGTCGTAATGACTCTCGAAAGCCGCCAGACCGTTGTTGAGCAGGTCGTACAGCGGACGGAAGAGCGAATTGACCACTCTGCCGTACGCCGAGTATGGCGCTAACAGCGTAGTCACGGGCGCAAAACCGATGATGAGGCAGAGGATGAACACCGCCAACACACCATAACGCAGCCATTTCTTCTCCGGCGAATGGCTGTAGCGGTTCTTCTTCGCTTTCTTGCCCATCCACCCAAAAATATCCTGCATCACACCCAGCGGACAGATGACCGAACAGTAGATGCGTCCGAAAAGGAGCGTCACCACAATGAGGATCAGCAGCATGGCGTAGTCCAACGCCAGCAGAGCCGGAAGGAACTGGATCTTTGCCACCCACGCGATGTGTTGGCTGAGCCCCCAACTGACACCAAGGAACAGCAGGTTGATCAGCACAAAACAGACCGTGGCGAGAGTTATTCGAATTTTGCGTAACATAATTTACGTTTCTAATTGGATTATTTCAAGTTCTTACCAAAGAATTCAGCCAACGTGTCCCACGGAATGAGATTCTTTGACTCGCCATGTCCGGCAGGACCTGTAAATCCACCATCATAGAGGTCGCAATGCGAGGCTCCGGGAATGATAAGCAGTTCTTTGTTCTCCGGCACTGGATTCGGAGCTACGACAGTTTTGTATCCTTCCGCCTTGCCGTCCACCATGTAATGGTACGCCGCTTCGCCGAAATAACGGCTGTGCGCCTTTTCGCCGTGCATGATCAGAACCGCGGAACGGATCTCGTTGATGTAATAGAGGAAACGGCTGTTGGCGTACGCCTGCGTACCGATGACGCGCCAGCCGTCGTTGGAATTACCGCTGCGGGGATGATAGCCGCGCTCGGTCTTGTAGTAGTCGTAGTAATCCTTGACGAACTGCGGCGCATCGTCCGGCAGCGGGTCTATCACACCTCCTGCCATGGCTGCGGGGTCTTTCAGACGCTGTGCAGCCAGAGCTTCACGGGCTGCATGACGGCTTTCTTCTTTGTCCTCGGAATCGAAATAACCGTTTCCGGCGACACGGGTCATGTCATACATCGTGGAAGCCACGGTAGCCTTGATACGTGTGTCAGCCGCAGCGGCGTTGAGCGCTATTCCGCCCCATCCGCATATACCGATGATACCAATACGGTTGGCGTCCACTTCCGGCTGTTTGGACAGAAAATCCACTGCCGCCATGAAATCTTCGGTGTTGATATCCGGCGAAGCCGTTCTGCGGGGTTCGCCGCTACTCTCGCCGGTGAAGGAAGGGTCAAAAGCAAGGGCAATAAATCCGCACTCCGCCATCTTCATGGCATAGAGACCCGAACTCTGCTCCTTGACTGCGCCGAAAGGACCGGACACCGCGATAGCGGCACACTTGGTACTTGGTACTTCTAATCTCCCTTCGGTAGAACGATCTGCTTCGCCGTATGGGTTACTTAGTCCCTTCGGTTGGTATAAATCGCCGACGAGAGTAATGCCGTATTGGTTCTCAAACGTCACTTTCTTGTGGGTCACTTTTTCGGACAGCGGGAAGGTTTTATCCCATTCTTGAGTCAGTTGCATAGTTTGTTCATTGGGTTTGTTGCAGCCGATAAGCATAAGCGCAGCTGCAAGGAGTGTGAATAGTTTTCTCATAACTTTGCTACCAAATCAATGATTTTCTGCTTGGTGGCATCGGTCTTCTGCTCGTCAATCTTGGCGGTTACGACGCCTGTGTTCTCTGCGTGCCAGTAGTTGCAGATGTCGCGGAACTCAGCTTTGGCTCCGTCATAGACGTTCGGCGAATAAGAGGAGCAGAGAAGTGCCATCTTCTTTACCTTAGCCGGTGCATTGACGCAGTACATTCGTTGAATAGGCGCTTGGATCTGTGCGCAGAGGGTGAAATAATAGATCGGGGCAGCGAGTACCAGCACTTCTGCCTCTGCCATCAGCGGATAAAGCTCCTGCATGTCGTCTTTCTGGATGCACGCACCGTTGCCTTTTCCGTGACAGTACTCGCACGCCAGACAGCCTGCGATATGTTTGCGCGACACATTGACGAGGGTTACCTTGTGACCAGCAGCCTCAGCTGCGTTCTTGTACTCTTCCGCCATCCAGGCGGTGTTGCCGTTCGCTCTCGGCGAAGCTTGAAGAATGAGGATGTTCATATTGTTTGAAATAGTTTGATGTGTTTGCATAATTCGGGTGCAAAGGTACTACTTTTTTTTGAAATATACAAACACAAATTGCTGTTTTATTTGCACAAATTGCAGAAAAGTTTGCCTGATTTCCTGTAATTGCCGATTATTAAGAATCTTATTACAATTAATATACAAAGCCGAACATCCAAAGTGGAATGATATTGCCTATTGCACGCTCCACATCATCCTTCACTATAAACCCTTTCCCTTGTGGCACAGAGACTATTTGGGCTTGACCTTTTTTCCGTCCGCCGACCTCAAAAACATATTCTTCCACCTCAAAATCAGCCACTTTGGAGGATGAGATAAAATATCTCTCTTGCAGCCATGCAAAGAAAATTGTCTCCCGGATATTGCCTATGTCTGCGTTATTGGGAGAGAGCGCATAGGCAAAATTGGGATTTTGCAGGTATATTTTCTCCACCTTTTCCAGAATCTTCATGCCTGCCGCTTTCTCGCGCAACGTAGCAATCAGCCCTGCCTTTTCCAAATACAACATGTATTGTGGCAAGGTATTCCGGCGGATATCCAAATCAGCCGATAACTTGGAGTAATTAGGTTTGAAAGGCACGCTTTGCGAGAGCACATACATCAGTTTGCGCAACTTCTGCACCGAAGCAATCTCCATCTCCGCAAAAATAGGAATGTCTGTTTCTATCGTTTGCTTGATTATACCTTGTATCCTCAGATGATAATGATCTTCTTGGAAGAAAGGAAAGTAGCCTTCGTGCAAATACTGCGAGAACAACTGTAATGGGCGCAAATCCTTATACGGGAACTGCACTTTGCCTGCCAATATGTCTTCCAAACTATATGCCGGAAGATTCAGTCCCTGCGAGATATTCACATATTCGCGGAATGAAAGCCCGGGCAGTTTGTACTCAATCTTTCTGCGTGACAAATCGGCTCCGCCTTTCTCCAAGTCCAAGATGGAAGAGCCGGTATAAACCACATGCAGTTCCGGAAACTTGTCATAGATATTCTTGATCTCTTGTGACCATCCTTTGTATTTATGGATTTCGTCAATATACAGATATTTGCCTCCCTGTTGGTAGAATTGCTGCGCCAAACCGACTAAGGTATTTCGTGAGAAATACAAATCATCGGCAGTCACATACAAAGAGGACGGAACGGCATCGTTCAGTTTGATATGCTGCAACAGCAAAGTGGTCTTACCCACGCCTCGCGTACCCAGAATGGCAATCAGGCGGCTGTTCCAGTCGATCTCGTCATGCAGATAGCGAACAAAGCGCGTATCTACTCTGTCAATTAAGTCTCTGAATGACAATAACAACTCTTCCATATTGTGCTGTATTTAGATTGTTTTTTAGCATTGGCGTTGGCATTAATGGGGTCCCCGACACAAGCCGAAGCCGTGGGCTGTTTGTGGTGGGGAGAGCGTAGCGTAAGGCGAGTTTCCATTGAGCGGCAGAGCCGCGAGTCGTAACGAGCCTTAACGTAAGCGAGTGCAAAGGTACAACTTTTTTCTGAATTGCGCAATAGAGTGAGCAATTTTTATGTATTTTTGTGCAATTTAGTGTGCATTTTTGTTCCGATGGCTTATATCTTTCGAGTTCTAATTACTTGATACTGTCTATAAATTGTGCCAATATACAGATTAGGACAGGACCATCACGGGACCATGGTCCGAGAACGATTTCAGAAAAGTACAATCAAAACAAAAGCGACGCGTATTCAGGCAACCTCCCAAATGTTTCCGATTATTAAGATATGGGCGTTATACCAAAGTCAGCCCAAAGGCAGCATAAGGTCTGCTGATAAAGGGGTATTTGAACCGACATTGGACCGAGATAGGAAGGTAATTGGTTCGGTAATGGATAACTAATCACTAAGAATATACAAGAATAACTAACGGTTTATCCGCCAAACTTGGCGGATGCAATAAAAAAATAACATGGCAGAAATGGCAAAAGTGGCAAAAAAATGATATTGCACTATTTGCACTATTTGCACTTTGATGAGCGAAAGTGCAAAAAGTGCAGAAAGTGCAAGACAAAAAAAATATATGACCGGATTGACCGAATTGACCGTTTGGGGTGAAACGGTCAAAAAGGTCAAAACGGTCAGAAAAAAAATGAATGTCAGTTTTGCCAGTTTTGCCAGTCAAAAATTATCCAAAATTGCCCAAAATTAGAATAATTCTGTTATCAGGAGCGCTGTCAACAAATTTAGTACAACTGTAAACTCTTTTAGGAAAGTGTAAACAGATTCCAGAAAAGTGACAAGTAATTTAGTTAAAATAAGTAAAAAACTGTCAACACTATTTAGGAAAAGTCAGTTGTTTACTTATACAATACAAATGTCATAGCCTCTTGTTCCGGCATAGCGGTTATCGTGATAGCTATCGAATTCTTCTCTGCATTATAGATGCCGTGATAGATTTCCTCTCCGGCCATATTCGTACCGTTTGCAGCCTTGATACAGATATCTTTGCCCGTCATATCCCACACCAAAAGATCACGTTTGGTGGGCTCAGTTGCCGGCGGAACCAGACTTTCATAGGTACATTTGAAGTTGGTGTGAAACGTGAACTGGGTATAAGCTGTCTTCTCATTTTCGGTAACGGTGCAGCGATAAGTGTGACCTGCGATCGGCTGTGTGGCAGGATCGGCCTTCTTCTCACACGAAGTGAAACCCATTGTTACAGCGCAAAGCGCCATCATTGCTACTAAAAACTTTTTCATAATGATTGTTGTTTTATAGAGTTAATAAATCGATTATTCATTCGGATTTTTGAGATTCAAAGTCAACGGCTTGTTTTTCTCACCTGTCTTTACCTTGAGAGGTTCAAAAGCTAAGCAATCATCGTTGGCATCAAAAACAGCAAAGTAAACTGTGATCGTTTCGTCAGCACCCACACTGCTCGGTGCAAAATCATCCGGCGATTTGAGCTCGAAATGAGCTACGCCGGCTGCGTTGGTCTTGACGGGAGCGTCTTTGTAATTCTGCTTGTAATACCCACCTCCCATATCGCCGTGAGCTACTGCCTTATAAACCTCGACTCCAGCCTGAGTCTTGCCGTCCTTCATCACTGTGACATCTACAGTTGCTTCCGTCTTAAAGCAACTGGTCATTACTACGGCTACCAAAGCCGCCAAAAGAATTTGAAACTTTTTCATATCAATTAGTTTTTGAGTTAATAGATTTGTCCTAAATCCGAGTGCAAAGGTACAACATTTTTTTGACATACACAAAAAAAATGTGCACTTCGCGAAAAAAGTACACAATTTTTTCAATATTAAGACGTTTTGTCCGATTATTTTACCACTACCGGCTCGTATTTCGGTACAAGCGCCTTCATTACACTCCATCCGATCAGGTAAGTGTGTTCTGCTGATAGAAAGAACCAGCCTGCTCGGAGGTGAAGCAGGCAAGAAAAGGCGTTTTGCTATAGATTCTTGAAGATAAGGGGCATGGCTTCGGGGGCTAAGGGGTTGGTAGGAAGCCTAATCGCGATCTTTTTATTTATAGGTCACAGTCTCGCTGAGCGGCTTGCGACTGAAATGATTTGCATGGGGCTGCACACCCTCTGCCGCATATCCGCAGGGCATGATAAAGGAGGGTTTATGGTTTGCCGGCAACTCAAACGCAGCTGCTACTTCTGCCGGGTCGAACCATTTGACCCAGCAGGTGCCCAAGCCCAATTCCGTAGCTTCGAGCATCATGTGTGTACCGACGATCGAACAGTCCATATTACCGGAGCTCTCGCCGTCTTTGGTCCAAGCCAGTTCCGTGTCATAGCAAACGAGGAAGACGACGGGTGCATGGTATGCGCAACGGGTCAGTTCGTTGATCTTGGCGATCGCTTCGGGAGACTGCAACACGTAGATATGTTGCGGCTGCACATTCTTCGCCGTGGGCGCCAAACGTCCCGCTTCCAGAATAGAGTCGATCTTGGCTTGTTCCACCGGCGTTTGGGCATACTCGCGCACCGCAAAGCGTGCACGCGCCAGGTCCATAAAACCGTTTGCCATTTGGTCATTTACCATTTGTTCATTTTGAGGAGCGCAGGCAACGAGCATTGCTGCTGCCATAAAACAGAATAATTTGATTGCTTTCATAATATCAATTTATTTTATTTCTTGTCCTAGTAAATCGTACGTCTTTCCTTTGTATTGGATATAGACCTGTCCGTTCTCAATGACCTTTGTACATGGTTTTTCGTCACTTTGTACATTTGGCGTAAGGTCTGTAGTCACCGCTTTCTCAAAACGCACGGAGACATTGCCCGTTCCGAGGGCTTCCGCCAAGCCCGAAGGATCGTCAATCTTGCCTATACGTGTGTAGGAATAAGAGCTGCTGAACGTCTCGTAGAACAGCACCACGCAGTTATTGCCATACAGCATCAGGTCGCCTGCCTGAATCGTGCCGGGCCGGTAGCTGTCAGTCGGCAGGGATGAGTTCAGATAGTGGTATTTCTCGTTGCCGTTCAGTTCGTTCATCGTCACCGTCATCGGCAGCAGTTGCGCAAAGGCATTGCCTGTCTCGCTGTCCGCCAGCGTGGCGGCAAAGGTCTTTGTTCCAACAATCACATTGATTGACATAGCGGTATTTTCGTCATAATACGCCACAAGGGTTTTGGCAGACCCTGTGGTGATGATTGCGCATAGTGCGCAGAGGATAGCTGATATACGTCTCATCATCGGTCAGATAGCTTTGCCCATGTTGTATGCCTCTTGCAGTTTGGCGTTGCCGCTTATCTCGCGCGGGTCGTTGACGCCGCCGCAGAACACGTGCCCTTTGAGGCTGCATTTCTCGTAGCAATCAATCCATCCTTGCAGACCGCTCTCAGCGCGTTCGGGTACAAACGGTTCGTCCTCTGCAGCCGTGGTCAGCAGATAGATGTCACGGAACTTATAATCCTTCGGATACATGGCGTTCATGCGGTCGATGAGAGTCTTCATCTGACCCGACATCTCGTAATAATAGATCGGCGTCGCCCAGCAGATAACATCCGCATTGAGCACGGATTCCATGATTGCCGGCACGTCGTCCTTGAAGACGCACGCGCCTGTCTCCTGACATTTGAGACAACCGATACAGAACTTGATTTCCTTGCCGCGAAGCGAGATCAACTCCACTTCATGTCCGGCACTCTTGGCACCTTCCGCAAACTGCTCCGCCAGCGCGTGGCTGTTCGACCCCGCGCGCAGCGAGGTGGATAAAATAACGACTTTCATATTGTTCATCAATTACAATTAGACAAAGGGATCATAGCGTCCGTCTTCCTCGTCCTTGCGAGGGAGGATGAGCAGATCGCCGACGAGCTCATGAAGCGCATTGTAAGTGGCGCATAGATCTTCTAATGAACGCATCTCGCGTGTGTTATTGCGCATCTCCTCCACTAAGGCGACGACACGCTCTGCTTTTTCTTGGTCTGTCATCTATTTATTGCATCAGAACGAGTGCAGATAGCACGCGATGTTATTAAACTGTAGCTCTTTCAAATCCTTGGGTCGGATGAGGAAGTTGAGCGTGCCGCAGTCAAAGAAGTTGAGCTGCCATTCGTCCACTTCGTCGAGTTGCAGGAAATTGATGTACTCCGGCATTTCTTCCCGCACTTCGTCTATATACGGCATGCCGAGCAGACGAATGCCATCTTCGTATGGGTCGGCACCTTCTTTGAAAGTGACTTGCTCTTCCGGCAGACCATACAACTCCTGTTGACCGTCCCGCTCCACATAGACTGTATGCGTGTCCAAATGCACACAGGCCTGCGCATCATAGTACATCACATGGAAGTATTTCTGCTCCCACCGACCCATGCCGGCGCATTCGGATTCGAGGTGTCCAAGGAAATAATCTATCTCAGCAAAGACATAGATCATTCCCGAATGGGGCAGGAGATTCATCGGGTCATGCGGTGCCAGTTCTTCGCATCGGATCTGGCAGACGAAGAACATCGGATCCTCGTATGTCTCTCCTTTCTCGTTTGTTATCACGATCATGGGGTATTCCACTCCTTGCGGCAGGTCGGGTTTACCGCCGAACTTACTATGTCCTGTCAAGTCCCGGTCGGTCTTTTCGTGGATAAGACGGATGGAAGTGTTGCCCGCATGTTTAATCTTCTCCCTGACCACCTCCAGAGCCGTAGCGCGAGCACGCGCTATGTCGTTCTTATTGGGGTATTGGTCTTTGTAGTCGCGCTTGGGTTTGACAGGCATGTCGTTCTCCCATGTCCCTTCCCAATAGATGCACCAGCCGCGCAGATAGCGTTCATACGAACCCGGTGCGTGAACCGGATGAATCAAACGTCCGCAGCTGTCGTAGTCGCCTTCGCTATACCATTCATACTGCGTTTTGGAGTTTGGGAAATAACTGTCGCGGCATAGATAGCCTTCACCATGCCGAACTCCATGCACAAACTCACCCTCATATTTAAGATCCCGCGCGTCCGCGTTCTCGCTTTTGTCCGCGACATAAACCATCGTTCCTTTGCCATGCGGCAGACCTTGTGCGTCCACCGGACCCTCGTAAGTACAATAGATAAATTTCAGTTCGTTCATACTTATATCTCCCATGTTAATTCCAATGAATAATCGTCACCGAATGCGCACGACCTGATAGCCATAGAAACCGACGAGTTCTAATTTGTGGCTAAAATGAGTAGTACGGGATACCACACACCGTTGCCGCCCTTGCCCATACGGGGTCGGGCGGCAAGGTCTATCGAACGATTATTTTATTTCCACCGGTTTATACCGTGGAACTAAAATCTTCATGACGCTCCAGCCGATCAGGTAAGCCACCGCGCAGATGCAGAATACAATCATGTAAGCTGCCGGTTTGCCGGTGAAGCCTGCGAAAGCAAACGCGTCGCCTAATTGGGCTGCATGGTCGAAGAGCATACCCGAACCTTTGTTAATCAGGAACGAACCTACTCCGCCTGCCATCGCACCGATACCGGTGATTGTAGCGACAGCCGATTTCGGGAACATATCACCCGTGGTGGAGAAGATATTCGCGCTCCAGCTCTGGTGAGCGGCACCCACGATACCGATGATGATAGCTACTGCCCAAGGACCGTATATACCGCCTAACGGCTGTGCGAACAACGCGAAGATCGGGAAGAACGCAAAGATCAGCATAGCACGCATACGACCTGCATACGGCTCCATGCCTTTCTTCTCTACGAAGATCTTAGGCAAGTATCCGCCGAACAGCGAAATCACTGTTACGATAGCGTACAGCGTGAAGATGAGCGCAATACCCTGCGGGTCGGAAGCCTTGATACCGAACTGGTCCTGGAAATAAGCCGGAGCCCAAAAGAGGAAGAACCACCAAACGCCGTCGGTCATGAACTTACCAAACGCAAACGACCAGGTCTGTTTGTGCTTGAAAGCCTCAGCGAAGCTCATCTGCTTCTCTTCCTTAGCCTCCTGCTTCGGAGCGTCTTTCTCGTCTTGGTGGATATACTCCAACTCTGCCTCATTCACATGCTTGCTCTCTTCCGGCTTGTCATAGACAAAGATCCAGACACCTGCCCAGAGGAAGCCCAGCGCACCGATGATGATGAACGCCCACTCCCAGCCCATGGACTTAGCCAGCAATGGAATAGTAGCCGGAGCAGCCAACGCACCTACAGACGCGCCTGCGTTGAACAGGGCGGTAGCGAACGCACGGTCTTTCTTCGGGAAATACTCAGCGGTCACTTTGATAGCTGCAGGGAAGTTACCCGCCTCACCAAGTCCCAAGATCAGACGGCAGGCAAGGAACAGCCATACACTCACCATGGATATTGAACTCACTATCGCACCGGTTGCATTCAGCAAAGCAGCCTTGTCAGCAACACCTACGATCTGCTCGGTTACCCAACCGCACCCTGCGTGCATCACAGCGCCTAACGACCATACGATGATGGCAATCAGGTAGCCCTTCTTCGTGCCCATCCAGTCGATGAACTTACCGGCAAAGAGGCAGAAGATAGCATACGCGATGGAGAACACACCGGTGATGGTTCCGTAGTCGGAGTCGGTCCAGTGGAACTCCGGCTGAATAAACTCTTTGAAGGTCAACGACAGAACCTGACGGTCCATGTAGTTAACCGTAGTGGCGAAGAAAAGCATCGCACACATGACCCAACGCCAGTTGGTCATGACAGCTTTTTTAACGTCATTCATTCTTGTTTTTCATTAAAAGATTCGATATTTCGATAACTCGATTTCCCGATATATCGGATTATTTTTTACAATTAGCGATGATTTCAAAGCACTCTTTGCACTTTGCGGTTATGTAAGCCCAGTCGCCGGCTTTCACCTTGTCGCTCGGGAAGAGCTTGCTGCCCATGCCCACGCAGTAAACGCCTGCGGCGAACCATTTCTCCAGGTTCTCTTTCTCAGGAGCCACACCACCGGTAACCATGATCTTTGACCATGGTATCGGAGCCATCAGACCTTTCACGAGGTTCGGTCCAACTACATCGCCCGGGAACACTTTCGTGAAGTCGCAACCAACCTCCTGAGCCGCACCGATCTCGCTCGGTGTGAGGCAGCCCGGACAGTAAGTCACGCAACGACGGTTGCAGACAACTGCGATATCTTTGTTGAACAGCGGACCAACTACGAAGTTAGCACCCAGTTGCAGATAGAGAGCAGCAGTCGGAGCATCTACAACGCTACCGATACCGAGTGCCAACTCCGGGCACTCTTTAGCCACCCACTTGCTCAACTCACCGAACACCTCGTGTGCGAAATCGCCGCGGTTGGTGAACTCGAAAGCGCGTACACCGCCCTCGTAGCAAGCCTTAATCACGTTCTTACAAACTTCTACGTCCTTGTGATAGAACACAGGAACCATCGGTGCAGCGGCAATCTTCGCCATCACCTGAAATTTATCAAACTTTGCCATAATTTTCCTTTCTTGTTAAAACTTCGGTATATCGATTTATCGAAATATCGATATATCGGATTTATCTCTGAACACGACCATTCGCATTGCCTCCGGCAAGCGAGAGAACTTCGTCTTCAGAAACGAGGTTGTAGTCGCCGTTAATGGTGTGCTTCAGAGCCGAAGCAGCTACTGCGAACTCAAGAGCCGATGCCTGGTCGCCCGGATACTTGAGCATACCGTGGATCAGACCGCCGGAGAACGAGTCACCACCACCTACGCGGTCGATGATCGGGTTGATCTCGTAACGCTTGGACTGGTAGAACTCCTTACCGTTGTAGATCATAGCCTTCCAGCCGTTGAAGGTAGCGCTGTAGCTCTCGCGCAGCGTCGAAACAACGTACTTGAAGCCGAACTCCTTCATCATCTGCTCGAAGATGCCCTTGTAGCCCTCAGCGTTGGTCTCGCCGCCTTCTACATCTGCATCGGGCTTGAAACCGAGGCACAACTCTGCATCTTCCTCGTTGCCGATACAAACATCCACATACTTCATCAACGGACGCATGATCGAGATAGCTTTCTCGCTGGTCCACAGTTTCTTACGGAAGTTCAGGTCAACGGAAACAGTTACACCGTGACGTTTTGCAGCCTCGCAAGCCAATTTGGTGATCTCAGCAGCCTTGTCCGAGATAGCCGGAGTGATGCCGCTCCAGTGGAACCATGCTGCGCCTTCCATGATCTTATCGAAGTCAAAGTCCTTTGGATCAGCCTCAGCGATAGCGCTGTGTGCACGGTCGTAAATCACTTTCGACGGACGCATCGAAGCACCGGTCTCACAATAATACAGACCCACGCGGTCGCCGCCACGAACGATATAATCGTCTTTTACGCCATAACGACGCAGCGAGTTAACGGCAATCTGACCGATCTCGTGCTTCGGCAGTTTGGTTACCAGATAAGCCTCGTGGCCGTAGTTAGCGCACGAAATAGCCACGTTAGCCTCACCACCACCGGGAATAATTCTAAAGTGATCAGACTGGATGAAACGGTCTTGTCCTTCAGGACTCAGGCGGAGCATAATCTCGCCCAACGTAATAATTTTAGCCATAGGTTAAATGAATTAAATTGGTTAATAAATATTGTTAATTAGTTGTTGTTTGCTTTATTTGGTTTCGTTTGGTTTTCTGTTTTTATTTTTTGTGAGGATGATTCTCCGTCTATTAGCCCCGAATTTTATTCGGGTTTGTTCAAAGCCTCGCATATTTCCTCTGCCATTTTATTCATCGCCACACACTCGGCTCTGGTCACATGCGGCTTGTCCGGATCATGCTGCCACGGCGATAGTATCAACATCCTTCCCTCTGCGACCGCCTCAAACAATCCCTCTGCAGGTTTGTAATACTCGCCAAATCCATTCTCCGCGATATAAATAATGGTATGTTTCTCGCGCAGCAACACCTCCAATACCTCTTTCTCTTTCGGACTAATGAACGGCGACACCATCACAGTCCCTTTACGAGCCGCCAGCACACATCCGTTCATATACTCGCGTAGCCGTGTCGCGTCTCCATGCTGCTCAGCATCTTCCACCCAAATCCTCCGCACATGTACCGGCGAGAACTTCTCTGCCTGCAAAATGCCTATATTCCCAATTCCGCTATATTTCTGTCCCGCTATCTCTATATCTCGCTGCACTCTGAAATATCCCGGCATCAACCTTTTCGTTGCTAACCTCTGCGGGTTCATCTGCACATAGCGGATCATCGTTTGTAGTTGTCCCTTGTGTGACATTGGACGCACAAACGGGCGCTCCGTGAAGATCGGAAATGGGAGGCCTCCATTCCCTTCTCTCGCATTATTTGCCATTCCCTCTCCGTCCATTAGCCCCGAATTTAATTCGGGATAAATCAACGGAGAATATGCCCGTCCTATTTTCTTAACGCCCTGCCACAAACTGCGGATTACATTATTTATACTTTGTGTCATCGGCTTGGTGACATAGTATATTACATGCAAGTGATCGGGCATCAAACAATGCTGTATTACCTTTATCTCCGGATAGTAATGATTGATGCGTAATGCTTCTTCTGTTATCCGGTCCCCAAGTTCTGTCCTTTCCACCGCCGCTTGTTTCGGATCATTCTCCGGAATGACAAGCCTCCCCAACAAAGCCTCTCTGCTTGGCACAACCAGCGTAACATGGTAAATGCCGACACCTCTCCATGCCGTTCCCATTTCTTGCCATTTCCATGTCTCCTGTTCTGCCATTTTCTTTTAGTTTTCGAGTGGGGGTACAATTTGTACCCCTCGTCAATCTGTGCTTTTTTCTTAAGGTTGGGGACAAATTGTCCCCTGGTCAGTTGGGTAGTAGTACTTAACCACTTCTGTTCCGTTTTTCATTGTTTTTTCTCTACTACCGGCTTACGAGCGGCATACGAGACGGATACGAGACGATAACTATTAGCGATAACTTAGCGGTCTATCAGCCACTCTCGCGCCATTTCAATTTATCCTTATTTATGTTCAAACATATACCCCTCTATATAATAATCAAAATAAAGCCCAAATCTATCACCTCAAATGCAAGTTTTTAAGTTCTTTCATTGATTCTATACTATTCTGCCTATTATTCGATTCTTCGCAAATAAGCATTGTTACTTTCTTTGAATATTTTGTTAATCTCATCATTTTCAAAGCCTATAATATTGAGCATGCAACATAATAAGATTTTTCTTAATTTGTGATTTAAATAATATAATTCTATACCGTCTAAAACATTTTTCTTCTTTCCTGTTGGCAATAAATGTGAATAATGATGTCTTGAATCACAGATACAATCTATGTCATGATCTGATAACTCTATAGCGGCAATGTCGGAAAACTTCTCTCTCAATTGAGTTAAAAGCTTTTTAAGACAAGGCTCGTCTTTTATGAAACGATAGTAATAACCTTCCACCGCCTGAACCACTACCAGAAAATCCACGCTACTGAACACTCTGCGTCTACTCACACTATCTATCAAATGAGCACGAATTGGAAACAATTCCTTTTCTGCATACCATTTTTGTATTACCAAGGGAAACTTATCTTTTATAATGTCATACACAAATAAGTAATCCCAAAATCGTTCGCAATTATTACTTCTTTCTTTCTCGCTGTCATCAAATATTTCTATAGTGTAGTTCTCTGTTGGATCTGTTTTTTTATCTTTATCAATAAGAAGCAACTTATCACATCGCACCGAAGTTAGAGTGGCAAAAGATAGAAATTGTTCGAAAAGAAAGACTTTCATATTTGCCTCACGAATCGAAACGGGGTTTGCGAATAAAAAGTTAAGTGAAGTCTTTTGCTCAAACTCAACTCGCATACCTGTTTTGCCAGTAGTAAAATTGGATTCTCCTGCAATTTTCAAATTACAACCTTCTTCTATCTGTACAATTACATTATTTGCTTCTTTGATATCTGCACTACACGAATAACTTTGTTCGTTCCAATGCGCGTGCAGGCAATTCGGTTTAAACCAATATGTTAATTCGTCAATATATGCAGCAACATCGTAGTTACCTAATTCATTCAAAGACTTAATATGTTTCCCCACCGCAACGATTTGCCCTTTATATTCTGCAACAGCAAAAGGACAACTTGTATTTACAGAAATAGACTCATAACAGTTAAATACACTTATTTTCTTCGATTCCGAAGAGACTCCCCAAATAACAGCATAATGAACACTATTTCTACTCACTAAATGATGTAAAGGATTGCTCTCGCCTAGAGCACCAATTGTCTCAAGGGTGATTTTCCCCTTTTCTACACTTAATGTCCCTGCTACTTGATTGTCTGGCGCGTCAGGCAACCACCATAATCCTTTATAGTCGTTGGGCGTCTTCATTAAACTTTATCAATTTTAACAAATCGTTTCCTTATACTTTCTGCACATGTATTTAATTCTGATATATTTCGTTTATTTCATCTTTCAACGTGCTTTTAATTTATACTTCTATTTTGTCAACTTTGAGCACCTTATTATACAATATTGATTTCTTGAAATTTGCCGCCGGATATGCCTTCAAAATTCTTTCACGAATCAACTTTCTCTCGGCGTCGTATTTTGCTATCTCTATTTTAGAAGCGAGATTTTCTTCAGACTTGTTTGCAGGATAATATGTAATGCGTTTTATCATATTAACATCAACCGGTACATTTAACACATTCTTATGTAGATTGTCATTGACTTTGCCAGGATTTCTAGGGATTATAAAAAATCTTACTTCATTTTCATATTTAAATGCATTTCTTTTTAATGACATAATCTTGATATACTGTTCCTCATTAAAATTTTGGAAAAAATCTTGATAATGCGGACTAGATGTCGAATATAGATTGTCTATTTCAGCTTTTTTTAGATTATAATTTACTTTTGCTAGATATACATCACACTCCTTTTCTTCTGCAAAAGAAAGTAAACTAGAGATAAAAACTTCTGTTTGAATTACAAGACGTAGCAAGGGGTCGTTATCCCTTTTGTATATTTTCCAAGAGGCTTCTTCATTTTGCAGATCCATTCTGGCGCAAAAACAATAGATCGTAGGCTGTCTATATCCATTTAACCCAGTGTAATCTGTGTTTAGATATTTGATCTCATATGGATCATACCAGAGCTCAGGAGAAACAAAACCAATTTGATGTGGCTCTTGTTCTAATATATTCAGTACACGACTTGTACATATATATTTATATATGTATGCCGGAACTTTAGGTAAATCAATTAATTTTATCTCTTTCATATATATTAAGTTTTTAAGTGTCCTTATATCTTCTCCCTCTCATCCGTCTGTCTTCCATTAGTCTCCATCGGATGCTCATCGGGTGCTCACTATGACGACGCCGTAACATCTACGGCACGATACCCTGCTTTCTCTTCTCGCTCAACTCATGTTTGATATAATCGTACAGCCTCCCTTGTATAGGCTTGTTATATTTCCTTGCCTTCCGCACAGCCTCCTCATATCGTGCCTGCCATTCCGCCTTACGCACCTCAGCTCAGCAAAAGCTTTTGCCGTTGGGTGTTCTGCTTTTGCTTTCTTTGTTTTCTTGCTCAACTCCGGCTTCGCGCACACGGCTGCCCATTCCCCGTTTCCGGGTATCCGCCGTGCATAATGTCTCTGATCCACATTTCCCTGCAAACTATCCACTATATTCACCCACTTCGCTTTCATTTGATTTTCTTTTACTCAAAAAATGTTATGCTATTCATGTAATTCTCATATAACCCTTCTTTTAATTCTAAAATGGAAGGAGACAACTTTTTCACTATTTCTAAGTCATAATTCTTATCTACATTTCCGCTTGATTCTAATATTTTATCTATAGCTCGATCAATATCTTCTCTTCCGAGAGATCTGCTTTTCTCCTTAAATGTTAATACTCTTTCCGTCTTAATCTTTTCTCCAGAAGTATCAAATATATCATACCCGTTTTGAAAAGGGTGTGCAGCACTATCCCTCCGATATATTATATAAATGCATTCATCATCTGAAAGTGTATCGCATATTTTGTTAAGACATGTAGTTACTTTTAATATATATTTATCCTTACCGAACTTTTGGGATATTTCTTCACTTTTCATTTTTAATAATTCAGCAAGTTTAATATAAAATAATTGCTGATACCATCTATCATAGTTGCTACTTAAAGCCTCCGTTACACAAACAAAGTCTAATATCCATTGAATAAACAAAAACCTTTCTGTAGGAATCTTACTCGCAACTTGATACTCTTTACCATAGTATATTTCTTCTATAGTTTTTCCTTTAACCATTTTAACAAACCTTTATTACACCTTTCTCTTATTGTTTCTTGATTTTTTGAGTATAGAATATCTCATATCTTCCGTTTTTTGCAGAACTCCATTCTTTACTAGATTTGACAAAATTGTTCTAATACTTTTTTCAGAACTATTGGGACGCAGTATAAGAGCTTTCTTGTAAATTTCTTCTCGTGCTATAGGTTCTTTCTCTTGTTTTAGTACTTCTATTACTGCATCTTGAAGAGTACCTTTAAACTGTAATGATTCTTCTATTACATACAGAGATGTCCTTCCTATTGGCTTCAAACGGTTATCTTTACATACGTAGGTACGTATTTGCTTGCTATTTGAGAATGGATATTGCGGATATTCTTGTTTAAACGCAGCAAACATTTCTTCTATAGAAACAGGTTTGTCTTGTGCTTTAACATATTCATACAGAAATTGACGAACATTAACTTTTTCTCCACTTTCCAAATCGCTATACCTTGAATCATCTGAATCTGATATGTTATACAACTTTTTTAATAGATAGCCTAAGAACTCTTTTACATCCGGAACGAACTCATGTATTACACCATCTTGCCACAATGAGTTTTTAAAACAGAATCTTTTCCAATCTATGGCGAAATTTATACCCTTCTTTTCTATTTCTTTTCCTATTTGATATAAAGCTGTATAATAATCAAATTTTGTTAAGACAGAATTACATACAAAGAAGAAAGGAGTATTATAGTGTATTTCTCCACTTTCTTGATAAGATTGATGAAGCGTAACTATACTATTAGCATCAAGATATAATTCAGAAAAACAAAGTTCTGGATTGAGTAATCTACATAATATACAGAATCCGTCATACTCATATTGCAACTTTTCTTTTACCGCCAATTTCTCAAATTGTGTATTACTTTCTGTAAAAAAAGAGTTATTTAAAAACGGGTAATAGTCCAACACTTCTTGCTTTGTGGTTTCTAACAAGTCATATATGCATGTGTCTAATTTGCAAAAAGTCTGGCGTAACAATTTGTTGACATATACAGGTAATTTATGAAGTTTGTCTCCTATTTCAGCAACTGACATAGGAGAAGAATAAAACCCAAAATATGAGTAGAATATGTCTAATGCACGTGGCGTAAAGAACATGAGTAGTATTTTTTCCAATACGAAGAAAACAGGAATTATACCATGTTCCTTTTTATATTTAAAAATAAATTCTATATCGTTAGAATTCAGTAGGAAATAATATTTTATAAAAGAAGGGATTTGGTTATCTTCTAATGTAAGAATAAATTCCAACCTTTCAATAAACAATTTCTGAATTCTATACTCAGGTGAATTCTCTTTGCGAACATCTGTTATTATTGCGTAAATATTGGAATAATATTTCTCTATTCTTTCCAACTCTTTACCTCTTAAATTTTGAACATATATATAATGATACAAATTTTTCTCTAGTACATCATCTAGTTGGTCTCCATATTTAGCCTTAATTTTGCATAGTAGAACCTTTTTATTTGCGAGGCTTTCACAATTACGAATAAAACGTTCAATCAAATCCCTTGAACGCGGAGCAATTTCATAAGTATTATAAGCTGAAATTAATTGATTATAAGTTCTAATGGAATATTTTTTCAAAAAAGTCTGGACAGATGATGCCGATGTTCCCTCTATAACTGCTTCATCTAAAAAATATTCCCTGTATTCATTAATATTATCAATAGATAATGGATAATTGACAACAATATTTTCCATAAACTCTATTATCTCTGTAGCGGTTTGTTTCCCACAATTAGTAGCAGAAAATATAGTTTCCTTGCTTGTCAAATAAACAAGCGTGCAAAAAGCATTATCTAGTTTTAATAATTCAAGAACATTTTTTGCACGAGTAGATAACTGCTTAAATTTTGCTATGTAATATTGCTGCAATGTCATAAATAGACTTGTAAATCTTTATTTTCTTCAATAATTATTCCTTTCTTCTCTCGTTCTCTCAATACCTCCATCCACAACTCAATCTGTCGTGCGGTGGTTGTGGTTCTTTTGACAATATCCTTTTCAGTTCCTCCATATCCGGCATGGTCTTGTCGGTTACAACCGCTAAATCTTGATTGTGGCACTATCTGCAATTGCAATTGTCGGTCCTTTTTTTAGATTTTCCAATCGCGATAGGAAAATCTATACTCAAAATATTTATTCAGATCTGCCATAAATAACGTGCAAATCTACACGTTAACCACTCCCCGCTCACCCCTCGTTTTGAGAGGCAAGCGGGGATGCGTAGTCATTTAGAACTTGAAGTAGTTCTTCGCGTTGTTGTAGCAGATGTCTTCGACCATCTGTTGAACGCGGGCTTTCTCATAACCGGTGTACGGGATCATACCGTTCTCGATGTCGTTACCGAGGACGTTACAGAGTGTGCGGCGGAAGTACTCGTGACGCGGGTAGCTCAGGAACGAACGGCTGTCGGTCAGCATACCTACCATGCGGCTCAAGAGACCGAGGTTACTCAAAGCCATCATCTGCTTCTCCATACCGTCCTTCTGATCGAGGAACCACCAGCCCGAACCGAACTGAATCTTACCAGGAACGGAACCGTCCTGGAAGTTACCCAACATAGTGGCAATCACTTCGTTTGCGCACGGGTTGAGGTTGTAGAGAATGGTCTTTGCGAGGTGTCCTTCGCTGTTCATCTCGTCGAGGAAATGGCTCATCGCTTTTGCGGTTGTGAACTCGCCGATGGAGTCGAAACCGGTGTCTGCGCCGAGTTGAGCGAACATCTTGGAGTTATTGTTACGGATAGCGCCGTAGTGGTATTGCTGGGTCCAACCTGAAGCGTAGTCCATCTCAGCCTGCGCGTGCAGGTAAGCGTGCTTGTACTGGCGGATCTCATAAACGCTCAACTCCTTGCCGGCGAGAGCTTTCCGGAAGATCTCATTGATCTCTGCGTCGGTGTACGGCTCGTCGTAGAACTCCTCGATACCGTGGTCGGAGAGACGGCAACCCATCGACTCAAAGAAGTCATGGCGTTTCTGGAGAGCGTCCACCATGTCCGCAAAGTTGCGAATCTCAACACCGGCAACCTTAGCCAGTTTCTCGATATAGGCTTTCCAAGTAGCGGCTTCGATGTTCATACCTGCGTCCGGACGCCAAGTCGGCAACATACGTACCTCTGCGGTCGGGTCTTCTTTCACCATCTTGTGCCACTCGAGGCTGTCAGCCGGGTCGTCAGTCGTGCAGACAAGTTCTACATGGTAGTGCTTCATCAGTCCGCGCGGACAGAACTTCGGGTCGTTGGCAATCAGGTCGTTACACTTGTCATAGATAGCGCGTGCAGTCTCCGGGTTCAAACGCTCCTCGATACCGAAAGCGGTCTTGAGCTCCAGATGGGTCCAGTGGTACAACGGGTTGCGGAAAGTGTACGGAACGGTCTCCGCCCATTTCTCGAACTTCTCCCAGTCGGTAGTATCCTTGCCGGTACAGAAACGCTCGTCCACACCGTTGGAACGCATAGCGCGCCATTTGTAGTGGTCGCCCATGAGCCAGATCTGTGCAATCGACTCAAAACGTTTGTTTTCGGCAACCATCTGGGGAATAAGGTGACAGTGATAATCGATAATCGGCATCTTAGCAGCATGCTCGTGATACAGTTCCTGCGCGGTCTCTGTCTGCAGCAGGAAGTCTTTGTCCATGAAAGGCTTGATCATAATTGTTAGATTTTATTATGTTAAATGATGTTGTTTTTCGCTCCTTTATGCCTTGCATAAAATTACGGCTGCAAAGGTACTACTTTTTTTGCAAACAAATGTGGAAAAATTGACATAAAAATTACACATTCTCTCAACTCTCCGTTACGGAAGTGTGTTGACCTTTATAATGACGCTGCAATTCGGTTAATTCTTCCTCCGGTTTATATTCCTTGTACCCGCATTCAGGGCAGTAGTAATTGCGATGGTACAACCGGACATGGTATAGCACGGAGTAGTCGGCATACTGAGTGGTCGTACGGCTATGATTGCGTTCGTCCTCGCGCCTATGCGTAGTAGAACCGTCGCTCCATTTGGTCGTCACATCCGTCCATGTCTTCCACCGCTCGGTATGCGAACTGATGGCTTTGGACTCCGGACGCCATTCGTCGTACTCGCGCTGGAACGTACGGCTGTGGAACTCTATCGTCTCCATCCGTTTGCAATCCGGGCAGCGGGTATGCGGAGCTGTTGACAGCATACGGACGGAATACAGATAAGCGCAATATCCGGCAAACGGAATCACCGGCAGGAAGAGCCACAGACATCCCCATACCGCCATCAGCGCAGTCCAGATATAAGTTGCCACAACTGCTACAACAGCAAAGAGAATCGCTACTATATTATCCGGCAGATGATAATACGTGAACCGCCAATAGAGCGCCGCCTCCATGAGCAAAGTCACCAATGTAAAGCCCACGAAGATCCATATCAGACCCAATACGATCCAAAAGAAAAGCCCCACATAGGAGAGAATCGGAATATCGCCCCATTCGATCTCTGCTTTCGCACTATAATTCTCATCGTCGCCGTGAATCCAGTCATAACGCATCGAGCTCTCAATCATAGCAGCGAAGAAATCCACATCTACGATAGTCCCCAGCAGCGGCATCCATTTGACTATCCAGCGATTATTGCCTTTGGCATGGCTGTCCTCAAACGCATAAGTGACCGCCACGCTGTCGGCTCCGTAAACCACCATCGGATTGCGGAACTTGCCATCCGAATCAATGACCTCGATATTCGGATAATACGCCAGAAAACCTTTCTTGGTCTTGTCTATCAGCCATGCCGGACGATAGCGCGCGTCGTTCTCCGCCAACTTATGACCGATATAGAGCCGCTCGAATTTGGCTTTGGTCATATAGTAATCGCCTTTCTTATCCAGCCGCTTTTTGCTCAGGCTGTCCGGCAGCACAGGACGCACCTCGTCCAGATGTACTTTCTTCTTCTCCCCGCGCGCGTTAACTATATTATAATATAAGGTGCCTTTTGCGCCCTTTTTCTTGCCCTTCTCGCGGAAGAGGCTCTTCACTTGCACCGGCTGACTGTCGCTTCCGTTCTCCATCATCATCGGGAAACCCATCTCCGCCGCAGCCAGCAGTCCGCGTTCGCCCTCTTTCGTTTGCACCAACAGACCATACGGATGATGTCTCGTTCCGGCTACGACTCCCAGATAATCAACCGTATCACCTTTCTTAATCTTGCCGATCGTCTCGTCATCGCCGGCAATCATAGATACCAGCGGCACGTTGCGGTCCACCACTATTTTCATGGGTTTATCCGGAAAACTCTTGTTTAGTAAAATACGCTGTCCGATGAAGATAACAGACAACACAACAATACCTGCGATTGTTGCAGCTTGGGGTAGTTTAAAGCGTTTCATGTGAGATAAGAATTTAAATTTTGGGCAAAAGTAGTAAAAAATTTTGATATGTGCAATTTTTTTAGTATCTTTGCGCTCGATTTTCACAAAATGGCGAGTTTATCAGACATACGTCACCCCGTTGAGGCTGGTTGGAAGCGATACGAGAAGGCGCTCCGCGAGACCATGCAATCGGACGAGCAGATCCAGCAGAAAGTGCTGGATTATATCGTTGCGCGTGCCGGCAAACAACTGCGTCCGCTGATCGTACTGCTCTCTGCGCAGATATGCAACCCCATTACCGACAAGACCCTTCGTTCGGCTGTCGCTCTGGAGATGTTGCACAATGCCAGCTTGGTGCATGACGATGTGGTGGATAGTTCGGGCACCCGCCGCGGACAGCCTGCCGTGCATACCCAGTGGAGCAACAAGGTCGCCATTCTCACGGGCGACTACATGCTGGCAAAAGTGATCGGGCTGGTAGCCGAAGTGCGCAATATCCGTATTTTGGAACTCGTCTCGCAGTTAGGCCGCAGCCTCTCCGGCGGCGAGATGCTCCAGCTCCACGTCGGGCAATCAATGTGGATCGACGAAGAGCGATACCTGAAGGTCATCGACCAGAAGACCGCACAACTCTTCCAAGCCTGCGCTGAGATAGGCGCAGAGTCTGCCGGTTGCACCACGAGGCAACGAACCGCCCTCCGCCAGTTCGGACGATTGCTGGGACTTTGTTTCCAGATCAAAGATGATATCTTCGATTATAGCGACTTGGAGGAGATCGGCAAGCCGACCATGAGTGACCTGCGTGATGGCAAAGTGACCCTGCCACTCATCATCGCGCTCCGCCGTGCGCCGCAACCCGAAGCGGATCACATCCGGTCATTGGGAGAACGGCTGGCAGCTAATGAGTTAGGCTCCGAGACCGAGAAAGCGCTGCAGGAGATCAAGTCCTTTGTGCTGCGGTTCAAAGGCGACGAATACGCCGTGCAGCAGATGATTGAGTATAAAAAACAAGCCACAGAAGCCTTACAGGTCTTCCGTGACTCAGCGGAAAAGAAGAGTCTGATTGACTTACTCGACTACTCCATCAATCGCGTTCAGTAACTGCTCTCTGACAGCGGAATGTTGCTCTCCGATCGCTTCAATCACCTCTTTCATAAACGCACCGACCAATAGTTGGCGCGCTTTTTCTTTATCAATACCGCGCTGCTGCATATAGAAAAGCGCACTCTCGTCCAACTGACCTGTAGAAGCGCCATGCGTAGCCTGCACATCATCGGCATAGATTTCCAACTGCGGCTGCGTACGCATCTCGGCGGTTTCGGAGAGCAGTAAGTTACGGTTAGTCTGGTGCGCCTCCACTTTCTGGGCGTCCGGCGCGATCTTCAGATCGCCGATAAACCGTCCGCGGGCTTGGTCCTCCAGCACGAATTTCAGCAACTGGTTCGACTTGCCGCCCCCCACGGCATGCTTCACGTGCGTCTCGGTCGTCACGTGCGCCTCACCCTGCAAATGCGCCAGCGCGTAGATCTCCGTTTCGCAGCCTTCTCCGATTTGCTCAACAACGATATTATTTGATATCTCAATATCTCGATCTCCCGATGTCCCGTCCGGAATGTTCAGCACATGAATCTTCAGCGTCGAACCTGCCTCCTGCACGAAATGCAGATCCAGTCCGGGCTCATTCAGATAGACCTGTTCGAACCGCTCACCACTATGAATAATTATCTCACTCATAGGCTCAACCCTTCATACCCCTTCTCTTCCAGCTCCAACGCCAAACTCTTGTCACCCGTCTTGACGATCTTGCCGTCCGCCAATACATGCACAAAATCCGGCACGATATAGTCCAGCAGACGCTGATAGTGGGTGATGACGATGGAGGCGTTCTCGGGTGTCTTGAGACGGTTGACACCTTCCGCTACGATACGCAGCGCATCGATATCCAAACCGCTATCCGTCTCGTCCAAGATCGACAGACACGGCTCTAACATCGCCATCTGGAAGATCTCGTTTTTCTTCTTCTCGCCGCCGCTGAAACCTTCATTGACCGAGCGGTTATTCAGTTTGTCCGGCAACTCCAGCATCTTTTTCTTCTCCCGCATCAATGCAAGGAACTCCCGCGGCGAAAGCGGTTCTTTGCCTTCGTACTCACGCTTGGCGTTGATTGCCGTACGCATAAAATTGGTCATGCTCACGCCCGGTATCTCCACGGGATACTGAAAACTAAGGAACACACCTGCGCGTGCGCGAATCTCCGGCTCCATCGCCAGCAAGTTCTGTCCCTTCAGATACACTTTGCCGCGCGTCACCTCGTATGCCGGATTACCCGTCAGTACAGCGCTCAGCGTCGATTTGCCGGCACCGTTCGGACCCATAATGGCATGCACCTCGCCCTCGTTAATGGTCAGGTTCACACCCTTTAATATCTCCTTGCCGCCGATGGAGGCATGGAGATCTTTTATCTCTAATAACTTACTCATTCTCCTAATTTACTAATTCTCTAATTCACTAACTCTCTGACTCGCCTTTCGCTTCCTCGAATTTCGCCTGCATAGTGGGGTTGCCTGCGGTCAGACGTTTGATCGTCACTTCCTGCAGTTTCTTATCCGCCAGACTCAAATTGTCACCCGACTTGACGAGGTTCTCACGCACTTTCTGCAGATGTGCAATCGTCTTGTCTATCTCGTCGATTGCATCCGCGAAACGCTCATTCGCCAGCCGCACATTGCGACCGAAAGCGTCCTTGAACGTCATCAGTTTCTCTTCAAAATTGGTTACGTCCACCTGCTGCGCCTTCACGATTGCCAACTCGCGCTTGGCGTCCAGACTCTTCTTGTTGGTCTGGCAAAGAAGCGTAATAATCGGCACAAAGAACTGCGGACGAATGACGTACATCTTCTCATACCGGTGGCACATATCCACGATGCCGCCGTTGTAGAGCTCACTGTCCGGCTCCAGCATTGATACCAAGATCGCGTACTCGCATCCTTTCTTTCGTCGGTCGGCATCCAGTTTCGCCAAAAAGTCCTCGTTCTTATGCTTCGTCGCCGTCTCGTCGGCTTCGTTCTTCATCTCGAACATAATGGAAATGTACTCCACCTTGTCCTCCGAATAGTCGCGGAAGACGAAATCGCCTTTCGTGCCTTCTACCACCTCGTTGTCCTTCTCGAAATAGGCGTACGGGAAAAGGGAACGGATCCGTGCGAACTCGGTCGCACAGTGCTGCTCCAGCGTCTCGCCCACCATCTTCGTGGACATGCGGGTCTTGAGATCCTTGTAGTACTCCACCTGCGCCTGCATCGCTTTCAACTGCGCGTCCATCTGGCTGCGGAGAGTAGCCAACTCCTGCTCTTTCTTGGCATATTCGGTCAGCGCTTTCTGGCGCAACTCCATCACCGCCAACTGCTTCTGCTGCTCCGCCTGCGCTATCTGCGCCTGCAGACTCTGTATCTGGGTCTGCAACGCCTGCACCTGTTGTGCAAACTGCTGGTCGCGACGCAACTGCGCCGCCTGTTGCTCCGCTGCCTGACGAGCCTGATCCGCCTGCTGTTGCGCCTTGTGACTCTGCTCCAACTCATGTACTCGACGCGCCAGCTCACTCTCGAACTCCGCGTTCTTCACCTGACTCAGCAGCGCTGCATACTCGCTCTCATCTACCGTAAACACATTCCCGCACTTCGGGCATTTCAATTCTTTCATCCTTGCACAGTTTTAATCTATAATAGCCTCAGTTGCTTGCGTCTCTCTTTCCAGTCCGGGAAGCGTTCGGTCATGAGCGCTTTGAACGCCGGACCGTGGTTCTGCACCGACAGATGGGTCAGCTCATGCACTACCACATATTCAACACATTCGCGCGGCACGCGGGCTAACTCCAAATTAAACAGCAACTTCCTCTTGCGTGCGATGCAACTGCCCCATTCGCTTTTCATGCGCCGCGTGCTCCATTCGACAGGCGCTTCGCCGATGCGGACCAGCCATTCATTGACCATTTGTTCCAAAACCGGATGCAGTTGCGCCCGATACCATTCGTATAAGATTGCCTCGCGGCGTTCTGCCGTGGTCTGCGGACGGCAACGCAGAATAATTTGGTCTCCTTCTATCGCCACTTCGTGAGTACCGGACGAGACTGACTCCACCTGCAGCGTATAACGCTTTCCGAAAAAGAGATGCTGCTCACCGGAGACATATTCGCGGGATTTGTTCCGCGGACGCGCCAGCACTTTCTCGCGACTGCGACATATCCATTGCCATTTCTGCACCAGAAAATCCCGCACTTCGCGTTCGCTGATATAGAACGGTACGCTCATCCGAACACGCCCATCCGGCGGGTACACCGCCAGCCGCATCCCGCGGATCATTTTCCGCTCCACCTCCACATCAATATCCTCGATCCGGATGGTCATAGCACGCTCATGACCACTTCGCCGACTGCCTGAAGGGTCGAGCGGGAGATATTGGACATATCGTCGTTGCGCGTATGCCACCAGTGCGGGAAGCCCGTCGCATTGCGGATGTCATAATGAATCACATCCACGCACGGAATACCGGCGATATAATTGATGTAATAATGGTCGTCCGTGATAGGGTACGACTGCTGGTTGGAGAACATCGCGCCGTAACCCAGCTGCTGCGCCGAACGCCAGATCTGCTGCTGGTAATTCTGCGCGTAATTGGTGGAATACATCTCCAGCGGGAAGACCGCATCGGGCGCTCCGACCATGTCCAGAACAATACCGAATGAATAACTGACAGCTGATGGCTGACGGCTGTAATTGGTAGCCCATAACTGCGAACCGAGACACCAGGTGTCTTCGCGCTCTGCACCGGTATAAACACGCGGCGTGCCCATATCCTCGCAGTCAAAGAAGATAATATCCACCGGAGTGGTGAAAGTCGAATCCGCTATCTTCATGCCTAATTGGCGCGCCACCTCCAGCAGCACAGCTACACCCGAAGCACCGTCATTGGCTCCTGGGACATTATAAAAACGATCGTTGTAATCCTCTTCCTCGTCGCACCAAGGACGCGTGTCGTAATGTGCACCTAATAATATACGCGGGCGCGTAGCCGTCTCGGGCGTATAGAAATGCCCGATGATATTATAGATCTGCTGGCTCTCTCCGCGGTAATCAGGCATGAATCCTTTTTGCAACTCCACCTCTGCGCCGCAAGCTCTCAACTGCTCGATCAGCCACACTGCACATTGCATGTGAGCCGCTCCGTTCGGTACGCGCGGACCGAAAGAAAGCTGTTTCTCGACATACGCGTATGCACTGTCGGACGAGAAAGACGGACGGGACACAACGGCTTGCTTTTTGCCGCAAGCAGACAAGAGGCAGGCAATGCCTGCCACCAGTCCTATGATATATACTTTACCTTTCAATTTTGAATTTTAAATTTTTAATTTCTTACCGTACATTGGTTTCGCTAACAGAGGTGTGATTTTGAATTGCACGGATGGTGTGAGCGATCGACGAAGCAAGAGAAACGATATGCAACTTGGAGCATTTCGCCGTGTCGATCGGCAGCGAATCGGTACATACCAACTCCTCCAGCGGACTATCCTCTATTTTCTCACATGCATTGCCGCTGAGCACACCGTGGGTAACTACCGCGCGAACAGATTTCGCACCTCCTGCCACCATCACTTCGGCTGCTTTGCACAACGTACCGGCCGTGTCCGCGATGTCGTCAAAAATGACTACATCTTTACCATATATATCACCCAACACACGAATCTCGGACACTTTGTTGAAATCCGGACGGTTCTTATAACAAATCACCATCGGCACTTCGCGATCGGTCAGCACGTGCAGTTTCTTCGCAAAATTAGATGCGCGTTTCGAACCACCCACGTCCGGAGACGCAACAATCAGTTTCTTCAGGTTCATCCCTGCCACATACGGAGCCAGCACATTCGAGCCGTAGATATGGTCCACAGGAATATCAAAGAATCCCTGAATCTGGTCGGCATGCAGATCAACGGTGATCACACGGTCTGCGCCTGCCGTCTGCAGCATGTTCGCTACCAGCTTGGCGCCGATGGACACACGCGGTTTGTCCTTGCGGTCCTGACGTGCCCAACCGAAATAAGGAATCACAGCCACCACCTTGTACGCACTGGCACGCTTCGCCGCATCGATCATCAGCAGCAACTCCATCAGATTGTCGCTGGAAGGACAAGTGGGTTGCACCAAATAAACCGACTGACCGCGGACGGACTCCTCAAAATAGGTACAGAACTCTCCATCCGAGAAACGATCCAGATGGATTTTACCGAGCTGGCACCCCAGTTCGTCGCAAATACCGCGGGCAAGACTCTCACCCTTGGAACCTGCAAAGATTTTAAACTGATTAGACTCTTCCATTTCTTCTCTTGGGTTGCGTATTTTCTGCCGGATTCATTAGCGCCATAAAGGCTGGCGAGTCGCAGGTCAGTTTGCCGTTCGAAAGGCGAATAATATCCTCGCGAACACGCGCTATACCCGATTCCTGATCCTTATTCCACACCATATTGCGCTGCCGCATGCAGAGAGCGATATAAATCTCCAATGCCTCACGGTCGCCACCCGCCGGCAGCGAAGATGCGTAAGCCACCATGTCCTGTACGATACGACCGTAATTGCGCATCCGGATAGGAGCTGAGTTTCGATTTAGTTCCATTATTTTTGTCGAATTAGATAAATCATTGTGGGATAGTGGTCTCCATAACCGTTCTGCCATACACCACCTTTGGTCGTACGTAACGGTGTGCCTTTGTCCTTCCCTTCCTGTACAGTCAGGAACGGCTTATTGAAGATCTGAGCCTTCCAATAAGTCCATTTGCCGGACTCCAACTTCTCGTTCATCAGCGGCTCGTTGATAATGATCTGGTCAAACAGGTTCCACGAACCGTTGTATGCCAGCGAACCGATTCCGCGGTCCAGCATCTGCCACATCGTATTGAAATAGCCTTGCGGCTCCACTTCCTCGCGATACTTGCGAGCTTTCAGCACATCCTTGCAGGAATGGTTATACGGATCGTCATTCAGGTCACCCATAATCACAATCTTCGCTTTCGGCTCTTTCAAATAGATAGAATCGCAGATCGACTTGCACAGCATAGCGGCTGTGTCACGCCCCGGACGGGAAGATAACTCTCCGCCGTAACGGCTCGGCCAGTGGTTAACGATCACATGGATCTTCTCCGGCTTGCCTTCACCCATCAGATAACCCGACACGCACAGCTGCAAACGGGTCTTGATCTCTCCGCCGTCCGCATAATGGGCTTTCAACTCAAACCCATTTACTTTAGAAGGCTTGAACAGAACCGAGTCATACAGGAATCCCACATCCACACCACGGCGGTCGGGACCTTCTAACAAGATCGGTTTCAGTCTCCGGCCGTACTTGCTGTTCGCCTCCGCACAGAGGTCATACAGACACCCTATATTCTCCACCTCGGCTACACCGACGCACGTTGCACCGCGAGGATCGATATCGGTTCCTAACTGAGACACGGCGTAAGCCATGTTCTTGACCTTGTTCTCATATTTGAGAGAAGTCCATTTCATTCCGCCGTCCGGCAGATACTCGTAGTCATTCTTACCCTCGTCATGAATGGTGTCGAAGAGGTTCTCCAGGTTGTAGAAAGCAATACAGCGAACCATCTGTCCCTCATCTGCGAAAGCTCGGGCGGAAACAAGCATCAACAATGCAGCCACCCAAAGAAGTGTGCGTTTCATAGAATATATTTTTTAGTTATTTTCAAAATCCGCCACAAAGGTACTGCTTTTTTTTAATATACACAATATTTTCAAGAAAATTTTACTAATTTCTTGCGTATTCCAAAAAAATGTAGTACCTTTGCACCCGATTTCCTGGTGAAAGCCGCGATGTTGGAATAGGTAGACAAGAAAGACTTAAAATCTTTTGCCCAGTGATGGGCGTGCCGGTTCGACCCCGGCTCGCGGTACCGAGCGGGGTATGACACACGTCATAACCCGCTTTTTGTTTGAAAAACAACACAATATGAAACGTATTCCTTTTTTATGTATTGCTGTCAGTCTCATTCTGACGAGTTGCTACCACTCCACCGACACCGCCCGAGGATCATGGGCGAAAGGAGGAGACCTTAGTTGGCTGAGCGAAATGGAGCACGACTCCGTCCTCTTCCGAGACGAAACAGGAGCCGAACGCGAGTGCATGCAGCTGCTCCGCGAAGCAGGCATGAACGCCGTACGTCTCCGTGTCTGGGTAAACCACTCCACCGGATGGAGCAACAAAGAGGACATGCTCACCCTCGCTACTCGTGCCGCCAAACAGGGACTCCGACTCATGATCGATATCCATTATTCGGATTTCTTCGCCGACCCGCAGCATCAGACGATCCCCGCGGCTTGGCAGAACTACGACTACGACCAACTCTGCGAAGCCGTGCGCGAACACACACTCGACGTACTCTATGCGCTCAAGGAAAAAGGAATCAAACCCGAATGGGTACAAATAGGAAACGAGACCCCGAACGGAATGCTTTGGCCTGTTGGGCAACTGGTGTTCGAAGACAACAACGCCAACGGCTGCTGGGACCGCTACGCGGGATTTACAGCCGTCGGATACAAAGCCGCCAAAGAAGCCTTCCCGGACATTCAGGTCATCGTGCATGTGGACAACGCCTATATGTACCGCGACTGGTTCTGGCGCGCTATGAAAGAACATGGCGGTCTCTGGGACATGATCGGACTCTCACACTACCCGATGATGGAAGCGTGGTGCCATAAGTCATGGCCCGAAATGAACGACCTTGCGGAGACCAACGTCCGCCAGCTGATCCGCGAATTCCATTGCCCGGTAATGATCAGCGAAGTGGGTATGATGAATTACGGCGAAGGACCGATCTACGACAGCATCGAAACACTCTCCAATACTGTCATGGCCGATTTCGTGCAACGAATGGAGCGAATCGACTCCTGCATGGGTATCTTCTATTGGGAACCCGAAGTCTATGGTGGCTGGCGGCCGGCGGAATACATCCCTCTCGGATGGGGGGGATACGACATGGGATCGTTCACGCCCGAAGGCAAACCCTCCAAAGCCTTCCGCACGCTCCTCAACAGCCAAAGCGAGTATAATTGACCTACAAACTACAAAACCACCAATAATTATGTATTACACTATGATCGCAGCCGCTGTGCTGCCTGCCATCTTCTTAGGGCTGTATATCTGGCGCAAAGACCCGAATCCGGAACCATTCAGCTGGCTCTTCCGCGCTTTCCTCGCCGGAGTATTCATCTGCCTTCCCGTTGCGTCTATTGAGCAATATATCAGCTATTTGCTCTTCGGAGAAGGAAACCCCACCACCCTTTTCGGCTCTACTACGATGGCGTTTTTCGTTGCTGCCGCTCCGGAAGAAGGAGCCAAACTGCTGGCGCTCTGGCTGCTGTTAAGAAAAAACCCGCATTTCGACGAAGACTTCGACTGCATCGTCTATTCCGTCTTTATCAGCCTGGGTTTTGCTACGCTGGAGAACATCGGATACGTGCTCATGAGCGGAGAAGCTTGGATGGGCACAGCAATTATGCGGGCGCTACTCGCTGTCCCGGGACACTATGCCTTCGCTATTATGATGGGATATTACTACGCTATCTACCATTTCGTGGATCCCTCTCCCAAGAATGCAGCCAAAGTGTTCCTCGTCCCCTTCATAGCACACGGCGTATATGATGCCATCGCCATGAGCGGAGACGTCAACCCTATTGCCGCATCTGTTTGCACACTGGTGCTGATATATTTCTGTATCAAACTGCAACGCGAAGCGAGCCGCAAAGTAAGTCATCTGATCAGCATCAATAAACAGAGGTGATCAAAACGCCGGAACAAATAGCATTGGAGAAACAGCGCGAGCGGCTCACCAAACGCTTTCACAAAGCTTGTGCAGACTATGGGCTGATTGCCGACGGCGACCATATACTGATCGGTCTCAGCGGAGGAAAAGACTCTCTTCTGCTGACCGAATTACTGGGTCGCCGCGCACAGATCTATGTTCCGCGATTCAAAGTAACAGCCCTTCATGTGCGCGTCAGAGAGCGGGATTACCACACCGACCTCAGTTACCTGCAGTCCTTCTGCGACGAAGCGAAAGTGCCGCTCCTCGTAAGAGACGTTGAAATTTCCTCTCCCCGAAACGAGTCTCACTCTTCTCCTTGTTTTCTCTGCTCATGGTTTCGACGCAAAGAACTCTTCAACGTGGCGCAAGAGATCGGCTGCAACAAGATCGCTTTCGGACACCACCGCGACGACATAGCCCAGACGTTGCTCATGAACCTCATCTTCCAAGGCGCATTTGCCACCATGCCGCCTATGCTGCAGATGGACAAGATGCCGCTCCAACTCATCCGGCCGCTATGTCTCATTGACGAAGCGGACATCATCTCCTATGCCGCTATGCGCAGCTACCGGAAGCAGACCAAACTATGTCCGTTCGAACATGTCAGTTCGCGCGAGAAAGTCAAAACGCTGCTCGACCAAATCAAAGCACTCAATCCCGAAGCGCTCGACTCGATCTACGGCGCTTTGACCAACATCAAAACGGACTACCTTCCGAACTGTAAATTGTAAATCTTCAAATCCTCAAATCCTCAAATCATCAAATCCTCAAATCATCAAATCATCAAATCTCTTTATGAACGCATTATACACCATTCTCCTTCTCCTCGCGTCCAATGTATTTATGACGCTTGCCTGGTATGGCCACCTCAAACTCCAACAAACAGGTTTCTTCACCAACGCCACACCGCTGATTTTCGTCATTCTCCTCTCGTGGGGAATAGCTTTCTTCGAATACTGTCTCCAAGTGCCCGCAAACCGCATAGGGTTTGAGGGGAACGGCGGTCCGTTCTCCTTAATGCAACTCAAAGTGATTCAGGAAGTAATCACGCTGATGGTCTTTGTGCTCTTCTCCGCAGTAGCATTCCACATGCCCCTGCGCTGGAACCATTTCGTAGCCTGCCTGTTCCTAATCGCCGCAGTCTATTTCGTCTTCGGCTTCAAATAAGCTGTCAGCCTTCAGCATTCAGCTATCAGTCTCTCAACCAACTCCGGCACACCCTCGGTGGCTTTTTTCCGTATATGCGTGATACGGTCTGCCCACATACCAAACTCCGGCTGACCGGGATCTACAAAATAAATCGGACAATTCTTCGGCGCATAGTGAATTAAAGAAGCCGCAGGATAAACATTCAGACTCGTTCCCACAACGACCATGATATCTGCTTCCGATGCGATACGACAGGCTTCGTCGAAATAAGGGACACCTTCTCCAAAAAACACAATATACGGTCGCAACAGCGATCCATCCGGATGACGATCGCCGTAATGTTGCTCCCATCCCTCCAAAGGAACCGTAGCCGTCTCATTATTCTCCGAACGTAACTTCGTGATCTCCCCATGCAAATGCACTACGTCCGTTGCTCCCGCGCGCTCATGCAGATCGTCTATATTCTGCGTAATGATCCGTGTTCCAGGCACAGCCTGCTGCAACTTCGCTATCGCTATATGCGCCGCATTAGGCTTCGCCGCCAGCGCGTCCTTACGCCGCGCATTATAGAAATCGACACACAGCTGCGGATTGCGAAGCCATGCCTCGTGCGTACACACATCCTCGATGCGGTATTTCTCCCATAACCCGTCCGAGTCCCTGAACGTACCCAGACCACTCTCGGCGCTCACTCCGGCTCCGGTGAAAACAACGATCTTCTTACTCATAGTATTTATTAACTTTCAACTAGACGACTTCTTTCAACTTTCAACTTTCAACTTTCAACTCTCCTAATTGCTACTAAATGATGCGAATATGACCCCGTCTCAGCGTTAAAAATACCGTTGAAATCGAGCTTTTCTACTTTCACGCGCCCAGAGCAATGGATCACCCGCTCGCTATCTATCGCAACCCCCACATGGCTGATTTTTCCATCCTCATGATCGAAGAAAACCAAATCACCTGCCTTCACATGCTTGAGATCGGAAATCTTCCTGCCTTGCGTTGCTTGCTCACTTGCATTACGCTTCAACTCCTTGCCGAAAAGACTCATGACGACCTGCGTAAACCCGGAGCAGTCCATTCCCATCGCATTCTTGCCGCCCCACAGATACGGAATATTGAGAAAGAAACGTACTGCCTGAAGCAGATTTTGTTCGTTCAAATCGAGACTTTTTGCTATTACCATACCGGGATCGATACGAAAACCGACACCCAGCACTTCAAACCGCCCGATCTTTATCTCCCTCCCTTGAGCGGAGGGCTGGGGAGAGGTTATAGTATACTTCGCGAGCCTTGTTCCGGCGGTCAGAGGAATGGTCTGTCCGTTGTTCTCACTCACGGCGTACACCATCGGCATTGCCACTATAGCGGAGGAACCGGTATATGCCTCGTGATAAGACTTATACTCCGCTGGAGACATCTTCGTTACCATCTTGGCATCGACCCATCCTTCCTGTCCGTCAATGTGCAATTTCACCCGATTCCATCGGTCTTTTTCTTCCAGCACATCGAATGTCTCGCCGAACAGAATCTGGGTATTCTGCTCCGCTCCCTCGCTTGCCTCCGCCCGCACAGGAATGACACTATATAACGAAATCGCCTTCAATGCTCAATTCTCAAAATTTGACTTGTCAAATAATCGTGCCCTTCGGGCTAAGAATTCTCAACTCTCAATTTACCACACCTCTTGGGGGTGTTCGTTGTTCGTTTTGGGGTAGTCAATCGAGTAATGCAGACCACGGCTCTCTTTGCGCTCTATCGCCTGACGGGTGATCAGATAGCCCACATTGATCATATTGCGCAACTCGCAAATCTCCTTGGTCGCCTTCACGCGCTTGAACAGATCCTCGGTCTCTTCATACAGCACATCGAGCCTCTCCCACGCGCGACGCAGACGCACGTCCGAACGCACAATACCGACGTATGTGGACATGATCTGTCCCACTTCTTTGACGTCCTGTGCAATCAAAACGCGCTCCTCAATACTCATTGTACCCTCATCGTTCCATGCAGGAATTTTCTCGTTGAAATCGTAGTTTTCTATCACAGATAGACTATGTTTGGCTGCCGCATCGGCATATACTACCGCCTCAATGAGCGAGTTGGACGCCAAGCGGTTTCCGCCATGCAGACCCGTGCATGAACATTCGCCTACTGCATACAGCCGACGGATAGATGATTGACCATCCAGATCCACCTTGATACCGCCGCACATATAGTGCGCACACGGAGCTACCGGGATGTAGTCCTTGGTGATGTCAATGCCTATCGAGAGACACTTGGCATAGATATTGGGGAAATGGTGTTTGGTCTCCTCCGGATCCTTATGTGTCACGTCCAGACAGACATGGTCGATGGCATGAATCTTCATCTCGTTATCGATCGCGCGCGCCACAATATCACGCGGCGCAAGACTCAGACGCGGATCGTATTTCTGCATAAACTCCTCGCCGTTCGGCAGCCTTAAAATACCTCCGTAACCGCGCATCGCTTCGGTGATCAGATACGCAGGATGGGTCTCGGCGGGATTGAACAGACTCGTCGGGTGGAACTGCACAAACTCCATATCCTTGACCTGCCCTTTCGCTCGATAAACCATCGCTATTCCGTCGCCCGTAGCGATCTCCGGATTAGTCGTCGTGGCATAGACAGCTCCCGTTCCGCCGGTCGCCATCAGCGTGATACGGCTCAGATACGTATCGATCTTCTGCGTCTCGGGATTCAGGATATACGCGCCGTAGCACTCGATATCCGGTGTCCGTCTCGTCACACGCACACCCAGATGGTGCTGCGTAATGATCTCTACCGCAAAATGGTTCTCGAGCACTTCGATATACGGATTGTTGCGTACCGCCTCCATCAGTCCGCGCTGAATCTCAAAACCCGTGTCGTCCGCATGGTGCAGAATACGGAACTCCGAGTGGCCTCCTTCACGGTGAAGGTCAAACGAACCGTCGTCTTTCTTATCGAAATTAACGCCCCAGTTGACGAGTTCTTCTATTCCCCGCGGCGCATTGCGCACCACTTGCTCCACTGCCGCCGGATCGCTCAGCCAGTCGCCGGCTACCATCGTGTCATGGATATGTTTGTCGAAATCATCCACCAACAAGTTGGTGACAGATGCAATGCCGCCTTGCGCTTTCGCCGTATTGGCTTCATCCAGCGTCGTCTTGCAGCATAGGGCGATGCGGTATTTCTCCGTGCGGGCTACTTTGAGCGCAAAACTCATTCCCGCTACGCCGCCGCCGATAATTAAAAAATCGTATTTCTTTGTCATAGTATATTTTTTACTAGGATCCTAGGACACTAGAAACCTAGGAGTCCTAGACCTCTATTGCGCCTTGCACAACGCAAAGACACTTATTTTTGCGCCTCGGAAGAGACGCATGGCGCGAATGCAACTTCTCGCGGTTTCACCGGTAGTAATCAGGTCGTCCACCAGCAAGATATGCTTGTGGTACATCTGCTCCGGATGGTTCACCGCAAAAGCGTCCGCCACATTATGTTTTCGCCCCTCGCCGCTCTGCAACGCCTGCTTGGGTGTATTCCGGATACGGGTCACATGGCTTGTATCCACCGGAATACCGGTGTAGTCGCTTATCCCTCGGGCGATGTATTCCGACTGGTTATAGCCCCTCTCTCTCAGTCGCTTCGGATGCAGCGGCATAGGCACAATTACCTCGATTTCATCGAAGAAATCCGTGTCCTGCATCTCCATCGCAGCCTGCTTTCCCAAGTGGTATCCGATGAGCGGCTGATCCGCATATTTCATCTTATGCACCAGCTGCTGAATCGGATGATCTTTCTCGTAGAAGAGGAACGCCGCAGCGCGTTTCAGATGCATGGCTTTGGCAGCAGCAACCATGTCGTGTGTCGCACCAACCAAAGCCATCTCCGTACTATTCTGATAGATCGACGCCTGCTCCGTCCGAGGCAAAGCCGCGATACACTCCTCGCAGAGACAAACTCCTTGCTCCCCGATGTACCGCTCGCACATAGGGCAGACACGGGGATAGAAGAGGCTACTAAAGAGTGACACCGTTCTTAAAGATCGCTATCTCGTGGTAGCCGTTCTTCTCGTTGTTCGTCTTCGTGCCGTTTGCCACAGCGATCACGAACTCCGCAAAGCGTTTAGCCACGTCCTCCATCGGCTCGCCCTCAGCGATCACACCGGCGTTGAAATCGATCCAATTGGGTTTGTTCTTCGCCAGATTCGAATTGGTGGAGATCTTCATTGTCGGTACATACGTACCGAACGGCGTACCGCGACCGGTGGTAAAGAGCACCATGTGACATCCGGACGAAGCCAAAGCCGTTGAAGCCACGAGGTCGTTGCCCGGAGCAGAAAGAAGGTTCAAACCCTTTACTTGCAACCGCTCACCGTATGGCAGCACGCCGCGAACGAGCGACTTGCCGCATTTCTGGGTGCAACCCAGCGCTTTGTCCTCAAGCGTCGATATACCTCCGGCTTTGTTACCCGGACTCGGATTCTCACCCACCGGCTCTCCGTGACTCAGGAAATAATCCTTGAAATCGTTGATCAGCGCAACGGTCTGGTCGAACAACTCTCTGTTCGCGCAACGGTCCATCAGGATCGTCTCGGCGCCGAACATCTCCGGCACTTCGGTCAGCACGGTCGTACCGCCTTGCGCCACAAGCCAGTCACTCAACATACCCAACAGCGGGTTCGCAGTAATACCGCTGAAACCGTCACTTCCGCCACATTTGAGACCCACGCGCAACTCGCTCAACGGAACCGCCACACGTTTGTCGTGCTGGGTCTTGGTGTACAACTCGCGCAGGATCGGCATGCAGTACTCCACCTCATCGCCCTGAATCTTCTGCGTCGTCACGAATTTAACGCGATCTTCGTCGATTTCACCGCAGAATTCTTTGAACACATCGGGCTGGTTGTTCTCGCATCCAAGGCTCACCACGAGGATCGCACCTGCGTTCGGATGATGAATCATGTCGCGCAGGATCTTCTTCGTATTCTCGTGGTCGTCACCGAGCTGCGAACAGCCGTAGTTATGCGGGAAAGCGAAGATATTGTCGGCTCCGGTCTCCTGACGCAGACGCTCTGCGCATTTCTGGATGATACCGTTCACGCAACCAACGGTCGGAATGATCCACACTTCGTTGCGGATGCCGACCTGCCCGTCTTTGCGGCGGTAACCCATAAAAGTCCTGGATTCATCGGGAATATTCAGCACTACCTCTTTCGGGTGATACTCATAGGAAAGCAGTCCGGCGAGGTTCGTTTTGATGTTATTCTCGTTCATCCAACTACCGGCTTTTTTTGCCTCTTTGGCATGCCCGATCGGGAAACCGTACTTGATCACGTTCTCGCCTTCAGCAAGATCTTTGATGGCAATCTTGTGTCCGGCAGGCACATCTTCCAGCACGGTGATCTGCTTGCCATCCACTTCGATAACCGCTCCGGCGGCTTGCGGCTGTATTGCTACCACCACATTATCCGCCGGATTGATTTTTAGAATATTGGTCATAAACTCTTCGATATGTCGATATACCGATATGCCGATATGTCGAGGTTTTTAGAATAAACTCTTGATCTTTGCGACGACGTCATCTACCTTATCGACAGCCAGCATAGCCTGAACGGTCGGAAGCATACCGATGGTCTCGATCGAATTGAGGTAGAGCTCTACGAGGTCGGTCAGACCCGGTATCTTGTTGAGGTCCTCTTTGCTCTCTTTCCAGATGATGTCGGTTGCGCCGAGCACGCCTTCTGCCACCTTGCGGGTGTCGCCGGTAGCCCAGAGCTCTTTGAGCAGATCCATGATCTCCTGTGCGTCGTTCGGCTGGATCGGAGCGCCGTCTTCACGTACACCGCCTTTGTAGTACTCGATGATAGCAGCCAGACCGAGCACCAGACCCTTCGGCAGCTCGCCCTTGCGCTCCAGATAAACCTTCAGACCCGGCAGGTCGCGTGTCTCGAATTTCGGGAACGAGTTCAGCATGATCGAAGTCACTTGGTGATCTACGTACGGGTTATTGAAACGCTCCAGCACGCTCTCGCCGTAAGCCTTCAACTCTTCTTTCGGCAGGTTCAGCGTCTCCAGCAACTCATCGAACATCACTTTGTGGATATACTTACCGAGCACCTCATGGTTGCAAGCGTCGCGAACGATATTCACGCCGGAGAGGTAGGAAACCGGCGAAAGCACGGTGTGCGGACCGTTCAGCAGCGTCACTTTGCGCTCGTGATACGGTTTCTCGCTCTCCGCGATCAGCACGTTCAGACCGGCTTTGTTCGCAGGGAACTCTGCCTCCAGCTCCTCGATACTCATGTTCTCCGGTTTCTCGATTACCCACAGGTGGAAGATCTCAGCCTGCACAACGAGGTTGTCGTTGTAACCCACTTTCTCCTGGATCTCAGCGATGTCCTTGCGCGGGAAGCCCGGAACGATACGATCCACAAGCGTTGCGCAAACGTAGTTGTATTTCTCGAACCACTCCTTGAAGCCCTCGTAGTCTGCTCCGAAATCGTCTTTCCACAGCTCGATGTACTTGCGGATGCAGTCTTTCAGGTGGTGTCCGTTCAGGAAAATCAGCTCACACGGCATGAAGATCAAACCTTTCGTCGGATCGCCGTTGAACGTCTTATAGCGGCGGAACAACAGCTGAACCAACTTGCCCGGATACGAACTTGCCGGAGCGTCGGTAAACTTGCAGCTGTCGTCAAAAGTGATACCTGCCTCAGTCGTGTTCGAGATCACAAAACGGATCTCCGGCTGCTCTGCCAACGCCATGAATGCCCAGTTCTGGGTGTACGGATTCAGCGCGCGAGAGATAACATCGATACGCTCCAGACTGTTCACAGCCTTACCGTCCAAACGGCCTTGCAGATTCACGTGATACAAGCAGTCCTGACCGTTCAGCCACTCTACCATACCTTTTTCAATCGGTTGAACAACAGCCACCGAACCGTTGAAGTTCGTCTTTGCGTTCATGTTCCATACAATCCAGTCCACGAATGCGCGGAGGAAGTTACCTTCACCAAACTGAATGATTTTCTCGGGAGCGACACTCTTCGGCGCGGTCCACTTGTTCAATGCTTTTTTTGCCATAGTTTTAAGTATTAAATGATTTAAATTATTTGTGTCAACACTTTGCGGCTGCAAAGTTACAACAAAAATTGCACATACGCAAGTTTTTTGACGATTTTTTTGCGGAGCGAGCGAATTTATCGCGTGTATGAGGGCACAAAGTGCCTTATTGGGAGCTTGCTCACAAATAGGTACTATGGGCACTCATACCCGGGACGATAGTCCGGCTCCGTAAAAAATCGCCAAAAACTATGTATGCCCACAAAAAAGCAAGTGACCTTTCAGCCACTTGCTCTCGTATAGGGTTGCTATTCCCTTACTATAGCTTTACTTTACCTCTGCGCCTTGGAGGGTATATACCTTGTCGCCACGGAGAATGAGAATCTGACCGTCCACCATAGTCTTGACATTCTTCACATTGCCTTGTACATTCTCAACGCCTGTGGCTTTCTCAGCAGCAGCCAGTGCTGCTTCTGCGTCGGTCAGTTTAGCCAATTCCTCGGCAGAAACCAGTGCTTTCTGCTCATCGGTCAGAGCGTCGTATGCAGCGCGTGCAGCTTCGATAGCCTCTTTGTCATTCAGCGTAACAGCATCAGCCACAGGCAACGCATCGAACAGAGCCAGTACTGCGTCTGCAGCCTCTTGGTCAGGGTCAGTAACCGTAATAGTGCAGGTAGCGGTTTTGTCATCGGTGGTGTCATCTGGTGTGCCGTTGGTGGCGGTGGCGGTGATGGTAGCGG